>JBEIPV010000019.1:0-35045 GCA_040376855.1 Bacteriovorax sp.
AACGTCTTCAACTTTTACTCCCAATTTTTTAGCGACACTTTCTTCAATGTCTGGAGTCAGGATGGTGTAGTTTCCAACAGCACCTGATAATTGAATGGTTAATTCATTGTCGTAAAAATCCTGAAGATCTTCGCGTCTGCGTTTGAATTCAGCGTAGTGACCTAAGAGTTTTTGTCCAAAACTCATGGGCTCAGCATACATTCCGTGTGAGCGGCCTAGAGTCATAAGCATCTTCGTTTCAATGGCACGTGACTTTAGAGCTTCTAAAAAAGCATCGTAAGACTTCATGACCACATCAAGAGATGATTTCAACTGAAGGGTAAGGGCGCTATCGATAACGTCGGAAGACGTCACTCCGTAGTGGAAGTACTTTCCGATATCGGCCGGAAGTTGTTCAGTGATAGATGTGCAAAAAGCGATGACATCATGTCTTGTGACAAGTTCGATTTCATCAATTCTAGCAGGGCGAATTTCTACTGTTTTTTGAATGGTGTCGGCAATCCCGTTCGGGATCATCTTTTTTTCTTCTAAAGCACGAAGGAGTTCAAGCTCGATTCGAAGGAAAGTTTTAAACTTATTTTCATCACTCCAGATCGGGGTGATGGCCTTTGCTTCATAACGAGGAATCATAAACCATCCTTATTTTTTAGAGATAAAAACTCAAGTCAATTCCCATAGTCAAAAAGCCCAGGGTTAGAGAGCGTTGTGAGTTTGTTTCTGTGTCAACGTCTTGAGCTCGTTTTACCACAGCAAGGTTGTAATTGAAATGAGCACCGGCGCTAAAATAGTCGCCAAATCTCTTATAAACAGAGAATTTTGCCAGTAGACCAGGGCCTGAAAAAGATTTCCCGGAAAAGTCTTCTTTGTAGCTATTGTAGGTAAGGTTGGCGGCCATTAATTCATAAATATCATCAAAAGGAAGTAGAGTTTGCGCGTAGCGAGTCTCTCTTCCAATACCCACACCAATTGTTGTCAGTGAGTTTTGTTGTTCTTCAAGTTGCTCGTCTGTAGCACCCGTTGCAGTGGGATTGTTGGCAGAGAACTTTTTGAATAAACCCTTGTTCATTGCAAAGTTAGTATCGATCCAGTAGCTCTCCAATTTTCTGCCGTATGAGAATGTAAAATTGCTCATGTCTCCAGATTTCGTAAGGCTGGGATTTACTCCGGCCATAAAAGAAAAGCGGTTGGCGTGAGTAGGGTTAAATGTACTTTCAGAACGGATAGTCAGTTCAGAGGCCTGTGCACTTGCGATGAGAGCAGTACAAACAAATGGAAGAGCTGTTTTTAAAAGTGTTTTTTTCATCTTATTTACCCTTTACTCTTGTTGCCAGTAATTCGAAATTTTCTCCTGGGAAATCTTCAATTCCTGCCAGGCGGGCCAGTGTTAATTTTTCTCTTAAATGTTGCAGCTTAACTTGCTCGTAAAAGATTTTAGTTGTCGTTAGATCACTAAGGGCCATTGAAAAATCGTAGAACTTTGTCCTTCCACCCAGGTAGTTGTCTAAAATTGTATCAAACGTTTTTTGTAAGCTTGGAAGTCTTGCTTCTAAAATCACTAGCTGATTTTGAAGTGAAAGAATTGTCTTATACGTCTGTCTGATATTTGATTGAGTGTAATGAGTGTTCTTTTCAAATTCTTTGCTGGCAATTTCTTTGCTGATTCTGCTGGTTGCTAAGCGGTTTGAGTT
Source organism: Bacteriovorax sp. (assembly GCA_040376855.1). Taxonomy (GTDB): domain Bacteria; phylum Bdellovibrionota; class Bacteriovoracia; order Bacteriovoracales; family Bacteriovoracaceae; genus Bacteriovorax. The sequence continues at coordinate 1,689 of JBEIPV010000019.1, forward strand.
TAAGAATCCATCTTGACCTGTAATCGCCCAACTCGTGTTGATTGAAGCGACTAATTCAACATTTCCTCCACCTGAATATGTTTCATAGCGAGTTGTGTTGGTTGTCGGTCCAAAGCGGTGATTGTAAGCACCAAGGTTAATAGAGAATTTTGGCAGTGGCATATTGTCTTTAAGGGCCACATCGTAATCTCTTTCAGCATTATCAATAATCACTTTATTTGTAAGAAGAGTCGGATTGTTTTTTGTCGCAAGTTCCAGCACTTCGTCCAGGCTGATTTTTAATCTTCTGTAGTCCAGGCTTTCATTGATGACGTATTTTGTTCCAACGGCATCAGCAATCTGGAAAGCGACACCTTCATCGGCCTGGTCTGCGACAATTTTAGCATCGTGATAGTCGTTTTGAGATTTTAAATACTCACTTCTTGCCTGGTAATAGTCTTGTTTTGAGGTTTTACCAACAGTGATTTTTTCTTTGCTTAGACGATAAACAAACGAAGTCTGGCGCAATTCTTCCTGACGGATTTTTTCAATATTTTTTGCTGATAATAAAGCAAAAAAGCTATTGATCAAATCAAGTTTCAATTCACGTTTTGATTCGTTGTAAATTTGTGTCTGGCGCTCGTAAACAGATTTTTTATTCAAATAAAGAGCGTAGTCTTTACCCCAGTTAAAAACAGTGTAGTCTCCCAATGACAATCCTAAAACTCCACTTGGTGAAGTTGAGTTGGGAGTCGTCGGAGCGCGCGAGCTGCTTCTTAGGTTGGCAATTTTTTGATTGTCAGTATTCAGGGTGATTTTTAGTTCTGGAAGCCAGAACGCACTTTTAGCACCTGAAAAAGCAATCTCATTGAGTTCTTGTCTTTGACCGCGAATATTTTGGTCATAGTTTTTTCTTAGACCTTGCTCGATGACATCATTGAGCTGCAGGTTCTTATAAACGTCGTTGAGTTTATATTTGCTGGAGTCTTGAATGTACATTTCTGTTTCTGTCGTTTGCTTTTGAGAGCGCACTTTACTTGGAGCAGGTTTTGGATTTTTTGGTTTTAATAATTCCTCTTCAGACACGACACCGGTTTTCTTTTGAAGATCTGACTGAGGGATTTTATCATCCACCGGTTCAAGTTTTTCCACGCCAGTGATATCGTCATTTTTTGGCGACGAAATACTTTCAGTTTGAGGAATAGGAGCTTCGCCAGCTGGAAGTGTTTGAGGGCCATCTGTTAAATCTTCAGTGCTGGTGTCTGATGAAGAGTCCAGAGTTTCAATTGTATCATCTTGAGACAACAAAACTTTTGGCATTAAAAGAGATAGTACGGCCAGGGACAAAAAGAGATTTTTGGTCATGTTTTTTCTCTATTTATTCTAAAAGTAACAGTTAAATGTTTAGAATAGGATAGAGTGGGCGATATGCATTGAAAAGTTTTTTATAACGTAACGCCGGGACAGCCTTTTCGTACGATATTTTCTTCTTGATACTGAATTTGAGTCAAAACTAAAGTTAATTCATGTTCCAGATGTCCTAGATTGGTCTCTAGTTTTTTCTTAACCGTCACTTTGTTCTCAGGTGTGATGTTTTGTAAGTGTTTATTTCTCTCGATCATGGCCAGGATGCGTTGTTTATTGGCAATTTTCTCTTTTCTGGTCTCTGTCAGGATGTCACAACGGCGGCTGATACTAGGGTCAGTAATGACGGTGCGCTTATAATCTTCGGCATGCGACATAGCGTAATGGCCGATCGAAAAAATCAGGAATAGAATTGAAATTCTTTGGGCCATAAGACGTTCGCTCCTCTATAATCTTAAGCTTATTATATCTATTTTTGGAGACCTTTAAAGTGAGTAAAAAAAGTGTCCTCATTTTAATTCCCGCGCGTTTTGCTTCAACTCGTTTTCCTGGAAAGCCGCTGACAATGATTGCCGGCAAAACCATGATCGCTAGAGTGTTGGAGAACTGCCAGACTGCCTCTCATCCTGACATTGAATTCGATTCATACGTCGTCACTGATAGTGATGAAGTAGAAGCGCATATCAAATCTTTTTCAACAAATGTTGTGAGAGTGGATGACGATGTTATTTCTGGAACGCTTCGAATTGAATTAGCTTACAACCGTTTTTTCAAAGCAAAAAATTACGACCTGGTGATTAACGTTCAAGGTGATGAGCCCCTTCTGGAAGGAAGTGACTTGGTTCGTTTGGCCGAGTTTCATTTAAACAAGCCGTTTGAGATTTCGACATTAGTAAAAAAGCAAATGGGATTTGACAGCGTCTTTCACGATGCCAATAAAGTTAAAGTAGCGATGAGTGAAACAACGGGAAAGGCCTTTTATTTTTCGCGCGCAAGTATTCCTTTTAAGCGCGACAGTGGGATTGATCCTGTTGGCGATTATTGGTTCCTGCACATCGGGGTTTATTCATATAAACCATCTGCTTTAAGCAATTTTGCAAAAGCCCCTGTTTCAAGACTAGAAGATTTAGAAAAGCTAGAGCAATTAAGAGCGCTGGAAATGGGCATGACCATTGGAGCTTTGGAAACGAAAAGTACTGTAATGGGTGTTGATCATCCTGAAGATGTAAAAAAAGTAGAAGAGGTATTAAATGGCAGAAAATAAGAAACATAAAAAGTACATCTTTATCACAGGTGGAGTTGCAAGCTCACTTGGAAAAGGATTAGCAGCAGCTAGTATTGCAGGTCTTTTAGAGAGACGTGGAATTAAAGTCTCAATGTTAAAAATGGATCCATACATTAACGTTGACCCGGGAACAATGAGTCCAACTCAGCACGGAGAAGTGTTTGTCACTGACGATGGTGCTGAAACAGATCTGGATCTTGGTCACTATGAACGATTCACGTCATTAACACTTAAGCGTGACAGTAACTTTACGACTGGCCAGGTTTATTTAAAAGTTATCGAGAATGAAAGAGCGGGAACCTACCTTGGAAAAACGGTTCAGGTTGTTCCACATATCACGAATGAAATTAAAAGAAGAATTCATGTTGCTTCAGAAAACTCTGACATCCTAATCGGTGAAATCGGTGGAACTGTAGGAGATATTGAGTCTCTTCCTTTTATTGAATCAATCAGACAATTTGCTCACGACGAAGGAGCGGACAACGTTCTTTTTGTTCACCTTGTATTACTTCCATACATCGCAGCAGCAGGCGAGCTTAAATCAAAGCCAGCTCAGCACTCGGTAAAAGAATTGATGTCACAAGGATTATCTCCACATGTGATCATTTGCAGATCTGACCGTGAAGTAGACGAAGACACTCTTGATAAAATTTCTCGCTTTTGTAATGTGAGCAGAAAAAATGTTTTCCAATCAATTGATATGGATTCAATTTATAAAGTGCCATTAGAATTTCACAAACAAGGTCTTGATGAAAGAATCAATGAACTCTTAGGAATTTGGGCACCGGCCGCTAAGATCGAAGACCTGGAAAAAGTTGTTTATAATTTCACTCACCCTCTTAGAGAAGTGAAGATAGGGATCGTTGGTAAATACACTGACCTGGTTGAGTCTTATAAGTCATTAGACGAAGCTCTTAATCACGGAGCGATCGCTAATCAATTAAAATTCAAACCTGTTTATATCGACTCAGAACAACTTGAAAAAGGCACCAACCTTGATGAGTTGTTTGCAGGCGTTCAGGGGATTTTAGTTCCTGGTGGATTTGGAAGCCGTGGAACAGAAGGAAAAATTAAAGCGATTGAATACGCTCGTACTAAGAAAATTCCATTTTTTGGAATTTGTCTTGGACTACAACTTGCGGTTATTGAATACGCTCGTCACGTCGCTGGGATTCTTGATGCAACATCAGAAGAGTTCCAAAGTGGTGGTGCTCACTTGATTCACTATATGGAAGGACAAAGTAGCTCGGGAACTAAAGGTGGAAGTATGCGACTAGGATCGTATGACTGTCATCTTGAGCCGAAATCTTTGGCAATGAAAATTTACCAACATGAAACAATTCAAGAACGTCACCGTCATCGTCTTGAAGTGAATAATATGTATATGGATAAGATTACGGCAGCGGGATTAACTGTTTCAGGGTTTAACCGTGAACTTAATCTGGTTGAAGTCGTAGAATTAAAAGACCATCCATTTTTCATTGCTTGCCAATACCACCCGGAATTTAAATCAAAACCATTTTCTCCACATCCGCTGTTTAAAGCGTTTATTGAAGAATCAGACAAAAATAGGAAATCATAATGACAAAACCCAAATTAGATCTATTCATTGGCTCTTGTGTTCTTGAAAGCGAAGAGCTTGCTCTTAGAATCGCTGATCGTTTAATAAAAGACTTAAAACCTTTCGAAGATAAAATCACGCTTACCTACAAAGGAAGCTTTGATAAAGCAAACCGTACATCAATCAACTCTTACAGAGGCCCTGGTATTGATGAAGGGATGAGAATTCTTCAAAAAGTAAAAGACACATTTGGACTTCCTGTTTTAACGGATTTCCACGAAGCTTCTCAGGCGATGAAGCTTGCAACAGTTGTAGACGTTCTGCAGGTGCCGGCATTTTTATGCCGTCAAACTGACATGATCGCAGCTGGAGCTGAAGCGTGTGCAAAACACGGGCGTATTTTAAAAGTTAAAAAGGGACAATTCTTATCTCCGGAAGAGACAAAGAACATTGTTGATAAAGCGACGACGATTATCCCAAAAAGCCAAATCCTTTTAACTGAAAGAGGATCGAGCTTTGGATACAACAACCTGGTTGTTGATATGGCGTCTTTTCAAATAATGAAGAGCTTCGGAGTTAAAACAGTTCACGATGCTACCCACTGTGTACAAAGACCGGGTGGACTCGGAACGGCGACAGGTGGAAAACGTGAACAGATTTTAGTTTTAGCAAAGGCCGCGATTGCAGCTGGAGCAGACGGGATTTTCATGGAAACTCACCCGGATCCAGATAAAGCATTATCAGACCCGGCAACAAGCCTTCCTCTTGACCAGATTAAATCGGTTGTAGAGCAGCTTCTTCGCATTTATGAGGTAGTTTAGTAATGGCACAAGCACTAGATCAAAAAAAATCGCTAAGAGTTTTTGCCGCTCAATTTAAAGATAAACTCTCTAAGATTAAAGTTTGTATTTTTGATATTGATGGAATTTTAACTGACGGAAAAATTTCATGGGAAGGTGAGGATGTTGGTTTTAACCGCACCACTCACGCCCTTGATGGACATGGATTAAAAATGTTAATGGCCGCAGGGCTAAAAGTCGGAGTGATTTCTGGCGGGGACAGTAAAGGTGTTCGCAAACGTTTTATCGATAACCTGAAAGTTGATTTTGCTTATTTGGGCAATGAAGACAAAAGAGAGTCTTACAAAAAAGTCCTGGCACTAGGATTCACAGATGATCAGGTTCTTTATATGGGTGATGAGTTTATTGACCTGCCTATTTTAAAAAGAGTGGGATTTTCTGCAACGGTTCCAAATGCTAGTTTGGAAATTCAAGAAGCAGTTGATTACATTACTTATCGTGAAGCAGGGGATGCCTGTGCACGTGAAGTGATCGATATGCTTCGTTACGCTCAAGAAATCCCTCTGGATCTATTGGAGTTTTAATGAGTGAACTAGAAGTAAGATTAGGCCAGCTTAAGCTGGTGCTGGATGAGACAGTGAAGTTTCCCAGCGAGTACCTTTTTAAGTTTATTGTGCCCGTTGATCAAATTCACCAGATCCTTTTTATTATGCAAGGAATGGAGATTGAGCAAAAGGCATCTGCAAACGGAAAGTATATTAGTGTCAGTGGTAAAATGATTATGAACAAGAGTGAGGACATCATCCTCGTCTATCAACGTGCTTCAGTGATAAAAGGAATTATCTCACTATGAATTCACAAAAAAATAAAATTGCTCTGGTCATTGGTGCAGGTGCTTTTGGGACAGCTATGGCCCAAGTACTTTCGCAAAACTTTGATAAGGTTATTTTAAAAGTAAGGTCACAGGATATTTACGATGCAATTAAAGGTGGAGAAAATTCAATTTATCTTCCGGGTTTAAAAATTGCTTCCAATATTGATGCTGCTCTTACATGGGATGAAGTAGACAGTATTCCTGGAAATATTGAATTGATTGTTTCCGCTCTTCCAACAGCGGGAATCAGTGAGTACTTTAACGAAAACTACGATCGTTTTTTAAGTTACCTGATGAAGAAAATCCCGGTGGTTTCTCTTTCAAAAGGGATTGATCCTAATACGCTTGAATTATCTGATGATTTATTTTTTGATATGTACCCACATTTCAAAGATTATTTCTGTTTTTTATCAGGGCCTAGTTTTGCCCATGAAATCATGCAGGAACAAATCACTCTGGTCACACTTGCCGGACGCTCTAAAAAAGTTTTAGAAGAAGTCTCACAGATGATGAATACCAGCTCATTTAAAGTACTGGCGAGCTACGATATTAAAGGTGTGTTACTTGGTGGAGCTTTAAAAAACATTCTGGCCATTGCCGGAGGAGTTATTGAAGGTCTTGGTTACAACCACAACACCAGAGCAGCGATGATCACTCGTGGGATCGCTGAAATGCTTCGTTTTGGTGCTGTTTACAATGCACGCCCTGAAACATTTTACGGACTCTCGGGAATGGGGGATTTAATTCTTACTACGACCGGAGATCTTTCAAGAAATAAAACATTCGGACTTGAACTTGCTAAAGGAAGAAAGGCCGAAGAAATTATCAAGTCACAAAGATCCGTTGTTGAGGGTTATAAAACGGCCAAGGCCGCGCATTTTATTTCAGAACAATTTGATATCCGCGCCCAAATCTTTAATGGTGTATACGGCGTTCTTTATAACGATCTTGATCCACGCGAAGTTATTACTAAGCTGATGCGATCTCCAGGGCGATTTGAGTGATTGAATTAAAAGACCGCTATCTTGGATCTCTTTTAGGTTTAGCTGTGGGAGACGCACTAGGCGCTCCTGTGGAATTTGAAAAAAGAGGAAGCTTTCCACCAGTGGAGGAGATGCGTGCCGGTGGACCTTTTAATTTACAAAAAGGGCAGTGGACGGATGATACCAGTCTTGCTCTTTGTCTGGGATTTAGCTTAGTTGAAAAAAATACTTTTGATCCTTACGATCAGATCGAGCGCTATATAAAATGGTTTCGCGAAGGCTACATGAGCTGTACCGGAAACTGTTTTGATATCGGCAATACAACTAAAGCAGCACTGCTTAGATACGAAGAGCATAAAGATATTTATGCAGGAGCAGAAACTGACCCTGCCACCAATGGCTCATTGATGAGACTGGCGCCTGTGCCTTTGTTTTATTTCAAAAATCTGGAAGAGACATTGAAGTATGCAGAGTTGAGTTCTAAAGTGACTCATGCCCCTTTAAACTGCCTTAAAGCATGCGCTGATTTGAGTTTGTACATTCACCGTGCCTTGAAGGGTTTATCTAAAGAAGAAATCTTTGCTGATTCAACGATTGATTTCAAAAAATCTTACGAAGAAGTTTCTGGGAAAGGGGATGCTTTGTTATGCCTGGAAGGAGCGATGTGGTGTTTTTATCACTCACAAAGTTTTGAAGAGGGTGTAAAGATGGCCGTGAATTTAGGGGATGATACTGATACGACTGCGGCCGTCTTTGGCCAGTTGGCAGGTGCCTTCTATGGGGTTCAGTCCATTCCAGCACCATACCTTAACGATCTTTGGGATAAAAAACTTATCGAGGATCTGGCCTTGAAATTATTTAATTCAAGTACTCGCGGATTCTAGCAATTGTTACTGTTTCACCTAGATTAACCAGTGTTCCATCTTTCTTCTGAATGAAATAAGCAGGAACTCCCACTAATCCATTTTTGCGTAAAAAGGCCCCAATCACTTCATCTCTTTTTGTCCAGTCACCAAGCAGGAGTTTTAAATCTTTTTCTTGAACAAGGTCTTTGAACTCTTGTGTATCCAGAACTAATTTTTCATTTACTTTACAGGTAAAACACCATTTGGCCGTGAAATCAATAAAGACCAATTGTTGATTTGTTTTATGGTCATTCATTTTAGCTTCAGACCATGGCTGCCAGTCTAGACCTTTACTTTGTTTGTCACGGATAAGTGCGGTTTGTTCTTCTGCACTGGCGATAACTGTTGTTGAAGTGATGTTCACAAAAAGTCCAAGAGCTAGAAGAAAACTTACGCCTCCGATCCATTTTTCTTTTTTCTTCATTAGTAAAAAACCAACATAGATAAAAACGAGAATTGTTCCTAGCTTAATGAGATGTGAAGAGCCATCAACTAAAGCGTTATAAACATCTAAAAGCCAGATCATCGTAAGAATCAGTGTCACACCTAATAGTTTTTTTACAGTGTTCATCCAGTTACCTGGTTTTGGCAGGAAGGCCACTAGTTTTGGGTAGGCCGCTGTCAAAATGAATGGGAACGCAAGCCCAAGACCTATCATCGTAAAGATCAGGTAGATTTCCATTGTTGAAGAAGTAAAAGCAAATGTCAGTGCTGTTCCTAAAAAAGGAGCAGAGCAGGGAGTTGAGAGAACAGTTGCCAGGACTCCACTTAAAAAGTCTCCACCAAAATTTTCAGAAGTTGAAACGTTTCCTAATTTGGCTCCACCTGGTGTTCTAAATTCAAACATCCCAAACATGTTTAAAGCAAAAATAAAAAGTCCTGCTACCATCACGGCGATAAAGTTGGGAGACTGAAGTTGAAAGCCCCATCCGACTTGTGAACCAATCGACTTAAGTGAGAGAACCACTGTTGCTAGTACAAGAAAGGTAAAAAGAATTCCCAGAGTGTAGAAGAAGTTGTGACGAAGAATCATTTTGTGAGACTCATTTTTATATTTCACCAGACCAAACAGTTTGATTGAAATAACAGGAAGTACACACGGCATGATGTTTAAAATTAATCCTCCAACAAAGGCCAGAGCAAGGTAGTAAACGATTGAGTTGGTTGATTTAACGACAATTGTTTGAGGGGCAGAGTTACCGCCACCAGTAGAAGGAGTCGTTGGCGTTTCGCTAACTGGAGCAACTGCCGCTACTTTTACTTCATCTAAATCAAAACCAGCAAATTTCTTTTCAACGACGATGGGCCTTTGCTCAATCGGATCATTGAAGATAAATTTTAAAGCATAAGGTTTTTTAAATTTACCATCTTTTGGAAAGTCTTGTGGTGGATCTTGGTATTCGCCATCCCAACTGATTTCAGTAACACCTACCAGGTCTGCATTGTCGACCTTAACAGCTTCATGTTTTACATCAAATGGAATTTGCGGGAAAGCGTATAACAGATTGGTATCTTTTAAGAAGCTCATATCTGTCGTCTTAGAGACTTTATAGTTTAAAACTAAAGTATTAGGAGCTGATCCTTTTGAGAGTTTGATATCAAGGTAAGAGGGGATGGGCATCACCTTTGGAAGAGCGTTAAATCTCTCAGCAATAATGGCAGAGTCAAAAACAGGAAGTAGATCAGGTGTCTCGGTTGTCAATTTTCCTGGTGAAAGCTTGAACTCAGTGATTTGTTGCCCGGGAACACAGATGTGCTTACAAACAAGCCATGTGGATTTTAGCTCAATTTTTTTGCCGTTAAGCTTATTAAAATCAGCTTTTTTTAGCTTGTAAAAGAAAGAATAGTTTCCTTCATAACCATAGGCCCAAAGATTTCCTGGTTCAATAAAGCGGCGCGGAGCAGGCCATTCCATTTCTTCAAACTTCACTTCTTTTGAATCTACAGTAAAAACATTTTTAACCGCAAGGCCAGCATCTCCTGGGTTTTTCCAGTAAGTGTGCCAGTGGGGAAAGTTTTCAAAGTTTAGTGCGATGAATTCATCATTGCCTGATTTAAAAGTTTGTATCCCAAATTTTACTGGTTTTGCTGGGACTGATTCGTCTGCGGCAAAGGCCGTAAAAAGTGACAAGGAAAGAATAACTAAAAGGAGTGAGCGCATAAGTAAAGCCTTCTTGAGAATGTATGTGTCATCTATAAGTATCCTTAAGAATTTTACCCTATTTTTATGATTAAAAACAACTTTTACACTTGTTAGTAAGATAATTTACAAACTCTTTACAAAGAGTTTACAAAAGCATCATTAACGACATAATGTTTAGTAGATAAAAGCTTAATATATGGATAGCGATGTTAAAGAAATTATATCTTCTACTTGATTTTTTTCTCCCTGAGCACATTAGTGAGCAAGTTGATATTGCTACAGTGTTCCGTGCTCGTTCTGTCGTTGCAGCAGGGATCTTAGGCATTATCGTGTCTCTTGTTCTCTTTGCCGGGACGACGATGCTAGGCGTGCCATTATTCATTAGAATTGGTGTGCTCTGTAGCATTATCGTGTTTTCCACATTAATCATCTTTCTTAAGACCCGCACGCATAATTTCGAAGTCTCTTTAAATGTTGGGGCCTTTTTACAAATCACTGTTTTATACCTGGCCATTTATACAAGTGCTTTTTCTGCCCGTGGCTTAGGATTCTTTTCTTTGATTTGGTTGATCCCTTTATTTCTCATGTCGGCCTTTTATTTCAGACCTCGTTACGCAGCTTTGTTTTTTGGTGTTAATTTTGTTGTGATGGCAGCGGTTATCATTAACTTTCATGACCGCTTTTTTGCGCCTTTAGAATTAGTTCCTAATTTTAAGGAGCTATTCTTATTCTATTTCACTCTAGTTTTTGCTTCATGTTTTATTATGTGCTTTTTATTCGTGCAGCTTAACGAGCACTTGCAAGAAGAAATTGGAAAACAAAAAAACCTGCTTTTGGAGAGTGCAAAATTCCAATCTCTAGGGCAAATGGCCTCAAATCTTGCTCACGATATTAACAATCCTCTTTTTACGATTCAAGGTAAGCTCCACCAGATCAGGAATTTATTTTCTCATGATCAATTGGACCTGGATAAGTGCGACCATATTATTGAAGAAGTGGAGAGTACGATTTTAAGGCTTTCACAAATTGTTAAAGGGATTAGTACATTTGCCAGACAAGGTCATCAAGACCAAATGGTGTCTGTGAGTGCAGATGAGTTGATCCGCGGAATTGTGCTTTTAGGTTCTGATCGCATTGTTCAGTCAGGTATCACCTTTGATTTGAAGGTGGCCTCTGATATCCGCGTGATTTGTTACCCTTCATATATATCACAAGTTTTAATCAACCTGCTTAATAATGCTATCGATGCATTAGAAAATGCAGAAGTGAAGTTGATTCAAGTTGAAGCTTTTGTGAATGACAAGTGGATTGAAATTCATATTAAAGATAGCGGTCCTGGTGTTGAAGCTGATATCCAGTCAAAAATTTTCGAGTCTTTTTTTACAACCAAGAAATACGGAAAAGGGACGGGACTTGGGCTTTCAATTTCAAAGGGTCTGGTTGAAACACATGAAGGTATGCTAAAATATCAAAGAACAGGAAACATGACCGACTTTACGGTTTATCTCCCAACTTATGAGTAATTTTCGTTATAAACCAGAACGTATCATTTGCATGACTGAGGAGTCAGTTGAATTCCTGCATGCCATTGGAAGAAGTGATTTAATCGCCGGCGTTTCTGTTTATGCTAAGAGGCCTGTCGAAGTTTCTCAGCATCCAGTGATTTCATCTTTTACTCATGCTAACCTAAAAAAAATTCAAAAGATTAAACCTGATCTGGTGATTGGTTTTTCTGATATTCAAAAAGATATTGCCCGCGATTTAATTGCTGAAGGAATTGAAGTCTATATTTCAAACCAAAGATCTATTGAGGAAATTTTCCGCTATATGTGGATGTTAGGGCATATGGTTGGTGAAGCAGAGAAGACGAACGCTTATCTGCGTGTTTTGGAAGAAAAGATTGCGACAGCTAAGACCTTTGCCAAGGCCTTAAAGAAGCGTCCGAAGGTTTACATCGAAGAGTGGGATGAACCACAAATTTGTGGAATCCGCTGGTTTAGTGAGCTTGTCAGTCTATGTGGTGGCGTTGATATCTTTGAGGCCAAGTCTCTGGATGGAACTCTGGCCTCTGATCGTTTTGTGACAAACACTGATGTCGGTCTTGCTAACCCGGATATTATCCTGGCCTCGTGGTGTGGAAAGAAGGTCGACATTCAGAGCATTAAGGACAGGCCAGAGTTGAAAGATTGTACGGCCGTAAAAAATAACACTATCTATGAACTGGAGCCGGAGATCTTTCTTCAGCCAGGACCAGCTTTATTTGTTGATGGTATTGATCGGCTAATCGACCTATTTAGTTCATATAATTCAAAATAGTAAGACCCCCTAAAATTCATTAAATTTTTTTTTCTATCTGCCGAAAATCATAAGGAGAAATGCCATATGGCGGTTTTTGGGAAGAATATTTATGAAAAAAACTATTTTGTTATCATGTTTAGCTCTACCTCTTTTAAGCTCGTGCGGGTTTGAAAAAGAGATTGCCAAGATTGAGCATAAGGCCGTCTTGATTAACAAGTATGAGATCGTGGCGCTTAAACTTGCCAAAGAAAATAGAGAGCTTCACTCAGAAGTCAAAAGGCTAGAGTTTGAAATTCAAAAATTAAAACAAGAAACTGGATTTAAGGGAATGGCAAAAACTGAAGGTCATGGAGATGCTCATGCAGTGGCCTCTCATGGTGCTCATTCTGCTCCTGCCGGTCACGGTGATAAACATGCTGATCCACATGCGAAAGCAGCTCCTTCAAGAGCGGTGGCAAGTGTGAAGCCAGTAGCACTGGAAGTGAAAAAAGATTTAGTCGAATTTAAAACATACAAATGGTCAGCAGATGACATGGTTAAAATTGCGGATAAAGAATTCAAAGAGAAAAACTTTGAAAAGGCCGCTCAGTTTTACACGTCACTAGTTAATTACTATCCGGACTTCAAGCATCTTGATGATGAATTCTATTTCAAAGCGGGGATCTCTGCTTATGAATCAGGAGAGCACCACGAGTGGACGCTTAAGCACTTCTCAGTGCTGATGGATAAGTGGCCAACGTCACAATACTTCAGAAGCGCAAAACTATGGGTTGCTCTTACACACATGAAAATGGGTGATAAGAAAAAGTTCTTTGCAACGGTAGAAGAGTTCAGAAAAAAATATAGAAATACAAACGAGTGGTCAATCCTAAGTTCGTATTATGAAAAAATCGAAGAGAAAACAAATGAATAAAATACTTTCAATTCTTGCAGTCTTAATTCTACCAACTCTGGCGATCGCTGCACCATTGCAGTTCGGGCGCATTGTGGACATTAAGGGAAGTGGTTTCATTTCTTTTGAAGGACAGACTCATGAAATTAAAAAAGGTGAAGTGATTTACGCTAACTCTGAAATCATTATTGAGCATTCAGGGCAGGTTGTTTTCACAGACAATGCTGATCATAAATTCCATCTTGGAAATGCATCATCAGTTGCTGTATTCGCCGGAAAAGTTGAATTAAGAAGCGGGGATGTTTGGGTTCAGTCTTTAAATAAGACTGATGAATACACATTAACTTCTGCCAATGCATCTGTGAGTTACACTGGTGGAGAGGCGATTTTCTCTTACGATTCAGTGAAAGGAAAAACTCAATTAATGGTTATCAACGGTTTGATGAAATTAGCAAATCTAAGATCACCGGAATTAAACCTGACGGTTGCAGAAGGGAATTTCTCTTTTGTTGATCCTTCATTTGAAGAAGGGATGCCAAGAGATCCAACTCCTGTTGGACAAAAAACTTATGGTCAGTTAGTGGCAATGTTCCCGGGTGTATCACCTATGGATAAACACTCAGCAGATATTTTTAAAAATGAGCACGGTGCTAAAGTTGTTGAGAGAAGCATTGCTTCTGCTCCGGAAGCTCCGGCGCAGAAAAAAGAAGCAGCTGATTTAGAAAAAGAATATAAAATGGAAGTGATGAAACTTGCTTCAAAAAAGGCAGTACCTACAACGGTAACAAAGAAAACAGTAAAAGCAACGACGCCTAAAGCAAATGGATTAGTTGTCAAAATTTATGGATTAGCTGGATCAGAAACTAGTGCAACAACAGCAATCTATGATATAAAGGCTCCAGATGTTGCTAAGAGAGCGCCAGCTTCTGTCCCGGAAGTAAGTTCCGAAACAGTAGTAGATCAAGCTGTGCCAGCAGATATGAATACAATTCCAACGACACCACAATATAAAGAAAGCGAAAAGTTAATTGATCAACTCAACAAGCTCTAATATCTAAAGCTCTGTAGGGAAAATTCAAACTTAAAATCTGCTTTTTTTTGAAAAAGAGAGAGCAGCTATGACTAAAGTCAAAGAACAACTGGCCCTTACCTATGACGATGTCCTTATTAAACCTTCGTATTCGGAAAACCTTCCATCAGAGACAACGACTGAGACAAAATTTTCACGCAACATCTCACTGAATATTCCGATTGTTTCAGCGGCAATGGACACGGTGACTGAAGCTCCTTCTGCTATCGTATTAGCTGAAGAAGGTGGTATTGGAGTTATCCATAAAAACCTGACAGCTTACCGGCAGGCCGAAGAAGTTGAGAAAGTTAAAAAGTTTGAAGCGGGGATGATTTTAAATCCAGTGAGTGTAGATGAGGAAACAACTCTAAGCTACGTGATGGATTTAAAACATCAAAAGAAAATTACTGGTGTTCTCGTTGTCGATAAAAATAAAAAACTCGTTGGTATCTTAACCAATAGAGATTTGCAGTTGGAATCCAATTTTAACCAAAAAGTTAAAGACGTCATGACGAAGAAAGAAAAACTCGTTACTGCCGATCCGAAAATTTCGGTTGATGAAGCGAAAAAACTTCTGCACAAACACCGTATTGAAAAACTTCCTTTAGTAAGCTCTGATGGATCTGTTCATGGACTTATTACAGTGAAAGATATCCTAAAAACTATCACATTCCCCAATGCCAATAAAGATTCTCTGGGACGCTTAAGAGTGGCCGCAGCGATTGGTGTGGGAGATAAGGAATTTGAAAGAGCAAAGATTTTAGTTGAAGCTAATGTCGATGCCCTGGTTGTAGATACCGCTCACGGACACTCTAAAGGTGTTATTGAAATGGTAAAACTTCTTAAAAAAACTTTTCCTAATGTAGACGTGGTTGCAGGAAACGTGGCGACAGCAAATGCTTGCAGAGATTTAATTGCTGCAGGTGTTGATGGGATTAAAGTGGGAATCGGTCCTGGATCAATCTGTACAACAAGAGTAGTGGCCGGGATTGGAGTGCCGCAATTTTCAGCAGTGCTTGAGTGCGCAGAGTTTTGCAGAAAAGCTGGCATTCCTATTATTGCTGATGGTGGGATTAAGTTATCAGGTGATGTTGTTAAAGCTTTAGCTGCAGGGGCCAATTCAGTTATGATCGGTTCATTGTTTGCCGGAACTGATGAAGCACCTGGTGAGATGGTTCTATACCAAGGACGCGCTTATAAAGTTTATCGTGGAATGGGCTCTCTTGGTGCGATGGCACTGGGATCAAAAGACCGCTATGGGCAAGCATCAGTAGAAGACTTAGGAAAACTTGTACCGGAAGGAATTGAAGGGCAGGTGCCTTATAGAGGCTCTCTTTCAACAAATATCTTCCAGCTGGTTGGAGGATTGCGCTCAGGAATGGGTTATGTTGGGGCAAAAAATTTAACTGAACTTTTTGAGAAAGCAGAGTTCATTACAATTTCAAATGCCTCACTGAAAGAAAGTCATCCGCATGATGTTTTTGTTACTAAAGAAGCACCAAACTACAGATTGAGTTAATAAAAAGATGAAGAATTTTGTAAAGAAAATATGGATCGTGGATTTCGGTTCGCAGTACACGCAAC
Organism: Bacteriovorax sp.; assembly: GCA_040376855.1. Lineage (GTDB taxonomy): Bacteria > Bdellovibrionota > Bacteriovoracia > Bacteriovoracales > Bacteriovoracaceae > Bacteriovorax. The sequence goes on from JBEIPV010000019.1 coordinate 17,427, forward strand.
TCATTACCAGAAAAACCAGAGAGTTGGGATTTTCTAGTGAGATTATTTCTCTGGATGAATGTGAAGCGCGCTTTAAAGCAAACTCACTTCCGGAGTGCCTGGTTTTATCAGGTGGGCCACAATCAGTTTTTGAAGATCCGCATGATTACTCTTTTATCTTCAACCATAAAGCGCTTCCGGTTTTAGGAATCTGTTATGGGATGCAACTCTTGGGAAAATTTTTCGGAGGAGTGGTAGAAAAGGGGATTATCGGGGAATACGGCCATGCAGATATTCACTTCACTGGAACTTTTAAAATTCCCTCGGCACCTACCAAGATGAGTGTCTGGATGAGCCATTCGGATCATGTGAGCAAAGTCCCACCAGAATTTGATATCATCATGGAGAGTTCAAATAAATTAGTATCGGCCATCAAGCATACCTCGCGTCCGATTATGGGATTGCAGTTTCACCCGGAAGTTGAGCATTCAAAAAACGGAAAGTCGATTTTAGATTTCTTCTATCAAAAAATTGCCAACCTGACTAAGGACTGGAATGCCAGCGAGATGCTTGAAGAAGCTTTTGCCATGGTCAAAGAAGTAGGCGATAAAAAAGTCCTTTGTGCTTTTTCAGGTGGAGTGGACTCTCTTGTTGCTGCGACATTAAGCCAGAAAGTTTTAGGGGACAACCTATACTGCTTTTTTGTTGATAACGGTCTTTTAAGAACTCAGGACTACATTCATATTGAGAAACTAAAAAAAGAAACGAGTCTCAATATTGAAGTCATTGATGCTAAAAAAGAATTCCTGGGTGCTCTGGAAAACGTAAGTGAACCAGAGGCCAAGAGAAAGATCATCGGTAAGATGTTCATTGAAGTTTTTGAAAAGAAAGTGAAAGAGTTCGAAGTGAATCATAAAATTCACTTTGAGTATTTACTGCAAGGGACTTTATACCCTGACGTTATTGAATCTTCTCCACATATCAACGGTGGAAAGTCAGTGACGATTAAGTCTCACCACAACGTTGGTGGATTGCCTGAGAGAATGAAATTAAAATTATTAGAACCTCTTCGTCACTTATTTAAAGATGAAGTGCGTGAAATGGGACTGTCGCTTAATTTAAAACGTGACTGGGTTTACCGCCATCCATTTCCAGGTCCTGGTCTTGGTGTGCGCATCTTAGGAGAAATTACACCTAAGGCGATTAAAGCGTGTCAGGATTCAGATCAAATTCTTTATGAAGAGTTGATTGAAGCAAAACTTTATCACTCAACATGGCAGGCCTTCACTGTTTATCTCCCGGTGCAAACGGTAGGAGTTAAAGGGGATGGCAGGGCCTATGAAAATGTTATTTGCCTTCGCATGGTGAATTCAAGCGATGGGATGACGGCCAACTGGTCACATTTTCCTCATGAGTTTTTAGAAGTGGTTTCAAGAAGAATCACTAATGAAGTTGCAGGAATTACCAGAGTGGTTTATGACATTACGTCGAAGCCTCCAGGCACGATTGAGTGGGAATAAAAAATGGTCATTACACTGCCGGAAAATCTGATTTTTTTTAGTGTGCTGGAAATTTTTTTTGGACTTTGTTTGATGGTTTTTGCAGGACTGCAGATGAAGTATAAATTTCAAATTCCCATGGATTCAAGGTATCAAAGAAAAAGTCTGTTGATTGCCTGCCTGGTTATTTTTTTAATTGTTCTGGCCATCCAGTTGCATATGGAACTTCCTCAAAATCATGGATACGTCAGAATCATTTATGGTTCTATTGGTTTTGCGGCCCTTTTTGAGGTTTTTAAGCTCTTGCTTGAAAGAACATCCAAAGTAGGAAAGACCAGCATTTCTTTACGTCATGCTGGCCTGATTATTATGGGTATTGCTTTTATTTATGTTGGAGTTAAAACTTTACTCCATCAGGTATCTGGATAAATCCAGGTACCCAAACTCTATTGGACTTTCTTTTTTCATCGTAGCGTTGATTAAATCAAACGTCGGCCAGAATTGATCTGAAACTCTTGAGACCGCAAACTCCTCAGTGAATTTTTTGTACTCTTCAATCGTCTTAAGCTTTAAGGCCTTATTCTTAAAGTCCATTAATGTTTTTTCGTTAACGACAAAAAATTGATTAGGATAGTAGCTGTGATAACCGCGGATGATAGTCAGGGTGTCTTCTTGGGGCGCTAGTCTTAACGACTCTGCTAAAATCCATGAAACATTTTCGTGCTCACGGTTTTTTATAATCGTGTAAATTTCAGGAGCACCATTTTCGTGTTTCACTACGATATAGGAGTTCTCTGGAAAGAAATTAGGATAGCGGCGTGTACCGACGGCCTTATTTGAGGCCAGGGACCTAAGTATTTTCTCTGAAGTTGATAGAGGATTTTTTTTAGTTTCTTTATCCGGTATCGCATAACTCTTCACATTTAATGTGTCGGCAGGTCCTCGAACTTCAGGAGTCACGTAAGAAAACAACACTTGTTCAACGAATTCTTTTTTTGCGTCCTGGAGCGATTTAAACTTCATTTGAGTCGGTCTATTGCCATCAACATAAGGGAAAATGTATTTCATTTTGGCTTCAGTCAAAAGACCTTTGTACCATGATTTTCTTAGAGGAACGCGAATGACTGGTGGAAGAAACGACAGGAACATTTCTTCAGCTTCCATACGAATCAAGTCCATATAAACTCTTGTGAGCATTTGGTGAGAGACGTTTCCGTAAACATCAAAGTTGACCACTAGATTGTAAACCAGCCTTTCAAATAAAGCGTAGTCTAGGACAAAAAGAGTTTTCGGAAGATCACCATGAAAACCTTTTAAAACGGCCGCATTGTCATTGTGACGAAAAATCGTCAAGAGAGCATTCGGATTATTCTTGTCGCCATTCCAAAGATCATTTATTGAATAACCTTTTGGGAAATTTTTAGTTGTTTCATCTGCTCTGAGTTTTCTGTATCCTTCACGGTGCTTAACAATTGTCTCTGTTAATTCAATCGAAGCTTTAAGTTTAATGTCACTTCCCCAAACTCCAGGAAGTATGAGCAGGTCACGTGCTTTTTCCGAGAATTCCCTTGAGCGAACCATGTTGTCGCTTTCTGGAGTGATAAACATTGTATAGAATTGTTCTTGGATCGAGTTAACTGCATTCGTCCCGTTACAGACCGGCCCTTTGATAAAAGTGCTGATCATGAAATGGGCGTTATCTAAAAGAAACTGGTAGCGAGCTTTTACCGGGATGTCATTAAAAGCGATAAATGGGTTCTCGGAGCTTAGAAAAGAATATGATTCATCTTGTGTCTTGTCTTTGCCAATGGTCCATTTTTCTTCAAAGAAGACTTTTTTCATTCTCTCCATAACACTTGGTTTGAATTCAAAAGGCATGTGGGTTTTTGAGACATTCGTTGTATCTAAATACTTCAAGCAGTAATAAAAATCTTTTGTATGTGGATTATCGTTGGCCCTTCTTGTGGCAATTTCATCAATTCCTTTGTCACACTTTGTAAACGATCTCACGAGTCTAAAAAAGCTGGTTGGCGCTTCAGGAAAGTAGATATGAGCTAAGTATAAATGTTCAAAGATGTAACGACTGACCAGTTTTTCTTTTTCTGATTTTTGATTAAAGAAAATTTCCCAGTTTTTAACTTGGGTATTTGTTACTGCAGGGGCCGTAGCCATTTCTTCAGGGCCTTTGGCTCCATTGGCAAGCCAGGTACCAAGTGTATTTCTTTCTGCGTCTGTAAGGGGAGGAAGCGCATAGGGCATTTGTAGATCAGAAGACTGACTAAGGGCCTGTTTCAATTTTTCAGAGTTATCGATACAAAAAAGACTTTCTTCAACTTTTAAATAAGGAATATCTTTTTTTTCTAGTTTTTTTACACCAAGAATTTGATAAAAAATATTTTCTTCAAGATTTCTTGTCTGATTGATGTCGTAAAATCCTAACTTTCTCCAGTCCGCGACTTTTTTAGCATCAATTCCAGGTCTGGTGGGCATGACACTGTCAATGCGAAGTCCATCGTAAACATTTTGATGAGCGGCCCCTCGAGCAAAGTTGTCGTAGTTTTGTAGGTTTAACTGGCACGGTCCATTGAGACAACTGTGACAGGCGATACAACGGTTATCAAAAATCGGCTGGATTTTCTCACGGTATTCGTTGGCCAGAAGAGATTGGAGTGAGAGAACTAAGAAAACAAAAAAATGTTTTAAAAATGTCATGAATTATCCTTGGTAGGATAATGATAGAAGGAATGCGTTTAGTTAGTCAAAGAGAGATAATTGAGGTTTTATTGATTCTTTCGCCGAGATAATCTCTCTTGTTTCATGTAAAAGAACTTCACGTTTCGAAAACGAGTCCTTAAAAGTCTCAATCACAAAAAAACTCATTTCAGGGTATTTGCGTTTTAAGTCTCTCATCTCTTCAGTAATCAGCTCAACGTTCTTATGATCGTCATCACTCATCCCAAAGCGATGGTAAGGGGAGTACCCATATTGAGCAATGGCCTTTTCAACCGAAGCTCTAATCGCGTGCTTTTTTAGTTCAGCGACACTTTGTTTGAAGTCGACATCACCTAAGTCTTTGCGAACTTCAGGATTCGATACCGGGTAAATGCTGTGGTAATTGGGAGTGCGTGGAAGATACCCGGCCTGGACCATTTGCTCCACGCCTTCGATGATTGTCGTAGGGTGATGGCCTCTGGCCGTGATCAATGAAACTGGTCTTTCATTGTAAGTTGCATGATAAAAATACTCCCATGAAGGAGCTTTCCAGTGGGTATCAACTTCTTTAAGGGCCTTGATAATGTCTTCGACAAATCCTTGTTTTTTTCCGGCCTTGATTTCCAGCGGGTTTAAGGCCTTATCGCGGAAATGCCTGAAAGATCCCGAAGCATCACTGAAGTCCATGTAGTAATCAGCGTAACGACCTCTAATACCGATATCTCTGTTTTCGTGGGCGAATTCTCCTGAGGAAAGTGCCACTTCCGAATTGTCTTTTTTATGAAAAATAATAATGGGAGTTGAAAGGAATGCGACGTTGTCGTCAAAGTCGAAAAAGTAAAAAGATCTTCCACCCAAATGAAGATTTCGGTCTTGTTCGCGAGGGACATCGAATTTAAAACTCAATTGTCCTGGAAGAATATTTGAGTTGTTCTTCTTTTTCATACCCTACATATCAGTCACTAATTTTGTCAGCTCAACCACTTCTTTCGGGTAAGCTGCAAGATTAAGTTTCTCTCCGTTCTTCTTTTTGATTTCAATTAAATTTGTTAAGCACAATGCCTTTACGGCCATTGGTCTCTCTTTTGTTTTGGCGCATTTTTCATAAAACACTACAGCTTCTCTCTCGTAAGACTCGTGAACTTTTAAAACTTCTTTTAAAAGGCCCAGGTCTTTTCCAGCCTGCATAACCGGAGCAGGTGTGCGGTGAAGAGCACCAGCAGGAAGTTGTCTGATATCAGCAATCGTTGGAAGTTTCGCTTCTGTTTCTTTTAAAAGAGCAACAAATTGCGCTTCTGACATATCGTTAATTTCAGCTTCAGTGTAAACGCGGTCTCTCACCAGTAAACTGTCGCCTTCAAACTCTTTTCTCTCAGTCATCTCTTCTTGTTTTTTCAGGTTTCCGGCGATCACGGCCTTAAGCCCGCGAGGCGCAGAAGCAGCGGTATTTTTGCCTTCTTCATTGGGAGTCAACTGACTTTTCATATCATCTGAAGCGGCCATTTTTTGGGATTTTAGGTAACGCGATCCCACCAGAAGAAGCACTCCCAGAACGAGGATGGTTACAATCGCAGACAACCCGCGGACTTTCATAGAATCTCCATAAAACATATTGATACTGCACATAGTTTACGCTAAAAGTCGGAGACCTTCAATTAAGACCCCTAAACCATGTAAAAAATGACTCTATTTTCACTTACAAAGTAGAGAGAAAATGCTTAAATCTAGGTATACACACGCACCTTCAAGGAGACGAGGATTATGTCCTTTTTGGAGACTCACTCAGACAGTTTTGTTCATTTACATTTACACACTCAATATTCACTTTTGGATGGGGCCATCCGTTTAAAAGATTTGATTAAAAGGGCCAAAGAACTTGGGGTTCCGGCCATCGCACAAACAGATCATGGAAACATGTTCGGGGCGATTGATTTTTATACTCAATGTAATGCCGCTGGCATCAAGCCGATCTTAGGATCTGAAATTTATTTCACTCCCGGATCACGTTTTGAAAAAGGCGCGCTTAAAAAACAGAAGGTCGTAGGCTCTCAGGATGAACAAGAGTCGCGCCACCAGATTCACCATCTTATTTTATTGTGCAAAAACGAAACAGGTTATCAAAACTTATGTAAGCTTTTATCGCGCGCTTACATGGAAGGTTTTTATTATAAGCCTCGCGCTGACTACGAACTTCTTCGCGAGTTCAGTGAAGGATTAATTTGTACGACGGCATGTCTGAAGGGAGAAGTTGGATACAATTTCTTTTCTGATCAGGATGATCGTGCGATCAAAGCGATTGAAAAACTAAAAGATATTTTTGGTGAAGACTTTTATCTGGAAATTCAAGAAAACGGAATTCCAGAGCAGCAGATCGTTAACAAAAAAGTTATAGAGTACGCTCGTGCGAACGACGTTCAGATTGTTGCGACTAACGATTGTCACTATCTGACTCGTGAAGATGCAGCTGCTCAGGAAGTTCTTCTTTGCGTTCAAACCGGAAAGACTCTGCAAGATGAACAACGTATGCGTCTGACGACCAACGAATTTTTTTATAAGTCTCCGGCAGAAATGCGTGAAGCTTTTCATTATGCTCCGGACGCATGTGACAACACACTTAAGATCGCTGATAAGTGTAATGTAAAATTTAACTGGAAAGACTCGAATGGAAATCAAATTTACCATCTTCCAGATTACCCGATTCCAACTGATGAAACTCCAGCTGATTACTTCAGACGTGAGTCTCAGGAAGGATTGGAGAGACGATTTGCCGGTCCTCACTTTGCAAAATTAAGAGCGGCCCCAAATTGGGAAACTGAAATTAAACCACAGTACCACGCTCGCCTTGAAGGCGAGGTTGATATGATTATCCAGATGGGATTCCCGGGATACTTCCTGATCGTATCTGACTTCATCAAGTGGGCAAAACAAAATGGTTGCCCGGTTGGTCCTGGGCGAGGTTCGGGAGCGGGGTCTATCGTTGCTTACGCTCTCGATATTACCAACGTTGACCCGATTCCATTTAACTTACTCTTTGAGCGTTTCATTAACCCTGAGCGTGTATCGATGCCGGACTTCGACGTCGACTTCTGTCAGGAAAATCGCTACAGAGTTATTGAGTATGTAACTCAAAAATATGGTGAAGAGCGCGTTGGTCAGATTATTACTTTCGGTAAACTTCAGGCCAAAGCGGTTATTAAAGACGTTTCACGCGTTTTCGGATTAACGTTTGGTGAAGCCGACGTTATTTCAAAATTGATTCCTGATGAATTAAAAATCACTCTTGATAAGGCCCTGGAAATGGAGCCGAAGCTGGGTGAGTTGATGGAGTCAGACCAGAGGATCAAGCAGGTTGTAAACATTTCGAGAAGACTTGAAGGTCTTCTTCGTCACGCTTCCATCCACGCTGCCGGAGTTATCATTACCAACCTTCCGCTTGTGACTTACTGTCCGCTGTTTAAAGGGCGTGAAGGTGAGAAGGTTATTCAGTTCGATAAAGACTTCTCGGAAAAAATTGGTCTGGTTAAGTTCGACTTCTTGGGACTAAAAACATTAACGGTTATTGAAAACGCTTCTAAGTTTATTAAGCGTGATAAAATCGCTGACTTTGATATTGAGAATATTGATCTTGAAGACTCTAAAGTTTTTGAGTTCATTTCAAAAGGTGAGACCGTTGGAGTTTTCCAGCTCGAGTCTTCGGGGATGATCGATCTTTGTAAGAGGATTGCTCCGGGTTCTATTGACGATATTTCGGCCATCAACGCTCTTTACAGACCAGGTCCACTTGAATCGGGAATGGTTGACGAGTTCATTGAAATTAAGCACGGAAGAAAATTAACTCACTATCCATTTCCGAGTCTAGAGCCAGTTCTAAAAGATACGTACGGAGTCATCATTTACCAAGAGCAGGTAATGAACGTTGCCCGTATTGTTGCTGGTTACTCACTTGGGCAAGCGGATATGCTTCGTCGTGCGATGGGGAAAAAGAAAGCGGACGAGATGGCAAAACACCGCGAACTCTTCTTGAAGGGAGCGGCCGAAAGAAATTACAATACAGACACAGCTAATGATCTTTTCGATAAAATGGAGAAGTTTGCGGAATACGGATTCAACAAATCCCACGCCGTTGCTTACTCAGTTATTTCGTATCAGACAGCGTGGCTGAAGTATTATTATCCAGCAGAGTTTTTTGCTGCCCTTTTAAGTTCTGAACTTGGAAGCATGGATAAGATCACTCAATATATCCACGATGCTAAACATTTTGACATCGAAGTTCTTCCTCCGTCAGTTAACGAGTCACTATGGCCGTTTAACGTTGTTGGAAAAAACATTCGTTTTGGTATGGGAGCAGTTAAGAACGTCGGACAAAATGCTGTTGAAGAAATTGTCCGCGAAAGAACTGAAAACGGTCCATTCACAGGATTCTTAAACTTCGCTGAACGTATCAATTTAAAAGTTGTTAACACTCGCGTGTTTGAATCGATGATTAAAGTTGGATGCTTTGATGAATGCGAGAAGATGAACAGAAAGACTCTTTTAGAGAACCTTGACATGATTCTTGCTTATTGTAAGAAACGCCAGGAAGAAGCGTCTCTAGGCCTTGTTTCACTTTTTGATTTAGGTGAAGATTCAATGTCTCAAACAGCTGAATCTAATTTAGATATTCAGGAAGTCAGAGATTTTGATGACCTGGAAAAGCTTGCCCACGAAGCAGAATTGATGGGTATTTATATTTCAGGGCATCCTCTGGATCGTTATAAAAATTTAATGGAAGAACTTTCTACTATGCCGGTTTCACAGGTCCAGGAATTTTTAGGATCTGACCAAAAACGTATGATGACTCTTGCTGGACAAATTACACAAAGAAAAAACATCCTGACCAAAAAAGGTGATAAGATGTGTTTTGCCCAGTTAGAAGATCTTTCAGGGAAAATTGAGTGTATCATTTTTCCAAAAGTCTTTGCGGAGTACGAACTGGTACTGGCCGGAGATGACCCGTTGGTGATCGAAGGTTATGTAAACATGCAGGAGAGTCCAAGAAAGATTTTCGCCGAGAAAATTTTCAAGCTTAAAGAGCACTCTGAAAATAAGATCACCGGCGTTCGTATCAATGTGGATTTAACTGATCTGACTGAAATGAAATTAAATAAGCTAAGACAAGTTCTTCTGTCATACAGAGGGGCCACTCCAATGCATATGATTTTTGAAGGCCCGGGCGGAAAAGCAAGACTGCCGCTGGGAGAAGAATTTTTAATTAACCCTACACCACAGATGGCCCACCAGATTAATGAAGTGTTTAACCGCGATGCTGTTAAGTTCATTATTGATGGAAGGCTAGAGGATGTTCATGCTGGATAAAGCTCTTAAATTGGTTTGTATTCTTTCTGTTTTACTAACTTTAAATGTAGCGATGGGTGCTGAAGAAAAACTTCAGGTCGTCGTAAAGAAAGCAGACCTGAATCAGGCCAAGCAAGGTGATCCTGCTGGAAAAGAAGAACCTTTTTCATTTCTGTTAAATGGAATGAGACAGGCCATAACAGGTGAGCTGGTTAAGAATGAATTAAATCCTGAAGTTTTTTGGAAAAAAATCGAAGAAAAAAACTTTAGCGACGCGGATGAAATCAATTTTTTTCGTCCGTATTTTAATCGCTTCAATATTGTGATGGATAAAACAGAAGCGCCTGCCCCAACTCCAGCACCTGAAGTCAAACCACTTGATCCTGCCGATCCTTCTGCTCTTTTATTAAAAAATAAAATTCCTGCTCCAAAAGTTGCGGCCGCTCCTGTTGTCGATCAATTCCAAAGAGCAACTTTTAGCTATGAATTTGATGCGGTCAAAATCAAATCTCTTTTTGTTGAAACGCTGACTGACTTGCCTGATGTAAGTGCGAAAACATTCTACATCATTCCAGAGATTAACATCTCTCAGGATATGAACTGGATGGATGTTGGTGTGGCAAAACAGGAAAATTTCTCAGGAGTCATTATTGATTCATGGAAAAAATGGGCCACAGCTCAATTTAAGAATTTCCCGAACGTTGTAGTATTAGAAAAAGACTTTGCTGAAAAATCAGACAAGTTTAATTCTGAATCTGTCACTTTGAAGTGGAACTCGACGATTAAAAAGAGCGAAGTCTTTCAAGATAGAAAAAGTGCACGATTTGAAGTCAGTGCTCAGTTTGTTTTAGTTAACACTAAATCTAACCAGTCTCTATTGGCCTTTGATTTCCCGTTACAAAAAAGAGAAGTGGGGATTTCCAATACAAAAGATCTAAGCTCGAATCTGGCGAGTCTGGTTTTTAACTTACTAAACTCTCAAACTGTTAAAATTAACAGTGCTCTTGAACTCAACCGTGCAACAAGCACATTGTCGATTGTTGATATTAAAGTGACTGGTAAACATGGTCTTTTTGATATCACTCAAATCAATTCAATGCTCGCTGAGCGCTTCAAGGACTTTGCTCTAAGCTCTGAGATGAAGAGTTACGCAATGGACGGCTCTGTGATCTCAATAAAAAGCACGATGAATGAAGAGGCCCTTTACGCAATTCTTGCCAAAGATGGCGGAAAATTCGCTCTCAATGAGCAAAAAATTCTTCTTTTTTCCCCTGAGACGAAGGCCTTTGCAATTATTCCAAAAGAAGCAAATAATTAAGAATAGTTAAGACCAAATCTTGTTAATGAGGGATGAAAATGGTCAAGAAATTATTCTTGTGTCTAGTATCACTACAAATGCTTGCAGCGTGTTCGTCTTCGGTTATCCAAAGAGACGGGCAGGGAAAACGTCCGCGCGCTGAAGAAAGAAAATATTTTTCAGGTGTAAAAAAGAAAATCGCCTTACTGCCATTTTTTAACGAGTCTCCTTTTGAAAGTGAAGACCTGGAAGTCAATGCCACTGAAGAGTTGCGCATGGAGCTTTCACGCTCTGGAGAATTCATCGTTGACCCAAGTTCACAAAAACTTTTTGGGCCTTCTAAAGAAATCTACGTCGGTGGTGGGATGAAGCTGGTGCAGTTAACCAGACAAGCAAAGATCGCCGGAATCAACTTTATTGTTTTTGGTCGAGTGATCGACGCCCGCGTTCGCGAGAAGTCTGATGAGATTGGTATTGTTAGACAGACAAAATCTTATACGGAAGCCAAAGTTGAAGTGCGCGTGTTTGACGTAAACGCTGGAAAAGAAATTTATACTGAGACACTTAATGGTTATGCTGACGACAGCACATACAGATTTTTTTCATCTGACCGTGAAGACTATTTAAGTTACAGAAGAGACCTGCTTCGTTACGCAGTAAGAGTGAGTGTTCGTAAATCCATCCCGAAAATCATTGAGCTTGCCAGCAAGCTTGACTGGGTAGGACGTGTCGCTAAAATCATCGGGACAAAAGTTTACCTGAATGCTGGAAGAGAAAGTGGAATCAATATCGGTGATATCTTAAAAATTATCACAGAAGGAACTGAGATCTACGATCCGGAAACCGGAGCTTTAATCGGTATGAGTAAAGGGGATATGAAAGGGACAATCGAGATCGTCGACTACTTTGGAACTGACGGATCAATTGCTATTTTACACTCTGGAGGCCAGGTCCTTGAAGGGGACTTCGTGCAGCTTTATTAATTTATACAAAATCACTTATCCCTTATTTAAGAATATCGCTTTTTCCATGGATGCCGAAAAGGCACATGAATTAACGATTCATTCGATGAAAGCAATCGGAAATTTTCTTCCCGATCAACATACTGACCCACGTTTTTCTGTAAGTAGCATGGGATTAAATTTTAAAAATCCTATTGGTCTTGCAGCTGGTCTTGATAAAAACGCTGAAGCTATCGCTTTTATGACTCATCTTCCTTTTGGATTTGTGGAAGTCGGAACGGTTACACCCAAGGCCCAGGAAGGTAACGATAAACCTCGCTTGTTTCGTTATATAGAAGAAGAGTCTCTAAGAAACCGTATGGGTTTTAATAATCAGGGATCGGCCGCCGTTTTAAAAAATCTTATCAGTTCAAATAAAAGAGGGAAGATCGTAGGAGTGAATCTTGGTAAAAACAAGGTCACGGAAAACGCTGATGCTCCTCTGGATTATGCTTCTCTTTATCAAGACTTTGCACCTCACTGCGATTATTTGGTGATCAATGTTTCTTCACCTAATACGCCGGGACTTCGCGACCTTTTAAAAGATGCGGGTCTTCGTCAGATTTTTGAAGCCGTTGATAACGAAAGAAAAAAAATCACTAAACCTCTCCTGGTAAAAGTCTCTCCAGATATGGCCTTAGAAGAGCTGGCTTCAGTTGTGGGGCTGGTAAACGAGTATAAGCTTGATGGGATTATTGCAACCAATACAACCATCATGGAAGAGCGTGGGCCTGGTGGCGTGAGTGGAAAACTTCTCACTCAAAAAGCGCACGCAACCAGAGAGTTCTTACTCAAAGAAATAAAAAATACTCATTCAACGTGTGAACTCATTGGCGTTGGTGGAATGTCTTCATTTAATGATCTGATGGATTTTTGGAGGGCCGGTGGAAAACTGGTTCAGGTTTATTCAGGTTTTGTCTTTCAGGGTCCGCCGATGTTGTATTCATTTGAAGAGCAACTAGGGCAGGAATTTAAAAAAAGAGGAGTGAAGAACTTCGAAGAATTTCTTCACTCCGTTAGAAAGTAATTATTGCTTTTCAGTCGTACAGATTTCGCGAGTTAATTCATCAAACGAAACAATTTCTAAATTATCAAGTTCTGCCAGATCTTCTTCATCATATGAATTTAAATCACGGCAAGTGATCACTACTGGAGCTTTCGCTGCAGATGATGGTGGAATAGGTGGAATAGCATTCGCGCTAATCGATACTGTTGTCGTTAGAGCAATCAGAGCAATGTACAAAGAAGCTTTCATCGTAATCTCCTAGTAATTTTGTCTTGAAATCGAAATCTTCCAAATAGTACAGCTCTTTAGCACCCTTAGGGGGATTTGTGAAATTTTTACAAGTTCTATCAAAACTTTAAACAACTTGGCCTGTACAGGATTTGTATTTTCAAAGGCTTATTATCACTAAATAAATTCATTAAATAAGGGCCGTATGCCGAAGAGTTCACTATGAAAATGGCCTCAACACTCATTTTATTCATGTTTCTTTTCACTCACACGAGCGTGTGGGCCGAAAGCGAAGTCAATTGCGCTGGATATAATCACCCGGCCTATCAGACTGAATATCGTCAGTGTATCCGCTTACAAATTGCGAAGTCTGCTGGAGATGCAGGTGTAGACTGCGTGGATTGTTTATTTGAACAAGAGTCAACAGGAACCAACAGTTGGGTTGCGGCCTTAGGTGCAATCGCTCAACCATTGGCGTATCTGGCCGGAACATACACAGTTGCCAAGTATCAAAACAAAACTCAACAGGCCTGGGCCGATGCTTACAAGTCTGGTTATGAAGAATGCACGAATCGCTTTAATAGCTTTTTAGATTACTCAACATCAGTAGGGGCCAATCCTATTAGTGCAGCTGATGCAAATGGCATGTCGATGTCATGTAACGGTTATGGATATGGATCTTACGCTGGATATGGCGGCTTAACTGGGAACGGTTACGGTGGATACGGGAACCCCTTTCAGATGGGAGGTTTTTCATCTGGCTTCATGACCGGATTTGGCGGATCATCTTGGCCATCACTGGGCGGCTCACTTAATAATACTGGCATGCTCTCTGGTTCAATCGGAGTGGGAGCTTACGGGACATCATCTTCTTCTGTCTACTCGACAGGTATCACGTCGGCGTTCGGCTTTTAGTACTGAGGACGTGTCACGTACTCAATAGGATCAACAATTCCTGCTTTTTGAAATCCACGTAATCTAAGCGCACACGAATCACAAACTCCACAAGCTTTGTCGTTTCTTTCATAACAAGACCAGCTGTACTGTAATGGCGCTTTTAGTTCAACGGCCTTTTTAACAATCTCATCTTTCTTTAAGAAAATAACTGGAGTGACAACTCTGATGTCGCCGTCTTTCGTTCCTTCTTTAATAAGGTTGTTGATCGCCTCATAGTAAGAAGGTCTGCAGTCTGGATACCCTGATGAGTCTTCGTACACAGCACCGATGTAAATTCTCTTAGCTCCCACAACTTCCGCCCATGAAACGGCCATTGAGATGATGTGAGTGTTTCTGAAAGGCACGTATGAATCAGGAATTTCTTCTGAGTCATCGCCTTTGTATTTTTTTACGTCGATTTTATCGTCAGTAAGAGATGAGCCTCCGATTTGTTTCAGGAAGCTCACGTCGATAATCTTTTGATGACTAGTTGGAACGTTGTAAAACTCGGCAATCTTTTTAAAACTCTCAAGCTCGCGCTCTTCAGTTTTTTGTCCGTAGTTTAAGTGAAGGAAAGCAAGATTTTCATATTCTTCATTGGCGATTGCAGCACATACAAGTGAGTCCATTCCACCGCTAACTAAACATACTGCTAAATCTTTGCTTTTCATAAATTACGCTCTTTCTGATGCCGCTTTAAAATAGTCTAAGAACTGCGTGGCCTTAATTTCGGCATTCATTTTTTTGTTGGCCAGTGTTCCGTCTTTTTCCTGAATCATAATATAGAATTTAATTTTTGGTTCAGTTCCCGATGGTCTTAAGTAGACCTGGTTGCCGTTTTCAAAAAAGAAACCTAACACATTACTCTTAGGAAGTCCTTCGATTCCCTTCGAGTAGTCTTTAATTTGTGCAATTTTATTCCCAAGGACATTGTTATCGCTGAAGTTCCTGAAGTTTGTCATGATACGTGAAATTTTTTCAGATCCTTCGATACCAAAGTAGTCCAGAGACAATAAATCTTCTCTAGAAAATCCGAATTCTTCATAGATTTTATCGAGTGCTTGAAGCAGGTTGTGCCCCTGAAGCTTATGGAAAAGGGCCACTTCTGCCATTTGAGAAACTGAGCTCACACCGTCTTTATCACGGGCGAAAGTGTGGCATAGGTAACCGAATGACTCTTCAGTAGCAAAGATGAAGTTCTTGTTGGGAGAGGTCTTCTCCAGTTCGTTCATTTTTCCACAGATCCACTTAAACCCAGTCAGAGTGTTGTAAACTTCAACTCCATAGGCATGAGAGATGGTGTCTAAAAGTGGAGTTGTTACGATCGATTTGACGACGTAGTTTTCGCCTTTAAGCTTTCCTGCTTTTTTCATTTCAGAAAGGATATAGTGAACTTTTAAAATACCGATCTGGTTTCCTGTCAGGTAATGAACAACACCATCAACTTTAAGGGCCACACCTAAGCGGTCAGTGTCCGGGTCAGAACCCATAACAATATCGCCACCAACTTTATCCATTAAATCAACGGCCATTTTTAGGGCCGATGGATTTTCCGGGTTCGGGCTTTTTACAGTTGGGAATCTTCCGTCTGGTTGTGCTTGCTCAGGAACAACGTGAACGTCTGTGAAACCTAAATCTTTCAGAGCACGCGAACATGGAACCAAACCAGCACCGTGAATAGGAGTGTAGACGATTTTTAATTTCGATCCATTCTCAGCACACATTTTTGGGTTGATCATTTTTCCGTGAATAGCTTTGTAGTAAGACTCTTCAACAGAATCATCAATCCATGAAATAAGATTTTCTTTCATACCAGTTTCAAATGGCATCACTTTTACAGTCGAGAAATCCTGGATTGAATTGTAGTTGTTAATGATGTTTTGATCATTCGGTGGAGTAACCTGTGCTCCATCAGACCAAAAAACTTTATATCCATTGTACTCAGGAGGGTTGTGGGAAGCTGTTACCATAACTCCCGCCATCGATTTATGAGAGCGAATAGCATATGAAAGTAGAGCAACTGGATTTAAGTGTTTATAGATGTAGGCCTTGATTCCATTGCCGGCCATGACTTCTGCGGCCACTTTTGCCAATTCAAAAGACATGATTCGTGAATCATAGCTGATGCACATACTAGGGTTTGCCGATTTTTGTGCCAGCACTTCCGTACACAAAGCCTGCGTCGCTTTTCTAATGGTATAAATATTAATTCGGTTAATACCCTGGCCTAGGATGCTTCTCATCCCGCCAGTACCGAATTCAAGATCTTTATAGAAGCACTCGTCGATTTGTTTGGTGTTATTGGTATCTAGCAATGCTTGGATTTCTGCACGCGATTCAGGGCTAAAATACGGGTTCTGGGCCCATGCTTTTGCTTTATCAAGAGTTGTTTCAGTACTCATACAATCTGTTCCTCAAATTAGGTTGATAGGCGGCTAGTTTAGCAAATAACTCTTCATAGATCACAACTTTTTCGCTATGATGGGTAACGAAATATTCCGGAGGATTTATGGCCAATAAAAATATGAAACACAAATTGAATGTACCAGGGCCTTGGTACTGCACAGATCCAGATGATGACAACGGAGAAGGTTGTATCGCATGTAATGTTTGTTACACTGGGGCTCCAGAGTTTTATAAAGAAGATGAAGACGGGAATGCTTACATTTATAAGCAACCAGTCACGCCGGCAGAGATTGAACTGTGCATGGAACAGCTTGAAGCTTGTCCAGTTGCTTCGATTGGTAAAGACGGTTAATTGATAGTGCAAGCATCGACACTAGAAATCATTTCGACTGTTTTATTTTTTATTGCAATCGTACATACTTTTTTGGTCAGCAAGTTTGAACACATTGCTGACCGAAAACCTAAAGGTTCTATAAGTGCGAACATATGGCACTTTCTGGCCGAGGTTGAAGTCGTTTTTGGACTTTGGGCGTTGATTTTTATTGCTGTTTATATTGCACTTCGTGGCCCCACAGAATCTATCGAATACCTTGATAAACTCAATTACACAGAGCCTGCTTTTGTTTTTGTGATCATGTGTATTGCAGCAACTAGGCCTGTTATTTTGCTCGCAACCCAAATCATTCAGTTTTTTGCCAAGCTACTTCCTTTTCAAGAGAAGATGTCGTTTTATTTGTCTGCTTTAATAATCGGGCCGCTTTTGGGATCTTTTATTACAGAGCCGGCAACGATGACGGTGACAGCTCTCATTTTATTAGAAAGCTTTTATAAAGAACAAGTTTCATTGAGATTTAAGTACGCCACGATGGGGCTGCTTTTTGTGAACGTTTCTATTGGGGGAACACTGACTCATTTTGCTGCTCCACCAGTTTTAATGGTAGCGACAAAGTGGAACTGGGGAACTCTTTATATGCTTGAGCATTTCGGGTACAAATCAGTTCTTGCCATCCTTATTTCAACTGCACTTTACGCCTTCCATTTTAGAAAAGAGTTAAGTGGTTACGTAAAAGTTAAAAAGCAAAACAACGACTACCTTATTCCAAAATGGTGGAAGATATTTGCTCACGTGGTGTTTTTATTTCTGGTTGTCTACACGGCCCATCACCCAAAAGTTTTTATTGGAGTGTTTTGTTTCTTCTTAGGATTTGTCAAAATCACAGA
>JBEIPV010000160.1:0-6028 GCA_040376855.1 Bacteriovorax sp.
ACACCGTTTTCTAAATCGTGATAGAAACTTCTCTTATTTAAATTTACTGAACTGATAAAAGAAAACTCATCATCAACCATTAACAGTTTTGAGTGAAGAATAACTTTTGGTTCTGTATATTCGAAAACTTTTACTTTATTCATAAAACGATTCACACCGTCTTTATTAACTGCACCTAAAATAAAGTCAGCTGTATCCCCTTCTAAATCCAAGCGAGTGATAATTGTGATATCAACACCTCTTTGAATAGCGCGGTCAAGGGCCTCTCCAATTTCTTTTACCGGTCTGAAATACGGCGTACTGATAAGGATTTTCTTCTTAGCAGTATCAAGCATACGAGCGTAAAAAAGATTCAGGTTCGGTTCGTCTTTAAAAGGGATCGAAATGTAGTGTCTAAGGCTTTCTTCTTCCGCATCTGGTGCATTGTCTTTTTGAACGGCTACACTTGAAATCTTCATTGTTAGATTGTCTTTGTTGATATGGTAAAAGTTCATATAACTTCTCACCACACTTTCGATAAAGTCCTGTCCGTGAATGACCATTTCAAAATCACGCCAGTAGGCCCATGATTCATCTCCACCTTCTGCATAACTTACAATTTCAGGAAACTTAGCAACGTTAACTGGTTTTTTGAAAACGAATCCGTCGTGTACGTTACGTCCACCAACAATTGCAAATGAGTCCTGAGGGTTTTCTTTTGAGTAACCTGCAAAAATCTTTACATGGTTCGTGCGGTGGAATTCAGAAATCCATGCCCCACCTTGCTCAGATGTATCAAAGCGATACTTCACGACTTTCATGTTTGGATGTTCGGCCATCAGTTTTTCAAACATAGCATCGTCTTTATCTAACGCGATTACATCAGAAACAACAATGCGTACTAAAGTCCCGCGGTCAGCGTGATAAGCAAGCAGTCTTCCCAGAAGCGTTCCGTAAAAGTCTGCTCTGAAAACCAGATATGATACTAAAATAGCATCAAACTTGGGAGCTTTTGAGAAATCAAGCTCAGCGTACGGATTACCATTTTTTACAAAATCTTCCGGTAAATCTGTTCCAATTAAGGCCATGGCCCTAGCATGAAGACTGTCTTCCGGTTCAGGAAGAATTTTAATAGAATCGTATTTTTTCGGACAAGTTGTACTTAAAAATTCATTAGAATCAAAAAATTTGCCCGAGTCCTTTTTTAAAGAGCAGACCTCTGTTGTACTTAGCAGAGACTCAAGCGCTTTTAGCTTTTTTGTTTCATTAACTAATTTAAAACCGTACTCTTTTTTAGAGTCATCCAGCGAGCTCACAAACCTGAAATCGCATGAGTTCATATCTTTATGAAGTTTGATGTTTCTTCCTGAATCGTTAGAAACTTTTTTATCTCCAAGCTGAAATTTATAAACAGTATTGGCCTTTACTTTTTTTGTAGAAAAGCCATATTTCACTTCTACCGGAGCATCACACTTCATAGTGAATTTCATCACTGGTTTTGAAGCCCCTCCACGGTGAACATCTTCTGTATGTTTATACCCTGCTGTCGTAAAAAATTTCTGCGTCAGTTTTACAACTGTTTCACGGGCCTCATAAGTTGAAACTGAAAATTGTACGTTTTTATCCAATTCATAGAGACGAAGATCGGATAAATCCAGTCTTTCTTTTTCTTCGCGCCAGTCAGATGATGCGTTTTGAATGATATTTGATCTGCTATCAAAGGCCTTCATGCTTGATTCAATTTCACTGATTTTTTCATCAATATTCTTTCGCTCACTTTGAATTTTGTTCAACTGAGCTTCATTTTTCTTTTTTTGAAAGTGAACACTAAGGGCCGCAAGTTCGACTTTTCTCTGCTTTAAATCGCGCAGCTCTTCCCAATTTTTTGACTCCGTAAGTGAGCTGGGGTCTCTATGAGTTGAAACGGATGTACAGCTACTAGCTAGCACCATTAGAAGACAGATTGTTGTTAAGTTTTGTTTTTTTGTCATAAGAACCCTCTTAGGGGTACTTATCGTCTTGGAAAAGTTGTGAATAAGTAATTAAACTTTGGCCTCTGGTGCCGGATCTTTTTTGCCGAAAATTTTTTGTTTAAGTTTAACGGCCAGGTACAAGGCCACTGCAATCAACGCAATAATCAAAGCATAGTGTTTGACCTGTTTAATAGTCGACAGAATCACTTCTCCATAAGTGGCAAAAAGATAGACCTGAGTTGGTACTGAAATAAGGGCCGCAAGACCATCGGCCGCCAAAAATGTCCAAGCAGAGATCCCCATCATTCCACAGCTAAGGTGCCCAGGAAAACGAACTCCTGGAGTAAAACGAAAAATAGCTGGGACTAAAAAGCGATGCTTGTGAATCATCGTGCGCGATTTTTCCAGTGAGTGCTCACCTAAAAATTTTCTGAATAACTTATGAACAAGAGGGCTCGCGCCGAATTTTTTTCCAATATAGTAGACTATAAAATCACTGATCATGATGGAGAAAAAACAGACGGCCATGGCGGTGTAAAGATTGAGAGGTTGAACTTCAACACCTGGAGGCGGTGGGTACTGATCCGGATATTTTCCCATGTGAACCATTAAACCAAGTGCAACGATCACGACTTCTTCTGGCAAAGGTAATCCAAAACTCGCCAGGAACATCATTGTTGCAACGATGCTGTAAATGAGTAATGGAGAATGCGCATACTGCGCAAAGAATGTCATAATGGCCGCATCAGAAGGAAACATAGTGCCTCAAGTTAATCCAGCTTAGAGTCACGTAATAATAGGTTATAAACATTGGGTAGACAACCTTTGCAACTGCGTAAAGCGGGATATAATCCTCATATAATAAAAAATCATGAGGTTTTAATGAAAAAATTATTTTTGCGCTTTGCTTTCGCTGCTACTTTCATCTCAACGAGCTTCGCACATGCTGAGAGCTTTTATGACTTCAAGTACACTGACACAAGTAAAAAAGAAGTAAACTTCAAGGACTTAAAAGGAAAAACAGTTATGGTTGTTAATATTGCCACTCGCTGTGGTTATACGGGACAACTTGATGACATCGAAAAATTATCACAAAAATATAAAGACAAAAATTTTGTAGTGCTTGGTTTTCCAAGTAATGAGTTCAATGAGCAGGCCCCTGAATCCAATGAAGATATCGCGAAGTTCTGCCGCTTAAAATATGGTGCCACTTTCCCTATTTTTGAAAAACAAATCATTCTAGGAAAAAATAAAACGGGACTATATAAATGGCTTACAAGTCAAAAGGGATATACAGGAGAAATCGGCTGGAATTTTACAAAATTTTTAGTTGATAAAGAAGGACGCGTTGTCGCTCGCTTTGATTCAAAAACAGAACCTCTATCAAAAGAAATCACGAGCATTGTAGAAAAGAATATTTAATTATTCGCAGTAAACTAAGAACTCTTGTTTATGTGATGGTAACTGAGTTGCCATCACAACTTTAAGCCCCATTTTTCCCATGATGTTGAGATACATTGGCACTCTTGAAACTAATTCAAACTTAGTCATCTTAAGCGTAATGAACGCACCTTTAAGTGAAGGCCTGATCGCATCCACAACTTTTTCAATTTCACGAAGTGATCCTTCCGGTGGAAGGTTCATATCAACGTACAACCATTGAACGTGATCTTTCATTGAAGACACATGAAAGTCCTGAATCGATTGTCTGTGATGAATAAACTTTGGATGATTTAAACAAATCGGCGCCATCTCGCCTGGGTCAATCCCCTCAACTCTTAAACCCATTTCAAGGAGAGCGTACGTTGCTCCACCAGGACTAGATCCAACTTCAAGAGCGTAGTCATTTGCGGGAAGTTTTAATCCCATATAATTCATTCCATCGATCACTTTTAAATAAGCTCGCGATGGAGACTCGGAAGGCAAATTGGCAGTTGAAAATCCACCAGCTGATGGAGCTGTCAGAATGCTTGCTTTAAATTCGCCTAAGTAATATTGAGTTTCAGAAACTTTGATAATTTCAGTAACCCAGTCACCGTTTTTATACGGGTATGTTTCAAAAATTTCACCTTGAAGTGAATAGAAAAGATGTTTACCCACGCCCTCGCTTACTTCAGCTAAACTTCCTCTTTTTAGGAATCTACCAAAGTGGCGGCAGAATACCGGGCGCAGGGTTTTACCTAAACGTCTGGTTTCTTTAAAAGTCACAAACCCCTCTGTTGAGTAGGCGAAAACAAGTTCCGGGTAAATAAGCCTGATCTCTTCTTTTAAGAATTTTTCAGAACCTGGGTTACACAGGAAATAGTAAAAGTTTGGAGCTGCTTGTTCTTGGTTTTGTGACATATAGTGTGCTAGATATCATCAAAATGAACAAATTCAAACGCGTTTATATTGAGATCAGTAATATTTGCAATCTTCAGTGCTCTTTTTGCCCTGTGGTGGATCGCGATAAGAAGGTTATGAACGAAGCCATGTTCGAGCGCATCGTCAACGACGTGGCCCCACATACCGAACAAATTTGTTTACACCTGATGGGTGAGCCTCTGGCCCATCCTGAGTTTGAAAAAATCATCGAGCATTGTGAAAAAGCGGGCGTAAAAATCAACCTGACGACTAACGGGATTTTACTTAACCGTTACAAAAAACTACTTTCAACTTCACCTGCTTTTCACCAGATTAATTTTTCGATTCACGCTTTTAAAGACAACTTTAAAAACAAAGATATCAATCCATACCTGCAAGATATTTTGAATTTCTCGAAGGAGTCTCAAGAGCTGCGCCCCGAGCTTTATATCAATTATCGCCTATGGAACATCTTTGAAACGACAACTCAAAATGATTCAAACTCGGATATTTTAAAAACTATCGCCAACTTTTTTGAAGTTGAAATCAAAGAAGATATCGATGTTGGATCCATTAAAAGTAAACGCATTTACAAGCGCGTTTATCTACACTTTGATTCACGTTTTGAATGGCCTTCTCCGCTTATGCCGAAACAATCCGAAAACGGTTTTTGCCACGGCGTAACCTCTCACGTTGGGATCCATGCTGACGGAACAGTGGTTGCCTGCTGCCTGGATAAAGAAGCTCGTCTTGACCTGGGGAAGATGCCAGAAAAGAGCTTGTCCGACATCCTAATGGGCCAAAGGGCCAGAAACATGAGAGAGGGCTTTGCGCAAAAAAAACTGGTCGAAGACCTGTGCCAAAGATGTACCTTCATAAAGAGATTTCAGTCAGTTAAGTCACAACAGCACGTTATTTAAGTTTTCTAGTATAATGGCCGATAAGAACTATAGGTTATTAATAGAGGCCCCAATGACAGAAGACGAACTCAACCGGAAACGACAGGAATACCGCGACCAGGAAGTGGCCGGGAAGATTTCACAGTACAGTGAAGTTGCCGAGTACCGTCAGCAGGTCTTAAAAACCAACTACACCGTCAAAATGGTCGATAAGAGCTTTGGTAAAATGGGATGGTTTCTCATTGTGACCCAAGCCACTTGTCTCCTATTCTTCTGCAGTTTATTCGTCTTTAGTTACATCCCGCACACTAAGAAAATCGTCTCGATGGTCATGCCTTAAATTGCACAACTGACTCTTTTGTGGAATATTTTCCCAATGAGAATATTGTTAGGCGTAAGCGGCTCAATCTCCGCATATAAAGCATTGGACATTGCCAGAGGGTTATTCAAAAACGGCCACGAAGTTAAAGTTATTTTAACTAACGGTGCGCTGAAATTTGTTATCCCGGAAGTCTTCACTTATTTAGGTGTTCAAGACGTTTATAAATCACAAGATGATTTCACGAACAAGAATGTTCTGCATGTTGATCTTGCGAGATGGTGTGACGTTTTTGTGGTGGCACCTGCTTCTGCGAATACTTTATCTAAGCTAGCTCAAGGGCGCGCGGATGATTTACTCTCATCAGTTTTTCTTGCTCTAGAGCCTCATAAAAATGTTTTATTATTTCCAGCGATGAACTCGGTGATGCTTGCTCATCCATTCACGCAACAAAATATTGATGACATTAAAAAATTAAGAACACTTAATAATCTTTTTGTCTCTCCTACTGACGC
>JBEIPV010000070.1:0-15779 GCA_040376855.1 Bacteriovorax sp.
TCTTTCATAGTTTTTCCAAGGTATCGTTTCATTTTGTTTTATCCAAAAACCTCTCCCTTTCGAGAGAGGTGGGGATTAAAACAGAAGATTCTCTTTTTTTAAAAAACCCGGAAGACTTTCATCTTCCGGTTTGCTTTTTTTTATTTAATTATCCAATCAATCTTAGTGCAGAGTTTGGAATCTGGTTAGCTTGCGCTAAAGTCGATACCGCCGCATTCTTAACTACCGAGTTAGAAGCAAGGGCCGCAGAAGCATCAGCTACATCCACATCCTGGATAACTGATCTAGCACTATCCTGGTTGATCGTTTGAACTTCAAGGTTCTTGATCGTCGATTGTAGTCTTGACTGAATCGATCCAAGGTCTGCTCGTTGTCCTGAAACTTTTTCAATCGCTTTATCGATGTTTCCGATTGAGTCCAGTGCATCTTCTTTGTTAGCAATATTTGTACTAGCGATTCCAATTGAGGCCGCTGATGAGTTCGTCTCATTAGAATCGAATGAAATTCTGTTTTGTTCTCCAGCAAATGCTCCAACCTGGAAGTCCATTTTACCTTTACCTTGACCATTTAGAAGTTGTGTTCCGTTGAATACTGTTGATTCAGAAATACGGTCAACCTCTTTACTTAGCTGTTGGTATTCCTTATTCAGGAATCCTCTTTCAGTATCACCTACAGTGTCTGAAGCAGCTTGGATTGTTAATTCACGTAAACGAATTAAGATGTTTGATGTTTCATTTAATCCACCCTCTGCTGTTTGAACTAAAGAAACCCCGTCGTTCGCGTTTCTTGAAGCTTGTCTTAGACCTTTAGTCTGTGCTTCTAAGTTTGTAGCGATCGCTAATCCCGCAGCATCGTCAGATGCTTTTGTGATTCTCTTACCAGAAGAAAGTTTTTCTAACTGAGTGTTCCCAGCGTTTGAAACTTCTTTCAAGTTCTTTTGTACTGATTGTGAAGCGATGTTTGTTGCAATTCTTAAACCCATTGATAGTCCCCTGTTTGTTAAGAGAATCCCCATTCTCTTTTTGTTATTGACTGCTTTTGTCAGTCAAACAACCTATCGAACGAGTCAGGAAAATACTTAAGCAAATTGCTTCACTCGGATTAATCTTTCTTGAAATTTTGTGTGGATTTAACTAGTTAGATGCGAAAATAATTTGAGTAAAATGTTTCAGTCAGGCCCTAAAAAAACCCTTCCGCCTATAATTGCGGGGAAGCGGAAGGGTTGGGCTTAAGTATTAGGACACAATAATCATTGCAAAACTATTATGTCCTATGGAGACTACTTAATTCGTAAAATAATTCTTTAACTAGTTACTCTATTCAGAGTGAGTAGTTGTTTTTTCCTAAGAAGAGAGTGTTCAACTCAGACTATTTTCATAGGAGGAACACTCTTCTTAAAAACAACTTACCCAATTAATCTAAGAGCAGAGTTTGGAATCCCGTTAGCTTGAGCTAAAGTAGATACCGCTGCATTCTTTACAACCGTGTTAGAAGCTAAGCTTGCAGAAGCGTCAGCTACGTCTACGTCTTGGATTACTGAGCGAGCACTATCTTGGTTAATCGTTTGTACTTCAAGGTTCTTTACAGTCGACTGTAGTCTTGACTGAATCGATCCTAAGTCAGCTCTTTGTCCTGAAACTTTCTCAATCGCTTTATCGATGTTTGAGATCGCATCAAGTGCACTGTCTTTTTCTGCGATCGAAGTTCCTTCTACACCAATGGCAGATGCTGAAGAATTCGTTTCGCTAGAGTCGAATGAAATTCTGTTTTGTTCTCCGGCAAATGCTCCAACCTGGAAGTCCATTTTACCTTTACCTTTACCATTTAATAACTGAGACCCGTTGAACACTGTCGATTCAGAAATACGGTCAATCTCTTTATTCAACTGTTGATATTCTTTATTTAGGAAACCTCTTTCAGTATCACCAACTGTGTCTGAAGAAGCTTGAATCGTTAACTCACGAAGACGAGTTAAAATGTTCGTCGTTTCGTTTAATCCCCCTTCAGCTGTCTGAACTAGTGAGATACCGTCGTTAGCGTTTCTAGAAGCCTGTCTTAGACCTTTTGTCTGCGCTTCTAAGTTAGTAGCAATCGCAAGACCGGCAGCATCGTCAGATGCCTTTGTGATTCTCTTACCCGAAGAAAGTTTTTCTAGAGACGAGTTACCCGCCGCTGAAACTTCTTTCAAGTTTTTCTGTACCGTTTGTGAGGCAATGTTTGTAGCAATTCTTAAACCCATGTAGTTCTCCAATTTTTAGAAGGCCCCCGCCTTCTGTTGTTAATAACCAAGCATGTTGGTCAGTTAAACAACCTATCGAAACACTCGGGTAAAAACTTAAGCACTCTGGTCAACTATTATCTAGAATAAATTCATTAATGCTGAAATTTTGATAAGTTAGATATTAAGAATTTTAGAGTTTTGGCAAAAAAAAAGGGCCTCCTTTCGGAAGCCCTCTTTAATTCTAAGAATGTTTTTTCAATTACCCAATCAGTTTAAGTGCAGCTGATCCAGAGTTGTTAGCTTGCGACAGTACCGATGTTGAAGCAGCTGATAGAATGTTTGCTTTCGCAAGTTCTGCAGACTCAGCAGCAACGTCAGTATCTCTGATTCTCGAGTTAGCAGCTGATAAGTTTTCTGTTCTTGTTTCCAAGTTAGAAATTGTCGACTGCAGTCTGTTTTGTAGAGCACCTAGATTAGCGCGGTTTCCGTTGATTCCGTTAATCGCATTATCAATCTTTTCTAAGTTCTCTTGAGCACTTTGTTTTGTCTGTACTCCCAGACCTTCAATACCTAAATCAGAAGCTTTTCCGCTTGAATCCTGTGGTCTGTATGCAAGACGATCGTTTTTAGCGTCGTTCATGATACCGATCTGGAATTCCATCGTGTCACCTTCACCAGTCAACAGTTGCTTCCCGTTGAACTGAGTAGAAGTTGCAATTCTATCTACTTCTTGAGTCAGTTGTTGAAACTCTAAATCCGCAAACTTTCTTTCAGTGTCACCAACAGTGTCTGAAGCGGCCTGAACTGATAACTCTCTTAAGCGAATAAGAATGTTAGAAGTTTCATTTAATCCACCTTCAGCCGTTTGAATCATCGAGATACCGTCACCAGCGTTTCTTGTAGCTTGTTGAGTACCACGGATGTTAGCTTTTAACTTTTCCGAGATTGCTAAACCTGCTGCATCGTCACCAGCTTTATTAATACGAGTACCAGAAGATAATTTTGCAAGCGAGTCAGACTTTTGCGCCTCAACTTTCGACATTGCTGTTTGTGCTCTTAGTGATTGCGTGTTTGTGTTAATTCTTAATCCCATTTTAGTCCCCTAGATTCATACCTTCCTCCTTAAAATTTAAGACTCAAACAACCTTGTTGGAATCTTTGTTAGTGTCTGCAAAAGTCCCATCCTTTGCATGCATTAAATATCGGAGTAAAAAAAACTTACTAAAGTACTTTCTTCAAAAATATGGCAATAATTTCCATATTTTAGATGGAGAAATTTGATCGGGTATTAAGTGATTTTGAATGAAATAAAGAGCTTAATTAAATATGAAAAGTTGAGAGTTTTACTCTTATTTTTTTCCCTGAACTGCTTTGATCAGGTTGCTTGTTGAATATCCGGTTTTGAACATAAGGCTCTTAACTTCACCACCATTTGCAATGACAAAATCAGAACCAATGATTTGTTCCGGCTTCCAATCTCCGCCTTTTACCAATACGTTCGGTTTAATTAGCTTAATGATTTCTAAAGGAGTTTGCTCTGTAAAAATTTGTACACAGTCGACAGCTTTTAAATTTAAAAGCATGTTGCCCCTATCAGTTTCATTGTTGATCGGGCGATCCGGGCCTTTTAGTTCGCGAACACTTGCATCCGAGTTAATAGCAACAATGAGAAGATCTCCTTGAGCTCTGGCCTCGTTTAAATACTCAACGTGACCTAAGTGGAGGATGTCGAAACAGCCATTGGTAAAAACGATTTTTTTACCTTTGTTTGCTTCGAGAAATGCTTTGGTCTCGTTTGAAAGTGTTTCCATTATTTTACAACTCTTGTGTCTGACAGACGCCCTTGAAAATCAAGAAGCATTGGCAGAAATAGGGCCACACCAGAAAGAAGTGAGATTAATGCGCGAGCAAAAGTGTGTTTTACAGAAACTTCATGTCCTGAAGTTGTTACCAGACGAATCCCAAAAATTGTTTTTCCTGGAGTCGCACTTAATTCCAAAATTGTGAAATAAAGCAGGTAATAGATTGAGAAGATAGCTGTCGCAAAAATTCCTAAATCTTTAGGAGAGATTAGGCGAGAGTACATCGTGAATTCAATTCCTGAAGCAAAAACCAGAAGAGCTCCGGTTAAGGCCACAAAACTTGCGATCACTAGGACATCGATAACCCATGCAAAAAATTGTGCAGTTTGAGGTGCAGCTTTTTTAGTAGAGATGGCCTTTTCTTTCTTAATTTCAGTTTTTTCGTGAAGTGGCTTCTCAAAAAGATTTTGAGTATCCGTTTCCGCAACCGGTTTAGCTCCATAAAAAGCTTCAAGCCCTGATGGCATTTGATTAGCAGATGGAGTCGATTTTGGTGCCCCTATAGAAGTTGGGATCGAGCTTAGGGTTTGGTTGACTGCTGATTTAGCAGAACCGAATGCCTTAACTTCTTTTGGAGCTGGCTTAAAAGAAGGACGTTTAGTGTCCTGATGAAAGCCCAGGCCCTTTGTCATAGGCTTGAAAGTATCTTCACTGATCTGGAATTCATCCAGGTCTATTTTAATTGGTGGAGTTGTTTTTGAAGGTGTTGAATTGTGCTCTTTATTCATGCTCTACCTAATGTAAGTGTGTTTCTATTTCTAGAATCCCATAAACGTCAGAAAGCTACAATAATATTTTTGATTCTTATTTAGGGCCAATGTCTCTGGCAAGTAAATAACCTACCGAAGATGCGACCGCAGTTGGTGCACGCATAATGGGAGTCGCCAAATGGATCTCCTGAACACTCGAAAACTTTAAAATATCCATCACTTCATTTGGAGAAAATCCACCTTCCGGGCCAATTAAAATTGTTTTGGCCGTACTGTGAATAGCATTTTCTTTATCAGACAAGGCCTTTTGAGAATTGAAAAATACTAAGGTATTTGTATGAGTGTTTAGAAAATTCTTCAGCGTTTGTTGTTCATGGATAATCGGAAAAAAAGGATTATTAGATTGGATCAAAGCGCTTTCCAAAACTCTTTGAATCCTTTCACTAGGTGCATAATCGTACTGTGAAAAATCTGAAGAAAGAGGGTAGATATGTCTAATCCCTAATTCAACTGCCGACTTTAAGATATCTTCAAAAGCATCTTTCTTAGGATTTGCAATTGCCAGCGACAACTCATGTTTGGGTTCAAAACTTTCAGCGTGATCAATTTTAATTTCAATTTGATTCTTAGAAACAGACTGAATCTCTCCGCGGACAATTGAGCCTTTACCATTCATCAGAAGGATGACCTCTTGAACTTTAACTCTCACCACATTCAAGTGGTGAGCCGCATCTCCCGTGATAACTAAATGATCGCCGGAATTAACATGATCAAAATTGTTATAAACAGCTCTCAAGTGATGTCCTTAAAAAGAATGGCGCTCCAGTCACCTTTTGAAACAACAGCTTTTTTCTCCATATGAGAGTAAGTCTGAACAATAGTGTCGACTTGGTGATTTAAAATACCTGACACGATTAAATGACCGCCTTTTTTCACTGAGTCTACAATGGTTGGTTTTTCGCTGATTAAAACATGTTCTAAAATATTTGCAAAAACTAGATCGTATTTTTTAACAGCGTATCTATCGCGAAGAAACAACTCCGTTCCTTCCAGATTCTGACCTTCAAAATTTAAAACTAAATTTTGCGTACAGTTTTCAAGAGCACTGCGATCAATGTCACAAAAATGAGTTTGTAGTTGTTTAGTTTTCATGGCCGCGATTCCCAGAATTCCTGACCCGCACCCAAAGTCTAAACATGTATTTTTTGAAGATAATTCATTTTGAATCTGATCAAATAAAACCAGACACAAAAAGGTTGTCTCATGAGTCCCTGTTCCAAATCCCATTCCTGGGTAAATGTAAACTTGAGTCGCGGCTTTTTTTACATGAGTCTCTGCCATCCATTCCGGAATGATTTCTAACTTATCTGAGACAAAAATAGGATTGTAGAATTTTTTCCATTCAGCATTCCAGTCTTCAAAGTTTTTTTGAGTAGTATAAAGTGAAATCTCCGGATAATTTTCTTTAATGAAGAATACAAATTCAGCAGAGTTCGACTCATAATCTCCTTCATAGAAGAAATATTTATATGTAAAATTATCCTGATCAACCGTTGCGGCCTGAACCTCATCAATTAAACTCTCTGGAATGTCTCCACCAGAATAAGCGCGCTCTCCTAAGATTTCATCAACACGAGCTTCTTCTAAAGAAAACTCTTCAACTCCATCACATTTAAAATCTTCAACTGCATAAGCATTGATTGATGGGGCCCACTCAACCGTTTCACGATTGTATCCAAGCAAAACAAAATTAAACTTTCTATTTTCCACAATTCTTCTCTAGTTTTTTAAGAGGATAAAAACTTCCTGTTGAATCCAATTTGATTTCAGACAGACAGCTTCTTCCTATCCATATTATATTCGGGTGCCATAAATTAATTGTCGCGTAATCATCATTTATCATTCTTACTGCTTGCTTATAAAGTTCATTTCTTTTTGCAGCATCAGTTTCCACTGTCGCTTTATCTAATAAAGCATCCAGTGCCGGACTGTTATACCCCGTGCGATTTCCACCTTTAGGAGGTGTGTACTGCGAATGAAAAACAAACTTCAGCATATCAGGTCCGGTAAAACCAACCCATTGCCCCACTACTACATCAAATTTTCCAGCTTTAAAAGCACTCATATAAGTTCCCCATTCCTGGATACTTACATTAACGATCATTCCTTCCTTCTCCAGGAAGTGTTGCAACACATCTACGACTTCAATGCTGGCCTTGTTATTGCTGACTTTCCAATCGACTTCTAAACGTTTTCCATTTTTTTCCAGGATGCCTTTTTTGTTTTTCTTCCAACCCGCTTCAGTTAAAAGTTTTCTGGCCGCTTCAACATCATTCTTTTCAATTTCAGTTGGTACAAATAAATCACTGAAAGCAGGTGAGAACATTCCCACTGAAAGAACGGCTGTATTTTTTAATTTGTATTGAAGAATGTCTTTTCTGGGAATCAAAAGCGAGAAGGCCTTTCTCACACGGATATCTTTGAACAAATCACGCTTATGATTAATCCCCATAAACTGAAAGTTACCACTCGGCATATCCCAAACCTTAATTCCCGGTTGAGATT
The DNA here is from genome assembly GCA_040376855.1 of Bacteriovorax sp. Taxonomy (GTDB): domain Bacteria; phylum Bdellovibrionota; class Bacteriovoracia; order Bacteriovoracales; family Bacteriovoracaceae; genus Bacteriovorax. Next base: position 7,359 of record JBEIPV010000070.1, read on the forward strand.
TTAACCAAAAAACTTTTCGTGGCGACATATTGGCCACTGAAAGATCGATTTCTTTATTAATAAGTTTTAGAGCAAGAGTTGTTTCATCTTTTACAACCTTGAAAATCAACGTTGGCTTAGATTTCAATCTTGGTTCAACCACGATCTCAAGAGGCTCAATTGTTTTTAAGACGTAATCACCACACCCCATAATATCCAGTGGTCCAATAATGGCCATATTAGGATTTGCGATTCTCACAATTTTTAATAGAGATAAATTAGATAAGTTTTCTAATGAAAAATTCTTATAAACAAATTCAACCGTTTTTGAATCGATAATATTAACCGCTTCAATCGCTTCGTAAGTTCCAATAAATGTCGATTTTATATTCTGATCTTTAGCGAAGTATTCATATGATGTCTTAACATCGCTGGCCGTAACAGGTGAGCCATCAGAAAAAGTCAGGTCAGGTCTCAGTTTAAAAGTGAAGACTTGCTTCTCTCCTTTCATGGATTCCGAATATGATTCACAAGCAATACAGATGAACTGCATCTTCTCATTAAAATCAATCAAGGCTGAGTGAACCAGACGATTAATATTCTGAGAGTTGGCATCTGTGGAATAAAAAGGGGCCAGATTGTTAGGAATTGCCGAGATGGCAATATTGATTTTCTCCTGTGCTACTACAGTATTAAAGAGAAATAAACCCAATAAAATGACTATGGTCTTAGCAGACTTCAATAGCGCTTCCTTCTTTCTTTTGTTACTACTTTAATCTATCATTTTATTTATAAAATACCAATTGAGGAGCTCTCGTGCATATCATTTCTATTTGTGGAGGATCGGGATCAGGAAAGACAACTTTTGCTGATAAAGTCAGAAAAAGCGTCGATCAGGAAGTCTCTATTCTACATATGGATTCGTACTATCTTCCTAAACTTCCCAAAGAACTGAAAACTACTTCTGGAAAACCAAACTTTGACCATCCAGATGCTTTTGATTGGGACCTTTTACAAGAACACATTCAAGCGCTTAAAAATGGCAAGGCCGTTAAAAGTCCCCATTATGATTTTAAGAAAAATGCGAGATTAAAAACATCGAGCCTCATTCAACCAACGAAGGTCGTTTTATTCGAAGGGATTTTTAGCTTATATGACGAAGAAATAAGAAAGATGTGTGACATCACCGCTTTTTTACATGTTGAGGCAGATATTCGCTTCATCCGCCGTCTGCACCGTGACGTTGAAGAAAGAGGAAGATCTCTTGATTCAGTTATCACTCAGTATTATGAAACGGTAAGACCGATGTATCAAAAATACTTAGAACCTCAAAGACAGTACGCTGACTTTATCGTTGGTGAAGAAACTGACATCGCAGCGAGTATCCTAGCGGCAAAAGTAAATCAGCTTTTCCACGCTAAAGAAATTGTGATCCAACAAAAGACTAAAAACAAAAAAGGTAAAAAATGAGTAAAGCTTTAATCAAAATCAAGCCAGTTGGTGGAGTCGGGCAGATTGGTTCGAACATGACACTGGTACAAGGTGACAATGACACCATTTTGATTGATGCCGGAATCCTTTTTCCTTACGAAGATTTTTTTGATATCGATTATTTGATCCCCGATATGGATTCTATTCCTGTTCCAAGTCACTTAGTCATCACTCACGGCCACGAAGATCACATCGGCGCTGTTTTACATGTTGTAAAAAAATTCCCTAAGATTAAAATTCTCGCTTCTGCTTTTACAGCAGGGCTTATCAGAAAAAAACTGGAATTCGCTCATCACCCATTTCCAGTGACTGAATACCGCCATCATGACCAATTAGGTTTTCAAGATTTCACAATTGATCCGATTCATGTGAACCATTCAATCCCTGAAACAGTCGGTTTATTAGTGAGAGATACAAAACAAGAAATCGGATTCTTTTTTATTTCAGATTTTAAAATTGATTTTAAAACTATTTATGAGCGTCCATTTGATTTTGATAAATTAATTAAGTTATCAAAAGACTTAAAAAAGAGACTGCTTCTTTGTGATAGTACCAATATCACTAGTGGAACAAAAGAGACTCCTTCAGAGCAGGATTTAATCCCTGTTCTCGATCAAATTTTTGAAGAGGCCAGCAATAGAATCTTCATTACGTGTTTTTCATCTAATATTCACCGTCTGATGAGTTTTATTAGTCTTTGTAAAAAACACAATAAACGATTAGTTCCTCATGGTAGATCCATGATCAGCTATTTAAATACGGCCAACGAACTAGGGATGATTCCCGATTATCAGTCAGTCGTGAGACAGGCCGATACGATGAAGGGAACTGAAGACGACATCGTCGTTTTACTCTCTGGTTGCCAGGGAGATTTCCGTGGAACTTTTAGAAGATTTTGCGTTAGCGAAGACTCTACTTTTAAGCCGCGCCCTGAAGACACCGTCTTATTAAGTTCAAAAGCAATTCCAGGCAATGAAAAAAAGATCTCGATGCTGATTAACAAATTGGCCGAAGTAGGATGCAAAGTCATCACGGCTTCAGATAAGTTAATCCATGTTTCCGGCCACCCCGGAAGAACTGACTTAAAGATGCTTTATGAAAAATACGCTCCAACTGATATTATTCCAATCCACGGTGAAAGTTATTTCATCAGAGAGCACATCACTTTTGTAAAAGAAGCTTATCCAAGCGCCAATACTCATTATTTTCATAACCATGATGAACTTATTATTATGGATGATTTGAAATTAAAGGTGATTGATGGGGAAACGATTGAACCTATTATCATGCACGGTAAAGGCATTGTTTTGGAAAAAGAGAAAATCAGCGAAAGAAGAAAGATGGCCTGCAATGGTACCGTTTTTCTTTCACTTAAACTTTCTTCAACCAGAGCAAAAGTTGAAAAATTCTCTTTTAACTTTATGGGATTACCAACTCTCGTGACTTTAAATGAAGAGAAATTCAAAAGATTCCTGGAAGGGTATTTTATTCAGATCAACTTTAAAGATGAAGCAAAGACAAATGAGGAACTAAGAGTAGCGATTCGTCGTTATTTCGATCAGATCCTTGGATATAAACCTATGACAACTATCCATATTCTATGAACACATTTTTACAAGAAAATCTCACAGCTATTTTATTGTTTATGGTGCTTATCGTTTTATTACTGATAGCGCTGATTGGTATTGTTTTAGTTAAGCTTCTCTTAACAAAAAATGAACAACAGGCCGCTCAACCACTTGTAGAAAAAGAACGTCCAGTTTTGATTCCAGTTGTAGAAACACCTGCTAAGTTAAGAAAATTAGCCGAAGAAAGCGTCGTTGAAAAATACTATTGTGAAAATCATCCGGATGTTCCGTCAACGGGTGGGTGTTTAATTTGCGAAGATGTTTTTTGTGAGCAATGTCTGATTGAGCACGATGGACTTTATTTCTGCAAAGAACACTTTAAGACTTTTGCTAACAATAAGTGGAAGCAAATCACAGATGTAAAAACAACGCCAAACACACCGGAAGATGGTCTTTATATTTACCACTACAAACGCCACATCTGGAAAGACCAAAATATCCCAAGCTTCGTATTAACTCATTACAAAATTAATATTGAAGAAGATTTTATCGAATCGTTTATTCAGTTAAATGTTGTGGAAGAAAAAGCGGAAGAGTTACAGGCAGATATTGAGAAATTTAAGGCCAAACATTAGCTCAATAAAAAAATGCTCCCGAAGGAGCATTTTTTATTTCTTAATTTCAAAATTTCTTAAAGGTCGATGTTCTTGTTAAAATCTCTGTGAGCTGGTCTTTCTGATTTCTCATCTTTTCTTAAGTAAGATGGAGTATCGAATTCATCTTCATCAAAGTTAATAAATCCAAGTTTTTCAGCAATTGATTTTGCTCTTGTATTGTTTCCAACGCCTGATTCAGAAACCGGAGTAGAAGACTGGTTCCCTGGAGCAGAAGCTGCTGGACGTGAACCTGTGTTTTCGTAACGGTTAGCTGCATCTCTGATTTGTTGAATTAAACGAGATGGTTGAGGAGCTGCTGCTGGAGCTGCAATGTGAGCAATTTCTTCTTCGTGAGATTGATTGCTGTATGCATTTCTATCACTCATGAAACGATCGAAGTCTGAACGATCTTCAGTTGTGTGAGATTGAGAAGATGATGATGAAACTGGAGCTACTGCTACCGGTGCTTCTTCTCTAATAATTTCTCTTGCAACAGGAGCTTCCATAACAGGAGCAGTCATTTCGCGAGCTGGCTCAGAGTAATATGTTGGCTGAGCAGTTTGCACTGGCTGAGGAGCTACATATTGAGGTTGAGCAACTGGTGCTACGTATGCTGGCTGAGCTTGTTGAACCGGTTGAGGTGCAACGTAAGCTTGTTGAGTTTGCTGAGATGTTTGAGATGAATTAATTGTCGACGTTGAAGATGACATAGTTGAAGTCATTCCAGCACTCGCTCTAATTTGTCCACCAAGTCCAGTTGCGATAACTGTAACTTTAATTTCATCTACAAGGTTGTTGTCGATAACTGTACCGAAAATGATTTCAGCATTTTCATCAGCAGCTTCCATAATTAGAGTTACAGCTTCATTTGTTTCATGCATAGAAAGTGTGTCACTTCCTGTGATATTAATAATGATACCAGTTGCTCCATTGATTGAAATATCTTCTAGAAGAGGTGAGCTGATTGCTTCAGTTGCAGCTTTAATTGCGCGACCAGCACCAGCAGCAGTTCCTGTTCCCATTAGTGCAAGACCTTTGTTTGCCATAACAGTTGAAACGTCAGCGAAGTCAGCGTTGATGTGACCAGTGTTATTGATCAGGTCAGAAATACCACGAACAGCGTTTAATAAAACTTCGTCAGCTTTTTTGAATGTATCTACTAGAGAAAGGTTTTCTCCAGCAAGGTATAGAAGTCTTTGGTTAGGAATCGTGATAAGTGAGTCTACACTTTCTTCAAGATTTCTGATCCCTTCTTCAGCTTGTTTGAATCTTTTTTTACCTTCGAATACGAAAGGTTTTGTAACTACACCAACAGTTAAAGCACCTAGTTCTTTAGCTAGTTTTGCGATTACCGGAGCAGCTCCAGTTCCAGTTCCACCACCCATACCAGCAGTAATGAAAACCATATCAGCACCTTTTAGCACTTCAGAAATTTTTTCGTAGTCTTCTAGAGCAGATTTTTTTCCGATTTCTGGGTTAGCTCCAGCTCCAAGACCTTTAGTAACTGTTCCACCTAATTGGATTTTTGTATCTGCAAGCGAAATGCTTAATGCTTGAGCATCAGTGTTAGCAACAATATATTCAACACCAGATAGACCTGAACGGATCATTGTGTTTACGGCATTACATCCACCACCACCAACTCCGACAACCTTAATCTTAGCACCGTTAATTCTGTTTTCTGCGTCTGTCATTTCGAACATATATTCCTCCTAAGGGAATTCAATAAACTTATAATTTAAAATATTTCTTTGAATACTGATTTTAGTGATTCGCTTAATTTTCCGATCAAATCATGGTTTGATTCAGGAGTTGATTCTTTCTCTTTTGAGAAAGTCACTCTATGGCTGTTTGTAGATTGTCCTTGAACGTGAACGTAAGGCTTTCTCTTTGAAGCTTCTAAAAGAAGCCCAAGAACCGTAGAGTATTTTGGATTTTGCATAATATTTGTCATTCCACCGAATGGAATTGGAAAACCAATTTTGCAAGATCTCATGAGAATGTACTCTCCCAACTCCGGCATACCCTTAATAAGAGCACCACCACCAGTTAGAACAAATCCACCTGACACTTCATTGATTAACTTTTTCTCGTCTACCATGGCGCGAACAACATCAAATAGTTCTTCAGCACGAGCACCTAAAACTTCAGCGACTACACTTAATTGTACTTCGCGAGGTTTTGTTCCCGACAGGCCTTGAACCGTAATGTGAGCTGACTGATTTAATTGTTCAGCAAGAACACTACCGTGGTTGATTTTAATTCTCTCAGCTTCGTTGTGAGGAATTTTTAAAGCAACGGCCAGGTCATTTGTAAAATGGTTCCCGCCGATTGGAATAATTTGTGAGTGGATTAGGCTTCCGTCTTTCCAAACCGCGATGTCAGTCGTTCCACCACCGATATCAACCAGGACAACTCCCAGTTCTTTTTCTTCGTATGATAAAACTGCTTCTGAAGAAGCAAGTGGCTGAAGTGTAACGTGCTCAGCATCGATTCCTGTCTGCTCTACACATTTAACTAAGTTTTGGATAAGTGGAATTGATCCGGTAACAATGTGAACGTGAGCTTCTAGTCTCACACCACACATACCGATTGGGTTTTTGATACCCGTTGTATTATCTACACGGAACTCCTGTGGAATCACGTGAAGGATATCTCTATCACTTGGGATAACAACAGCTTTAGCAGCTTCTAAAACGCGGTCAACGTCGTCTTGAGTGATCTCTTTACCTTTAATAGCAACAACACCTGAAGAGTTGAAACTATAGATGTGGCTTCCGGCAATACCGATAGTCGCAGACGTTATATTCACACCGGCCATCAGACGAGCTTCTTCAAGCGAGTTCTGAATCGAGCGAACAGTCTTGTCGATATTCACAACTGATCCTTTCTTAAGTCCATAAGAAGGGTGTGTACCGATTCCGATAATTTCTAATTCTTGATTTGGATGCTGAAGCCCAACGATTGTACAAACTTTCGTTGTTCCTACATCGAGACCTACGATGATATTCTTGTCGTTCATAGTGAGAATCCTTTCTCTTTATAGATACGATTTACAACAGATTCATTCTGTCATTTAAAATGCTAGAATTTATCGTTAAACTTGACAACAACTTTTTTGCTATTTGTAAGATTGATAATGGCAGGAATTTTTTCTTTTAATTCCATGTAGTTCACAATCTTATCAAGTTTAACTAATTTATCACTCCATTCATCTAGTCCCATAAAGACACTACTTGGGTGCCCGTTAATCGATAAAATGATGGTTAATTCTTTGGTGTCGTTCAAAATGACCTCAGAAAGCTTCGATCTAAGTCCCGGTCTCATCTCTTTAACCAGGTTAGTTACGTCGATCTGAACACTGTCTTCCATTTCTCCAACCGGCATAGACAGATAAGGAAGGTCACGCGTTAATTTCTTTTCTGATCTTAATAGTGCTTCGTATGTTGGATCGAATAGTTGTCCGTTATCTACAAGGATGGCCTCATAAGATTCAGCGCTGTCTTTTCTATAAATTTGAACTTTCATCAACGGCTCTGGGCAGTTGAAGTTAAGATCTAGAACTTTAGAAAATGGATCGTACTTAATTTTATAATCAGAAACGAAATACTTATCGCTCCACTTTTCGCTTACGATCTTAAGTTTTACATCGCGAAGAGAGTGAGTTTGTTCGAAAGTTTTTACAACTTGTAATGCCATCGTTCCCGCTGGGCGAGTCGGGCATTTTCCTAAATTTGATCTGTATGAAAGGTCAGCGTTGAATTGTTCTGTAGGCCCTAGAGACGACACAACGATATTGGTTAATACCAAAATCGCGATAACAACCGCTATTGTGATAAATGTTTTGTTCTTAAAAAATGCCATCCTGACTTTTCTCTATATTTTAAGCTTTCGTGCTTATAGTTTAAAATTCTGCTTAGTACTCTACTTCCGTCTCGAACGATACACCAAACTGCAATTTCAATTCTTTCTGAAGCACAGTAATCATCTGCATAACATCTTCATAAGAACTCTCACCTGAGTTTTCCATGAAGTTAGCGTGCTTAGGACTAATCTTTAAGTTCTTAATCGTGAGTCCCTTCAGGCCCATTATATCTATAAAAAGACCGGCTCGACAAGTGACGTCGCGAAGACGATCGTGATGATTTTTAAAAATACATCCACACGTCCATTCCTTTAAGGGCTGAGTGCGGTTTCTCATATCAAGATACTCGCGGATCTTCTTTGAAATTGCCTCATCTAATCCAAAGTGAATTAGTCGGGCTTCATAGATTATATCACCAGAATCGACAAAATGGTTATGTCTGTATGAAAACGAGTTCTTGTCGATAATAACCGACTTTTCTTCTCCGTTTTTCGTGATGAGTTTTACTTCCTTTATAATAGATCCGATTTCACCAAGATTTGTTCCGGCATTCATGAAAATTGCGCCGCCAAGGCTTGCTGGAATTCCCGTGAAAACTTCCCATCCCTTTAGACCAAACTTATTAGCGTGGCTAGTAAGAGTGGCAAGACTGACTGATCCAGGAAGAATGTATTCGTCTTTTGGAGACTCAAATACTGATCTGTCGAATTCGAAATCCAGTTGTATATAAGGAAGGTCTGCCTTAGCTGGAAGAAGAACGTTAGCTCCCCAACCAAGAGCACGGTACTCGATATTGTTTTTTGTTAATGCTTTAAGTGCTGCTTTTAATCCGTCGACACTTTTCACAGTGATTAAGTCACCA
>JBEIPV010000075.1:0-14936 GCA_040376855.1 Bacteriovorax sp.
GAAGGAAAAATTTCCATTCTCGCACCTTTAGGCTCTGCCCTAATTGGTTTACGAGTGAATCAGGAAATTAATTGGATGTTCCCGGACGGAAAAACAAAAACGATAAAAATTCTGGAAGTTCTATAGGAATGGTTAGTCCTGTAGAAATATATAGTGGGGAGCCAGCAGACTTGTGGTTTAGCGCGTGCGCTACCACGAGTCTGCTGGCTCCCTTTGAAATTTACTCATAATCGCTATTAACTTCTTCAATGTTTGCACTGGTTGAAATTTCTTCCATATAAGTTTCATTGTAATATCTTTTACCATGCTGCAGTTTTTGGGATCCATTTTCATCTAAAGTTGGAGCATAAGTATTTTGATAAAACGAAGTCGTGGTTTGAAAATCTTTTGGAGTGCTGGCCATTGCGAGTTTTTTCTCGTTGACCAGACTCTTTGAAGCAGATTCTTCATCTAAAGCATTGTAAGAGCTGTGCCCGCGATTTATTTTTTTATCAGAAGCTGTAAAGTAATTACATATGCTAAAAGTGATGAATCCACTAATAGCAAGCATTGAAATTTTTTTTATTAAGTGCATTTCTACCACCATTTCCTGATCATACGTATTGAATGAGCGTCTCTTTCAGCAACAAATAAGTTTCCATTAGAATCAAATGCAAGACCAGCAGGACCCGCAAAGGAAATACTTGTTGCCGCAACTCCTTCTTCTTCCTGGTTATACGGTTGGGCCCCTCGCCCGATAAAGCTGCTTGGATTTCTACCAAAGCGGTAGAATGTTGTCCCTGTACCTTCATCGCGGTTAAAACAAACCACATTATTATTGGCCGTTGAAGAGTTACCATTTGAAGAGTAATTGAAGTTACCACCAGAAGAAAAACAAATCATTGAATCATAAGCAGCAAGATCTGCACCATGCCCATCGGCAGCAGTATAGATAGTTCTGATTTCTCCAGGATTTATGGTGATTCCATAAATTGTTACAGCAACAGAGTACTGATTAAGATATCTGATTTTTGAAGGCCCTGTTGTCGTTTGGTCCAGAATGAATAGATTTCCGGCCGTTGCATATGGAGCTCTTGGATCTGCGACAACGGCAGTGGGAAATGAAAATCTTATCGTTGAATTCTGGTAGGCCGTCCCCGCACCATTGGCAGCTCCAGCGGTTCCACAAAGGCCTGCAAGCGTCGACATTGCACCAGTTGAATCTACTTTGATAATACAGTGAGAGTTTGTGTTGGCAAAATAGAGATTTGATCCATCGGTCGTCACGCCTTGAGGATGAAAGAGTCTTGCGACTGAGCTTGTACCTGTAGTTGCAGTAGGGTTCCATGCACCACAGCCTTGCCCCCAATTACCAGCTATAGTCTGGACGGCATTGGCATTGGTAAGAATTCCTAAAATGTTTTGATTTGATGAATCTGTGTTAAGAGCACGGATGACACAGTTATTGTTTTGGTTATCAGAATAAATAATTTTATTCTGATAATTAACAACCGCTCTGGGGCCTCTTGTTCCAAGAACACTTGGATCAGCATTAGAAGTATTTGCATCTCCGGCACCATTTCCGATGAAAGAGTCAATGCGTCCGCTTACTAAGTTTAGTGACCTGATTCTGTAGTTATAAAAATCAGAAATGTAGACTTTGTTAGTGTTGTTATCGTAATAAAGATTCATTGGTTGATTAAACTGCACGTTTTCGGACGAAGTACCGCCATTTCCAGCAAAACCTCTTTTGCTGTCAAAGCCAATTTCATCACTTACCAGACCATTATTCGTAGAGAGATTTAAATAGCGAATTCTAAAGTTCGAATAGTCAGCTAGATAAAGTCGTGTTCCTTGTATCAGTAGAGTAGAAGGGTTATTTAAATAACACGTTGAAGATGCAGCAGAGGTACAAGGCATGTAGTATCCACCAGTACCACTTCCCCAGATCACCGCCATTGAGTAGGCAGGAATTGTGATGTTTCCATAAGTAGGGGTCGATAGAGAGTTGTTAACATAAGTTACACGATGGGTGTTGTAGTCTGTTACGAATAAGCCGTTTAAAGTACTGCCGGTCATGTTTAATTCAAGCCCCATCCATCCACCGTTATAGCGGACGGCTGAGTAAGCTCCCGGATTGAGTGTCGTACAATTGGCCCCTACAACAGTTGTAGTGGAGTTTGGGGCAAGAGAGATCGCACCGAAAAAATAATTACTTCTGTTAGTCGCTGTCATGTTAATGGCACGCACGCGACAGTCTCCAGATGTTGTAGCATACAAAATATCGTTTTGAGTATCGTACCTTAAGTGATTGGGAGAGTTGAGCAGTGCAGTTCCTGAAAAACCATTGGTTCCATCACCGGACCCATTGGTCGTCACTCCAGAAGATGTCCTTCCTGAAACTATTGAAGCAGTCCATGATGAAACAGTAGGGCCCGAAGTATCAATAGACTTGATTGTCCCTGAACCAGCGCAGGCCACGTAAACTTTTTGCTGAGAATTGTGATAATAAAGTCCGCGTGGAGAAGCACAAAATGAGGCCGTTGCCAAAGCACCATTCGCGTTTCCTGCAGTGTTGTTACCACCGCCACCAGCGATGATGGTTACAATTCCATCATTGTCTAACATAAGAATCTGATTTGAACCCTCATTTGAAATAAAGAGCCTTTTATTGACACTATCCCACGCTAAACCTCGAGGAGAGTTAAGTGGATAATCGTTATAGGAAATTCCACTAATGCCTGTCCCCTGCATTCCAAGTCCGGCCACAATTTGTAATTTACCTGCAGCAATTGTCTGACCTAGCATTGTAATAGAGTCAGGACTTTTATTATAAAACCATGCTGTGTGCGTATTTGGGTCTGTGAAAAAATAATTTCCAGACCCATCAGGAGTCAAAAACATCGCTTGAATACGAGTACTCTCTGGATTTGAAACTGGATCAATTCCACTTCCCATTCCCGGTCTACCGATAATCGTGCAGGCCCTTCCGGGTCCCATATTATTACAGACATCCGAAAAATAGTTTATATTAACATTCCATAACCATGAAGTTGGCTCTTTGCCATCATTAACAATGAGCTCAACAGTGTTGTCACCAATAATAGCTGCATTCGGTGACAGGGTAAGGATAGTTGAACCACTTGTTCCTGAAACATAGGCATGTGGATTAGAAGAACCCACTACGACGTTATTGAGTTTCCACTGAATTGTCATGGAATCATTATTAGCATCAACATAGTTTGCGCTAAAATTAATGACGGTATTAATATTTATTTTAGGATTTTGTGATGTCGGTGATTTATTACTTAAGGTAGGTGCTTCATTCTTGATGATATTAAATGTCTGCGTTTTGTTAGAGTCAGTGTCTGAAACCTTAGCGACCAGGGTATGAGAACCTGTCGAAAGCGAAGCAGCAGAGATCGTTGTAAACGCTCCTGTTGATGAAGATAAAAGAGTTCCATTCAGCTTCCATTCATAAACGAGAGGGTCTTTACCTGTTGCTGAAATCGTAAATGTTTGTGCTCCAGTGCTTAAGACATTTACCGGATCAGTACTTGGCGAATACGCATTGATCGATACAATCGTGGGGTTAATAACAGAAACGGTCCACGATTTAGATGTTGTTTCATATCCATCATAAACATCGACTTTTATATTTTTAATACCTACTTCCAAACAAGTCGGAGTATAAGTGGCCCTTACCTCTGATTGAGTTGAAGTATTGACCAGGTTACTGGCCGTTGTCACTCCATCAATAGACCATGTGATCGACATAATATCATTATCGGCATCAGCAAGTGCTGATCTAAAAAGTTGCGAAGCACTACCACAGCTTAATGAAACACCAGTCAGTGGCGGTGAGAACGTTAAAGGCACTGGTGGGAGAGTTGGTGGTGAATTTTTTCTCAGGTTAAAGATATGCTGATCAGAAGAAGATCCATTTGAAGCAATAACTTTTAATTCGTACAGGCCGGCGATGATAGATGAACCTGTCAGGTTATAAAAAGGAACTGTTCCTGACTGTAGAGTTGTAGAAACAGCTGTGTTTAAGTTTTTTAATATAAAATTATAAGTGACATTTGTATCAGATGTAGCGAGTGCAACTGCAAAAGTCACATTCTGTGAGTGGGTAATAATCGTCGGGTTAGTCGATGGCGAGAAACTTGTGATTTGAACTGATATTGGTGAAACAACGTTGATTGACCAACTGGCCGTTGTCGTTTCATAACCATCACTAATGGTGACTTTTACAATTCTTACCCCAGAAATAGAGCAGTTTGGAGTAAAGTTTGCCATGGCCCTATTGCCTGAATTGGCCGGGACAACATAGGCGGATGGAGCATCATCAACAGTCCATGTATAGTTTAATGTATCCCCATTAGGATCGGTCATATCAGCGTAAAGTGTTAAAGGAGTTGTTCCACAACTCAGAGTATTTCCGGAAAAGGCCGGTGAAAAACTTGAGATTTGTGGAGGTGTGTTTTTTCTTATATTAAATGTTTTTGTATCAGATGAATTTGAGTTGGAAGCAACCACCTTTAATGTGTGATTTCCTGCAATCAGTGTTGATCCAAGAACATTCAAGTAGGTGCGATGATCATTTTGCAGGGAAATCGTATTATCAAGTATGAAATTATAGTTTGCCTGGGAATCGGGCGTGCTCAATGTAACCGCAAAAGTAGTAGATGTTGTGTTGGTCATTACTGTCGGATTAGTTGAAGGGATAGCGTCGGCAATCTGAATAGTAATGGGTGCAGAGACAAAAATAGTCCATATTTGTGAAGTAATCTCTTTGCCATCATTGAGATCCATTCTGATAAAATTAATACCATTATTTGAACATGAGGGATGATAGTTCAGCATGGCCATATTGTTTGATGGGTCGTTTGTAATGGAAGCGGTCGTATTCCCGAATGAGACTAAGGTGTCATTTATATACCATTTAATGTTTACAGAGTCTGAGTTAGGGTCTGAGTACAGTGCCGATAGGGTTGTAGTATCAATTCCACAGGCAAGTGTAGTTCCAGTCAGAGCTGGTGTAAAATTATTGATTGAAACTGGTGAGTTTACACTCATTGTGAAAGTGTGGGCATCTGAGGAAATAGAATTGTAAGCAGTCACTGTCAGTGTATGTGTTCCGGGCGATAAAGTCGAAGAATCCAAGTTATAGAATGAACTAGTTGTATTTTGCAAGACTGTCATGTTATCCAACATGAAATTATACTTTACAGTCGAATCTGAAGCTTCGAGAGTCACACCAAATGTTGTTGTCGAATGACTGGGTAAAATCAGGGTTTCATCTGTGGGAGTATAAGAGGCGATTTGGACTGTTACTGGTTCGCTGCCTAGTTCCGTAGTATCCGGTGTGTCAAGAACTGAAAATTTTCCTTCACCTTCGGCCCCCTTACATGACAAAAGTATTAGCAATGAAAGCATAAAGAATTTGCTAACAATCTTTTTAAATTTCAACATATCCATCGTATTCATTTTTTAACCCTCTTAAAAATTAAAAAGCACACCAACCAAAAGATTCATCTCTTTTGCTGAAGATCCAGATGGACCAGAATAATTGTTCATTTTTACTTCCCCCTTCATGGTGTAATTAGTATTGATATACTTTTCCATTCCGAGAGAAACCCCAAACCCCGCAAAAGAGGTTTTTGCCGACTGAAATTGTTTTTGTCCAAAATTTATTCCGATATATGGCTTGTAAAAATCTTGTATCTCTATCGTTTTATTTGATAACATAATTTTTTCATTGCTCGAAAAATTGAAAGGGAAGTAGTTTACACCAAGCTTTGGACCATAACTAAAATCACCACCAACAATATCTGTCATAGTCAGACTGTATCCGATAACGAATTCAAAATGATTCTTGAAAGGGGCCAGGTAGGAAACCTCATAGGCACCCAATCCTGAGAAGTTGGCGGATTTATCCTGTACAGTTGCCTGAAAGGAATAAAACCCCAGCATCGCATCAAGCTTGCCGGCATGGGCAGAGGGCACTGTTAAAATCATCGGCCCTATAAAACTAAGCAGCTTGAAAAGATTCGTTTTCATTATTCATCCCATCTTGGTTATTCGTTTTTTTTGTATTTTGTTTTTGTGACTGATACTGAAAATATGTTCTCGCTATATCTTCTCTCAGTTCGATTTGAGACTTTATTGAAGGTTGATTCTCATCAAGTTGCTTCAGGTAGGTAGAAAACATATATTTTTTCTTATCGTCGAGTTCGTTCATGACTCTTTTGATATAGTCGCGAGGTGCATTAAGCACGGCAGTGGCCCATTCAGAGACGTCATATTGATCAAAAATGTTTTTAAAGCTGTCATCATCGGCACGGAAAACTAAATAGAAAGGGGGACGGATTTTATGAATGTTGGAAGTTGAGCTTAACGATTCATAGACATCCTCTTCATCCTTAGGAGAGGCCGTACTTAAATAATCCACCAACTCAAGATCTTTTTTATAATCATCAATTGATTTGAAGCTGAAATAAGGTTTGAGCTGAAGGGTTCTTTCCAGATAGCTATCAAGTTTGACTTCATCTTCTATTGGTTTTGAATCAGTGGCCTCTAAAACTCTTGCCCATCCGCCAGGGAATGTCTTTTTTGCACATGGAACAGAAAATGATTTAGGTAAAAATGCCAGTATGCTAAAAGCTTCTTCTGCCGGAATTTGTTTTAAAAATAGATAGGCCTCTTCATCAAGCCGCCATATTTGGATGAGTAATTCTTCCCATTTTTCTGGACCAGATGCCGTACGGTTTCGAAGCATTTTATCAACAGCGAGAAAACATTCCATATCTACTGATGCAGCTTCAACGTAACCTCTAAACCATTTATCAGAACGGCCTCTAAAAAAAACTTTCTGTTGATGTTTTCTTGGCATCTCAAATATGAATGCACCTAAAGAGCTTAGTGATTTTTGTGCTAGTTCTTCTAAAATAAGCATATCTGACAAAAGAGGAAAAGCAGGAGAGTTGATTACTCCATGAAGTTTTTCTTTCAGCATGTCTGCTGCTCTAATACTGTCTTTAAAATTGATATCACCGTTGACTTTACTATTGATTGAAGCATTGGTGATGATAGATGGTTTTACCTGAGATCTCATTGGAAGAGATGCCTGGGAATTACTTTGACTTCCCGTTGGAGTGTCTGTGCTCTGTATAGTACTTATATTATTTTTTGAGTTTGTAAATTTTAGAACAAAGAAAAGCCCGAAAAAAACAACTATAGCAATTCCAACAATGAAATAATATAAAGAATAATCTTTTGCTTCAGAAGTGTTTTGAGTTGCGACGATTTTTTTATTAAAAGTTATTGAATCTCTTATTGGAATTAGTTTTAGGTGCTCATATAATTTTTCCTTTAAGTCTGAAATTTCAATGTCGCTTATATGAGAGGGCACTTCAACTTTAATAGTGGTCTTTTTTATTCTTGATAATAGCAACACCATTGGTGTGTCTATGACATCCCATTCATCTCCAACTTCATCCTCGTTATTAAAATAGGGAAGCTGCTCATTTTGATTTTCACTACTTCTTCTTAGTGGTTCGATTTCGACGTTGACGTATACAGGTTCGTTGGGAATTCTTTGTTGTAAAAAGGCAGTGGCCTCCTTACTTAAAATCATTTCCACTTCAATAACTTTAGGGTGTTTACCGTAAGCTTGATCCTGTGCAAATGTTGCATGGTTAAGAAAGGCCAGTGTCCAGATAATCATTAATGTTATTTTTTTCATAATACACTCTGTTCGTTATCATGCTTAATAATAAGCACGAGGGTTCTTGATATATTTTTTATTTCAACTTCACTTAACTTTTTGAGCTTTTCTTGATCCACCAGCGTCTGAAGCTGTGTCATTTCACCATACCCCGCAATCTCCATGCGATTAAGTGGGATTCCCGATTTTTGCAGGATTCTTAGGGCAGCAAGAGCGCGCAATACTGATAACTCCATGTTGTCTTTATAACGTTGTTTACTTGTGACTCTCGTTTTATCTGTAAATGCCTTTATCCCTACTTTATAAAGGCCGGAGTACGGTAGAAAATTTTTTGCAAAATCCTTAAGAGCTATTTCTCCCTCTTTGTTAGGATCTATGATACCAGTGTCAAAAAAAGACATTTGCCCAAAAGTGACAAGTAATCTGTCACCAAGTTTTGTAATTTTGGCATTTTGAATTTGTTCAAAATTGAGATCTTCTTTTTTGGGATTCATTTTATTGATGAGTGATGGTGTTGTCGTTTTAATCTTTTGAAGATCCATAATTTTAAAGTTTGCTATTATATGATTGTCGAGCTTCTCAGCTTCATTTTTTTTTGGATCAATCGAAAAATAGATAACGAAAAAGCTAAGAAGCAAAGTAATCATATCTCCATAACTAATGGCCCAGAGTTCATCATTCTCATGTTCTTCGTGGATATCTTGATTAATTTTTTTACTAAGTCTCATATAGTCCTTATGCAGCTTCTTCTGATGACTCTTCAAAAGTCGTACCAGACATAAAGTTGATCTTTTCTTTTACATCACCTAAATATGAGTTCAGGGCTTCTTGTGCTTCAAGTAAATTGAATCCTTCTTTGATCATCAGTACAGTTTTTACGGCCGCTTCTGCTAGTTCTTCATCTGATTTAATCTTTTCAGCGATTGATTCTGAAATAGGGTTCAGCACTAAGTTGGAAATTAAAAGACCATAGAGTGTAGCAACCAAAGCTACGGCCATCAAGAGTCCTGTGTCCTTTGGATCAAGCCCACCAGAAATACCTTTCATTAAGTGAATCAAACCAAGAACGGTTCCACCTAAACCAAAAGCTGGTGGGTACTTAGCACATCTTTTAATCCAGCTTGAAATGGCCATGATCGATTTTTTATTGGCCTGGTAACGGTCAATTAAGATGTCTTCGATTCTTTCCTTACTAAAACCAAGCTCGATCATTTCCAGACCGTCAATGAGGATTTTATCCTCAATCTTTTTCACTGAATGCCCTTCAATCTTTCCATCGGTAATCGTTTTGAAGCATTTTTTTATGAAGGCAGCTTTATTTTTTTTCCCACCAAAAAGGTATATAGAAAAGTTTTGAAATAAGAACAACGCGTGCATCTTAGGTCTAGTCATGATAAGAACGGAGAGTGTCCCGCCAGAAACAACTGCAAAGGCGACAAAGTCCCAGAAGTCTTTTGGACCTTGATTCAGGTGGGATGAAGCGGCGATAAGTGCTGCAACCGCAACAAAAAAACCTATTAAGAAATTCATTGTGCTTCTCCCGCGTTTTCGCTTTTTACAATTTGTTCTAGTTTTTCAACGATGTTTCTTCTTTCTGGATTTTGTGGGTTAATTGCCAAAGCACGGTTGTAATTCCTCAGTGCTTTTGAAAACTTTTTTTGTAGGTAGTTTAGATTTCCAAGATAGTCATACCCAACACTGATATTGGGATACTGCTCGATAAAGTTAGTCATGATCGCTTCTGCTTCTGCATATTGCTTTGACTGAATTAATCCATTTGCTCTTGCAATTGAACTGGCTATTTTTTCTTGAATGGAATTTTGCTCCACATTGTTTTGATTAACTTCTGACTTTGTAAGCTGAACATTGACAATCGTTTCACTTCCCAATGTAGATTTAATTAAAACGATTTCTTGCGAAATATAATTATCTTTTTTAATTTGAATTTGTGAGTAACGATTATTTCCGCGATAAATACTATTTTCAGAACTCGTGAAAGGTGTTTTTCCTAAGAAAGTTGTCACACCATTGTTATCAATAAGATTTACTGAGGCGTCTTCAGGTATCGTTTTAATCTGTATTGTCGAGGGCGATGAGCAGGAAAAAAGCACCAAGGCCGGAAACATTAAGAAAATTTTTTTTAAACAAAACATACTGTATCCTTGAAAAGTTTGATCTTTTTTTCAATACATGTATCGGAAGTCTGAAGATTTGCGTTAAAAAATTAAGGTTGATAAAATAGAGCGGACATAAAAGATTAAAGTTTCTACACAAATCTTTTTGTCATCTATTATTCAATTATTGTTAATGTTTTATTTATGTATAAGTAATCTCTGGAGAATTTATTTTTGATATTTTTTTATTTCAAATTAGTATATTTGTTAAGGTATACATAACTCGGTACTTAATGCCGTTGATTAAGAGAGAATTTCTTCAAAGAAGTTGAGAGAATAATTTTAATTGTGTTGTATTTCTAACAAAAAAATATTCCCTACTGAATTATTAATCCAGCAGGGATAATTATTTTAGTAGATAAAGTTTTTGTGGATGTATTCAACAGTTTTTCTGACATTAACTTCAGGAGTCTGTTGAAGAACTCCGTGTCCAAGGCCACAAATCCAGCGATCAAGATTCTTCAAATCCTTAAGCGGGGCCCAGAACTGTTCAAGCTTAGATTCAACCATTGGCCAATCGTAGTGCAGGTAGCTTGGGTCGAAGTTACCCTGGATCATATAATCGTTCCCAAGCTCTTTTAAAGCTGTTGGAAGCGACATTCTCCAGTCAATGCCAAGGACATCAATATTTTTATCTTCAATTGATTGAAGGTAATCTAAGTGAGTCAGTTTAGAGTAGTACACAACTTTCTTTGTCGGGTGACGTTTTTTAAATTCAGCTGTTACTTTACGAAGCACTGGAAGAATAAATTCTTTGAAGTCGGGAAGAGTTAACTCACCAACGGCCGTATCGAATAAACAAACAGCGTCTGCTCCGCCTTCAGCTTGCAGAGACATCTCTTCAATCAGGTTTGTGAATAATAATTCACAGAACCCTTGCCAGCGTCCATCGTAGAATCCTTTTTTAGAATTCGTAAGATTTCCGGCATGAGATCCTTCAACAGCATATGTATAAAGCGTCCAAGGAGCTCCAACAAATCCTAAAAGAGACTTCGTTTGCTCCAGCTCCGCACGAAGAAGAATTGTCGCTTCCTTTTGGAAGTTAAAGTAGTTTCTTGGTTCCGCTAGAAGTTTACAGTTTTTTAAGTCTGCCATTGTCTCAAGCTTAGTTTTTAAAATCGGCCCTGGTGCATAAGTTAATCCCAGTCCCATTTGCTCTAGTGGAAATAATAAATCTGAAAACAAAATTGCAGCATCAAAGTTAAAATCGTTGATGGGCCCCATTGTAATTTCGCAAGCAAGCTTTGGATCTTTACACATTGTCATGAAATCAGAATCTTTTTTGATATTCTGATAGTGAGAGTGGTAGCGACCTGCCTGGCGCATGAACCATACTGGCACTTGAGTTTTGTTGTCTGCTGTCTTTAAACGATCGTTAAATAATCCCATTTCTTAATCCTTAATCTCTATTGAATAATTAATTTATAACCAATACTTCTTATACTTTGAATTTCTAAATTCTTCGCCGGGTCTGTCTCACACCATTTGCGAAGTTTCACTATATAGTTATCGACAGTTCTGTTTGACGGGAATTTATCTTCTCCCCAGATTTTTTCGATAATCTCTTCACGGTCTACAGCTTGATTTTTCTTAGTGTATAAAAGCTCCAGAATCGCGCACTCTTTTTGAGACAGCGATAGAACACCACCTTGAGCATCCTGCACTTCATATCTTTTAAACCAGATCTTTAAAGGACCGTGGTTAATTTCCTCAGGAAGTTTACTAATTTCACTTTGAGAAGATAGGATTCTATTTAATCGCAGAATCAATTCCTTCAAAGCAAATGGCTTCGTGATATAGTCGTCAGCTCCAATTTCCAATCCTTCAACTTTTGTTTCCGGATCATTCAGTGCAGATAAAAACAATAAAACAAAGTCTTTTCTAATTTTTCTAAACTCACGGGCCAGGTCAAGTCCATTGCCGTCAGGCAGGCCGATATCCATCAGGATGACACCAGGTTTTTGTGAACTAAAAAGCTCACGTGCCGTTTTAACATCTTTTGCCCAGAAACACCCATGCCCTAAACCTTTCAGGTATTCAGAAAGAGTGATCCCTAAATTTTCTTCATCTTCAACAATGAGGATATTAAGCATTGATTTCCTCACTACGTTTAAAACTTAAATCAAATTTCAACCCACCATTATGTCTGGCGATGACTAAATCACCATCCATTTTCTCTAGAAGCTTCTGACTTAAATATAGCCCGATTCCAGACCCTTTAGTCGAGTTGTGTTTGTAAAAAATAGTTCCCAATTTTTCCAGATCACCCTTAAACTCGCCGTGATCAAAATAAGAAAAGTGGACGTGTTTTTTATCTTGAGTGATCTTAATGTTAATTTTTTTGCTGCTGGTATGAATGCGCGTGTTTTCCAATAGATTTTTCATAATCAACTGCAAAGCAAATTCATCGACTTCAATAGAAGCGAGTGAATCAGAAGCAACTAATTCCACTTCATGATCAGGCACCCAAGTTTTTGCTAGTTTTTTAATAAATGGAACGAGGGTCAAAGAGGTAAGATTGAGTTCTCCACCGCGCTCGATACGAGAAAGCTGGAGAATTTTATCCATTTGAGTTTCAAGCTTGGCCGTATCATCAATCAATCTGCCAATCAGTTTATCCAACGTCGGATCATTTTTTGATTCTAAGATTTCATTAATGACTTCACCTTGCAGTCTAATGCTAGCAAGTGGAGTTTTTAATTCATGAGTCAAAGATGCAAAAAAGGCCTGAAGCGATTTTGTTTTCCCCTGATCTTTTAAATAAAGAATCAAAAGAGAAATCGACAAAAGCATCAGCAGCACAAGGAAACTGCCACCTTCCCACGCCAGCATTTTTGTGATGCGGGGGCGATCTGCATGCCCTAAAAAGTTCTCGAAGTTGATCATAATATAAACCCACCATGCACCAATCATCAACAGAACTCCGGCCCACAAAAGTGAGAGCGTAAAGAGCAGCTTTGATGAATTATTAAATGGGTTCTTTTTAATCATTATAATTTAAAGTCCAGTCTCTTCGCGATATCTGCAACCACAGTGTCATCGTGAGCTAAACTCACAAATCCAACTTCGTAAGCATTTGGTGCCAGATAAATTCCACGATCTAACATCACTTCAAAAAGCTTGTTAAAGTTTTCTGTAAGGTTTGCTGGAATGTCAGAAATCTTTGTCACGTTATCTTTTGGAACAATCCAAAATAGAGAAGAGTAAGTTGTTACCTGGAACATTGAAAACTCGCCATTGTTATAAGTCTTCATCCAGTTTGTAAGAAGCGTCGTAATCTTTTTCGTTTGCTCTTCAATTTTTTTATAAGTTTCAGGAGTCATCTGCTTTAATGTTGAAAGGCCACCAACCATCGCTAGAGGGTTTGCTGACAATGTTCCCGCCTGATAAACTTTTCCGATCGGAGCAAGATGCTCCATAATGAACTTCGAAGCACCAATCGCTCCAACAGGTAAACCACCACCGATGATTTTTCCCAGAGTCACGATATCAGGTTTAATTCCTGTGACTTCTGCCATTCCACCGAAAGCAACACGGAATCCTGAAATAACTTCATCGAAAATAAGAAGTGATTTATTAGCAGTCGTGATGTCGCGAAGGAATTGTAAAAATTCTTTTGGTTGAACCATAAGACCATTGTTAGCTGGAAGTGGCTCAATAATGATCGCTGCGATTTGATCTTTGTGATCGATAAAACATTGTTTAAGGCCTGCGATGTCACCAAGTTCTAAAATAAGTGTATCGTGTGCCACACCTTCAGGAACACCAGCAGATGAAGCTTCAGCTTCTCCAGCAAGTCCTGATCCTGCTTTAATCAGCATAGAATCAACGTGTCCATGGTAGCAGCCGTTGAACTTAATAATTTTGTTTCTTCCCGTTACTCCACGAGCAAGACGAAGAGCAGTCATAACCGCTTCAGTTCCAGAATTCACAAAACGAAGTTGTTCAACGTGAGGTAGGCGAGAGATTAAGTACTCTGCAAGCTCAAGTGAATAAGGCTCACAAGCTCCGTAACTCCATCCACGAGTTAATCCTTCTTGAAGAGCTTTCTCAACAGTAGAATTTCTGTGTCCTAAAATCATCGGTCCAAAGCTCATACAAAAGTCGACATAACTTTTATCTTCAACGTCGTAAATGTAGGCACCTTCAGCGCGCTTAAAAAAGCGAGGAGTGCTTGATAATCCTTTAAAGCTTCTTACCGGAGAGTGAACTCCACCAGGTACAAGAGTTTTTGATTTTGTAAAAAGATCAGTTTGAATATTGCTCATATGTAATCCTTAAGATTGTGTCCATGACTTGAACTCTTCCATTCCGGCCATCGGAAGGACTTCAATGCCATTTGATTTAAATAAGTCGTATGTTTTTCCAATGCCACAAGCATGGAATCTATCTTTAATTTCCGGGAAGCGGTTAACGTAAGCTTGGTATTGGAAAAAACTTGTCCAATAAAAAACTTCAGTCTTTAAAATGTCAGATTTAAATTCTTCTGAAACCACTTCATTAATTTCTCTATGGTAACAAGCAATCACTTCAGCAGTTGTTAATGTACTTTTTGCTTCATCGTTAGATAAAACAATTAAAGGCGCTTTTGTATCGACCATTAAAGAGACTGCTTGTGAAGCGCGAAGGTTTTGAACTTCTTCATCTCCAATAGCGTCAGCGGTAGCGTTTACCCAGTACCCAAGAGCGGCCAGGTCTTTCATCGTTTTTGTTCCTGCGGCCCAAAGGGACCCAGGGTTACTTCCAGAAATAGCGTCCAGGCAGTACTTGCTAGTAATATAAAGATTAAGGCCCTGATCTAAGGTCACTTGAATATTCTTTTTAGAAATCAATTCATCATTAGTAGGGTGACCGTTAAAAACTTTAGGAGCAGTTAAAAAGGCAGGAAGATTGCGTCCTTCAAGCTGCACGAAAGAAATCACTTCACCATTTAGGTTACCTTGGTGGTTGTGAAGGAAAAATTCACCTTTAGCACTTTCAAGCTTTCTAACATTAATTCCAACTGCAAGGTGGCAGCCACCTCCGTATTCATTAAACGCCAATCTTTCACGGGC
>JBEIPV010000224.1:0-2195 GCA_040376855.1 Bacteriovorax sp.
AAATGACATAAGGGATTAGTTTACAAACTTTATTAAACTATAGAAAATGAAATCATTAAAAAAGATACTCTAGCAAAATACACGGATGTTTATGACCTCTACCGAAAAGATCGATATCAATTCTACTCACTCAACTAAAACGGGATGGGCAGCAGTAGTGGAAAATGTGTTTAGACGCTTCTCAACAGTTGGGTTTGCACTTTTTCTTGTTCCCATTACATGCGTATTTATTTTCTGTATTGCCGTGTCACTTACTCCGGGAATTATGCTGTTTCAGTGGGCCAGTGAGATGATGGTTAATACTCCTTTTGCACTGAAGGCCTTTTATTATGGCCTGTGTGGTGGGGGAGCATTTATCGCTTTCACCCTGACTTTAATTTTTATTGTACCAATCATGAATCTGCCATGCCTTCCATTTGTAAAACCCTACAGAGGCGCTTGGTTTTCAATTGAGTCAATTCCATGGTTTTACCACAACGCTCTAACTTATCTTGTTCGTTATACGGTTTTAGATTTTATCACTCCGTCACCACTGAACATTCTTTTCTTTAGAATGATGGGGATGAAGATTGGAAAAGGTGTCCTTTTAAATACATCAAATATTTCTGATCCATGTTTAATCAAACTTGGTGACTACGTCACAATCGGTGGATCAGCTTACATGATGGCCCATTATGGAATGAAGGGATTTCTCATTATCGACAAGCTGGTCATTAAGCGTGGAGCGATGGTGGGTCTTGCTGCAAAACTTCTTGGTGGTGTAACCATTGGTGAAAAGGCCGTTGTTGCTCCTAACGTCGCCGTCCTTCCTAAAACAATTGTTAAAGACGGCGAGAAATTTGGACTAGTGGTAACAAACGGATCTCCGGCCGCTACTTAACAGCTTTATACATCGCTAGAGCTCGGTCTCGTTGTTGTTTATAACTAACAATCGGGGCCGGATAATCTTTCCCAATAAAACATCCTGCTGCAATCTGCTCAAAGGGTTCTGTGTCGTGAGGAGAGTGGATAGTCTTGTCTGAAAACTCAGCAAGCTCCGGGCACCACTGCCTGATATAAATTCCTTTAGGGTCAAATTTTTCAGACTGATTATAAGGATTAAAAATCCTAAAATAGGGTTGAGCATCGACTCCGGTTGAAGCACTCCACTGCCATCCACCATTGTTAGCGGCCATGTCGTAATCCAGAAGTTTTTCCGCGAAGTATCTCTCGCCCCAGCGCCAGTCGATAAGAAGAGTCTTGGTTAAAAAGGAAGCGACCACCATACGCAAACGATTATGCATCATTCCTGTAGTGTTTAAGCATCTCATCGCTGCATCAACTAAAGGATAACCGGTTTGACCATCACACCATGATTCAAAATCTTTTTTTGAACCTAACCATTTTATATTATCGTACTCAGGACGAAAGCAGTGTTTATCCACACGAGGGTAGGCATCGAGGATGACTTGATAAAAATCTCTCCAGATAATTTCTGACAGCCATGTCTCATAACCTGAATTACTTTTTTCAACTGAAAGCCTGATCATGTCTCTGATAGAGAGGTTTCCCACTCTGATATAACTTGAAAGATTTGAAGTCTGCTCAAGGGCCGGAATATCGCGCGCTTCTTTGTAGTTGGTAATGAACTCTCTGAAATGCTCCAGACGTCTTAAGGCCTCATGAGTTCCACCTTTTAAAACACATTCTGTGGGAACAAAAGCAATCTCCTGGTACCAGTCGTGATCGATAATGTTTTTTGGATTTTTAAAGGGGAAAAGTTTTTTTAAATTACATTTGTAATCTGGAATAAACTCTTCTTTTTCTCTAAAAGTTTCCAGCCACTTCGTTTTATAAGGGGTAAAAACTTTATAGATTTCACCAGAGCCATTTAAGACTTCTGTTTTCTCAAAAAAAACATGATCTTTAAAAGTATAAAGATCTTTTTTTAGAGAGTGCATGATTTTCTCTATTTTAGCATCGCGAGCTTTTGCATAAGGCTCGTAGTCGCGGTTAAAAAAGAGTCCATCTACTTTATACTCTTCAACAAGTTTAGGAATTTCTATCGTGGGATCACCATATCGAATGATCAAACTCGAGCCCATTTTTTGGAGAGTTTTCTCCATTTCTTTCAGAGAGTCCATAATGATAGAGACTCTCGGATCATTTTTGTTATGAAGCTTTCCTAAAATCAATTCATCAAAAATAAAAGCGAC
>JBEIPV010000034.1:0-26030 GCA_040376855.1 Bacteriovorax sp.
CAGGGGACTCCGGGACGCGCATTGGCCGAAGGGAAAAAAACGATTTGGGATGCAGATGGAAAAAAGATTCATTGGCATGGTGAAGTCATGACCTCTGAAGCTTTTTCATCTCATGCAGATCAGAACGAATTAATGGACTGGTTGAAAAATATTAAGAAAGAAACTCTTATCTATCTCAACCATGGTGAAGAAGAATCAAAAGAGGATTTTAAAAAACTTCTTAATAAAAATGGATATAAAAACGTTTTTATTGCTAACGAAGAGATCTTAGAATTAGGTTAAGTCACATAAAAATTGATTATTTTACTAACCCACAAATATAATCTATGGCCTGCTGAGACTTCACTAAAAAATTATCATGAGAGTTAAAAGATTTATACATTGGATGCCCTTTCCAGACTGAGGCAATTTTATCGTCTATGACTTTTGCCGTTAAAGCATTTTCAATTCTAAGCGGGTTTTGGTGATTATAACCTTGGTCGTCCAATGGAGTTCGTAAATGAATAACAGCATAATAACGTGAGAGTTCTTGGTTCAAGTTTGTGTGATTCATACTCCAGAAAAGTTCTTCTGTGAAAGGCCAATAGGCCAACCCATCTAAAGTCCCTCGATCACAGAGAGCAAAATTCCACTTATTCTCTTCTTCTGCCAGAGTTTCCATTTCAGTTTGAATATGAAAAATGGCCCTTTGAGCAGAGGCCCTTGCCGTTGCACTTTCAAGACGCCAAAAGCCACCATTAAATAGAATGGAAGCGGCCTCCGGTAGTATCGTAGTATTGGGTAGATTCAGTTTTTTGATCATTTCTAATATGGCAGTTTTTCCAGCACCTGGTCCGCCTGTAATGACAATTTTCTTAAGTTGAGATTTCGTATTTTGATTCATGTTATTTATCCAAAGATTACATCGAAGAAATCTGCCATGCCATTAATTGATACCACCGACTTCAATTTATTGGAACGAAAAATGTTTGCATGACCTAACGTTTGTTGTCCTTTTGGTGCACATATAGTTGTCAGTATTTGAGTCATTGCTTTGGGTCTCAAAATTCTTTATCTACTCAATATCAGAATACTCGCATGATTATTAGTTTGAAGGCCAATAAAAGAGTCAGTATCAATCAGTAGCTCAATCTTCAAACCTCCCGGAGAATCATGAAGTCACTACTTATATTAGTTGCCCTGATCATTACCGTACCAATGGCCATAGAGGCCAAAGAGATAGGAACAAATGGTTTTTACATATCAAAAGATATGACAACTTATACCGCTGCTGATGTGCCGGTCTTATTGAATCAGATGACCATAGAGTCTCCCGATAAAAATATTCTTTTTTACATTCATGGGCGAAGTCAAACGTTGGAAAAGGAATGGAATAATATTAATGCTATCGAGATGACTTACAATGTACGTGTTTTGATGCTTCACTGGGAGTCATGGAATTATGCTCTTGGCAGACCTGTGGCCAACGCTTATGAGGCAAGTGAACAATTAGGATTAGGCCTTCATCAAATTTCTTTATATAAGCAGGCCAATTACAATTATTTTCAAGATCACAAAATGTTTATCATGTTTCATTCAATGGGGAACATTGTTTTAAAAAACTATGTGAAAAAAGATAATTCAATTCAAGACTCAACTCTTTTTGATACTGCCATCTTAACAGGGGCCGATGTACCTTTCACTGGTCATAGAAAATGGCTGTCTAAACTTAATCTTTCTCGCGATGTTTTTGTTGTGATGAACCAGAAAGATCTCGTGCTTCTGGCCTCAACTGCTCACGATTATGTTGATTTGAATCTGGCCTCAAAAAATGATGACCGCTTAGGACTAGGGAAGGGATTGGATAACATGCTTTTTTTAAATTCTAAGACAGCGCCTAACGCTTTCTATTTTGATTTGACGAGACTCTCAGGAGGAGATCACCGCCACTATCTAAGTAATAAGCAAGAGGTTGAGGATTTATTTCATTTTATGTTTAAAGAACGATTTGATCAGATTCCTTTAAACTATAAGGTGAAAAATAATTATTTTAAATTCTAGTTTGGATTTTAGGCAAAAAAAAACCTTCTTATTTCTAAGAAGGTTTTTATAACCAAAGTGTGGTGCCCAGGGACGGAATCGAACCGCCGACACAGGGATTTTCAGTCCCTTGCTCTACCGACTGAGCTACCTGGGCGCGACCATTTTTTGGAGTCTAAAAAGTAATTCACCAGACCGATTTCGTCAATCTATTTTTTAAAAAAACTCTACATAATATTGTAATTAAATAATTATTTGAAGTTTTCAGATTCCTGAAGAGATTTATTTCGGTATGTGTTAAATAGACCTTTTACCAATGAAAAAGAGTAAAATTTAGAATTTTTAAGTGCAAAAAGTATTCAAAAAATAAAGCGACGTTCCTAAACTTGAAATCTCTAGGATAAGAGACAATAAGGCCAATCTTTTGCTATATTCGTCTTCATGAAAATTCTAAAAGACTATCTTCCATACCTTGATCAAAAAACCAACGTTATGTACTTCCTTCCAGATATGGATGTGGAAATTAAGCCAACGTTTGTAATCATGACTCATGGATACACGGCCGATAAAAGCTCCATCATCAACTGGCCGATTCGTTTAGCGGAAGTAGGAGTGTCTTGTGCCTTATTTGATATCCCTGGACACTATCAAGGAAATTACTCTGAGGTTCATGACTTCGAGTATTTCAAGGCCCATGCTCACGAATTATTTTTTCACGCCTTCAAAGGTCTCACAAACGCTTTTAAAGACGAGTTTCCTCTTAATGAGCACTTCACTGAACCAGCAAATATGAAACTTGCTCTGGCCGGGCATTCATTAGGGGCCATGCTTTCATTGAAGGCCTTAACTTCAAGTGAATTTGCCCAATATGAAAAACGCTCAATTGGTGTGGGTCTTGGGATGGCACCAAAAGATGTCGTGCATTTATTTGATACACCTTTTTATAAATCCACATTAAAAGTCAGAGAACAGTTAGTGTCTCCGGAATTAAAACCCGACAATGTTTTTCCATGGATTAAAGAAATCAAAAATACGATTGAGATCAGCAATCAGGATGTGCATTTAATTAGCGGTGATGACGATCTTGTTGTTGGCGGTGATGGAATGGAGCGCTTTATGGAAAGCCTGGTGAAAAAAGGAAATCGTGTGACGATGGAGAAGCCTTCAAAACTACCTCATCACGAGCCTCAATTGGCCGCCTCTCATGTGAAGAAGTATTTGAAAAAAATTGAGTGGTTATAAAGGCCTCTCAGGATAAAATTAAATTTATCCCATACAACTTCAGACACTTAACGAAGTGAAATTATTTCATCCCTGCTTTTAAGCTCCGTTTTTAGTGTTATCTTGCGGGCCAGTTAACCAACCCTTCGCAGGAGATCTATATGAAATTATTTACAGCAGCTGCATTCTCATTATTAAGCCTTTCAAGCTTTGCTGGAACTTGCCAACTCTATCAAGTAACAGGTGGAACAACTGATCTTGATCCAGTTTTATCTGAAAGAGTTGAGAGAGAAGTTTTAGCACCAAAAGGTTACGACTTAGTTAAAGTTGAAACACTCACTCCAGATCTTCCATACGCTCAAGGCTTCAGAACAATCATTATCACTTCTGAGTCTGCTAAAAAAACAGCAAAAACAACGTTGACGTTTGCTAAGTATTTAAAGAAATCAAAAGGTGCTGATCAGGTTTACAGCTTTTCTGCAGAGAAGAGTTTTCGTAAAGCTCCACAAGATAAATTGATTGAAGCAATGGCCGCTAAGCTTCCAGTGTGTTCGAACGATTAAGATTTTTGGGTAAAAAAAATCCCCTTCTTAATAGGCTAAAGAAGGGGATCATCCTAGGAGTCTATACGTGGCAGAAAAAGCGCTCTTAAACCTCTCCTGTACGTCTAGCAATTAAATCATAACATCCACTTTTAAAAAGCAGTACAATTGCAAAATAAAATTTTCTTTATTTTGACAGCGAAAATGAAACTTAAGTCGTCAAATTTTTTGTGAATTTTATGGTGATTGTCGTTCCGGAGTGTCCCGATTGTATCGCAAGATTCCAGTTATAAATTTTCGTTATTGTATTGATCCACGCCAGGCCTAGGCCCGAGCGTTTATGCTTGAGTTGCGGAAGCTGAGGGCCGCAGTTAAATGGCTGGCCAATTCTCTCCAACACTTCATCGGGGATTCCACTACCGCTATCTGTGACTCGCAAAATGTTGTCGAAAGTTTCAATCGTCACCTTTGAATCAACCGGAGAGTAGTTCAAGGCATTAGTTAAAAGATTATTAATCAGCTGCTGAAGGTGCTGTGGGTTTGATATAACCATGAAGTCTTCTTTTTGGACATAGGATAGCCTGGAAGGATAAAGACGCTCTAGACCTTCAATTTGGGCTTCAATTGAATGGGCGATTCTCAGGGCAAAGAGATTGTCTTTTTGTTGAGTGTTTTCCACACTGGCCCATTCTAAGAATTGTGACACGATAATTGAGATGCGCTCAATCTGATCTTTCATCGAGGTGATGAGAGTTTTATCTTTTAAGTCTTCATTCGTCAGTGACTCTACATCAAAACTTAAAATGGAAAGGGGAGTTTTGATTTCATGAGCAAGTTGGTAAGTCCAAGGCTTGGTCATTTTGTAGTTGATGTTAATTCTTTCGAGTAAGTTGTTGGTGTTTTCAACTAAAGTAGAGAATTCATCATTGTTCATGATGGATTTTTTTGTGTATTTAAAAAGCTTTTTAGGGAGACTTGGAACTGGTTTTAATTCCTGTAAGTCTTGCGTGGCCAGCTGTAAGTGATTGGCCATGAGCTTCAGTGGATTTAAAAGATAGTTTGTTAACGCCAATGAAAAAATAAAAATAGGGATAATGGTGATGATTAAATAGACCACTAGTTTATTAGAGATGAGCCCCCAGTCAAAAAGACTTGGATCAAGCACGGCCCCAATTTGCAAGGTTCTTCCCGGACGTTTTGGAAGCTTTAAATTTAACACGCGAACGGTCTGACCTTTTACTTCGTAGCTATAAGTCTGAGGGGATCTTGGCGGATCAATGTCCATCAAAGAGGCGCTACCTGACTTAAAAAGAATTTCGTCATTGTCATTTCTGATGATAAAAATTTTACCAATGCGGTCACTTCCTAATTCTTCAGAAATGAGTTGCTCTGCTTCGGCAAAATTAATTTTCTTAATATCAGAGAGCTCAGAGTTTACGAGAGTGATGGCACTATCTCTTAATTGCAAGTCCAGTAACTCTAGTCTTGAAGCATTGAGGTAGTAAGAAAAAGAAATCGAAAGCGAAACCCCTACAGCTGTTAATGAAAAAAGAAGGATGAGGAAAAATCTAGATTTCAATCCAGTATCCTACGTAGCGGGTGTTTTTAACTTGAGCTTTCGCTCCAGCTTGTTCAAGTTTTCGTCTCAAGCTATTGACTGTCGATTCAACCACATTCGTTTCATTTTCAAGTGAGAAGCCCCAGATGGATTCAATCAATTGATTTTTACTATAGATTTTTCCGATGCTCGAACAAAGAGCATGGAGAACGAGAAATTCCTTGGCCGTTAAATTTAAAACAACACCGGCCACAGAGACACTTCGTTGAATTAAATCAAGAGAGATGTTTGCGACTTCATAATTCAAATTGGTCGAGAGAGAACCCGATCTTCTGACAAGTGCTTTAAGTCTCGCCTGGAATTCAGTGGTTTCAAAAGGCTTGGCCAGGTAGTCATCGGCACCGTGGTCGATAAGTTTGGCCTTTTCTAAAGAAGAGTCGATGGCCGATAGGATAATGATTTTGAGAGCAGGGTACTGCATGCGCAGTGAGGCCACAAAATCGGCCGAGTCCGATCCGCCCATCATGCGGTCTAAGACCAGGAGGTCAAAAGTTGTTTTAGAACTTGAAAGAGTCTCCAGCATATCGGGAATGTTGTGAACAACAACCGGCCTCCAGTTCAATTCTTCGACTAGAAGTTTCACTTTGCCTGCAATAGTTGGCTCATCTTCAGCTATCAAAATATGAAATATTTTATCCATGGGATTAAGGATAGTCACAAAGAGATAAGACAGCAATTTCGAAACCTATATTAAGATAAAATTATTCATATTTTGGGCATATCTGATTGATTTATTTGCAGGGCAAAGGAATGGGTGATGATAAAAAAAATACATTGATAAAAAAAATTGTCCGATCAGGTTTATGATGGAGTTACGAAGGCCCTTTCGTACACCACAAACACTGATGGGTTAATTACCCCAAGAATTAACCCTTCAGTGTGTTTTAAAATCTACTTAGAAAGCCATACTTTTGAATCGCAGTACTCAACATCACCGTCAAAAACTTCTGACATTAGTTCGTAAGCAATTTTACCGTCAGCTACTGTGCGGTTGTAGATCAGGTACATTCCATTTCCACCGCCAACACCGATATTTAAACGGTATAAATCAAGACCGCTGAACTTTGTGCTTTCAATTTTTTCTGCAGTAAAATCATCCATACCTTCTGGTAAGTCTGAACCTACACGAAGGGCCGCTGCATCGATAAGCTCGATTTCAAGAGCGCGTGTTTTCTTTAAGAATGTTTTTCTGCTCATGTTGCCGATGCCTGTGTCGAAATATTCAACTAATGTTTTTTGAACATTAAAATTAACTCCTTCCATATCCTGGTGAACTGAGCATGCGCCAACATAAACAACTGATCCGTCTGCTGTTTCTTTGTAAACAACATCGTAGTCTTCAGTGCGGGCCATGTCTGTTGCTGAAACTGAAAAAGATAGTAGAAGAGAAAGTAATAAGAATGAATTTTTCACGTGCGCCCCTTTTGAATGATGTTTTCTTGAAAGGGGTTATAGTTCGATAGACATGACATGTATCATATAATTATAAGATACATGTCATAAACGTCATTTTTTTAGGTATTTAGTGACCTTCGAATGAACAAAGGCAGAAAACTTTGTGGCCAAGATTTTGGATTTTCTTCGCGCCACCAAGTTCTGGAAGATCGACAACAAAAGCTGTCTCGAAAATTTTTCCACCAGCTTTTTCGATTAATGTGATCGCACCGATGGCCGTTCCACCTGTAGCAATTAGATCGTCGATTAAAAGAATTTTTGATCCTGGTGCAAATGAGTCTTCATGGATTTCAATGGTGTCTGATCCGTACTCCAGATCGTAATCCTGAGTGATTGTTTTACCTGGAAGTTTGCCTTTTTTTCTAACAGGAATGAATCCCTTGTTTAAAGCGTAAGCAAGAGCAGATCCTAAGATAAATCCGCGCGCCTCAATTCCTGCGATGTAGTCAATGTCTGAATTTTTGTATTTTTCAACCAGCATGTTGATGGTTGTTTGAAACCCTTTTGGGTCTTTAAGGAGAGTAGTGATATCGCGAAACATGATTCCGTCTTTAGGGTAATTGGGAATCGTTCTGATTAGTTTCGTGATATCACTCATGGTCTCTCCGGAAATTATTTTTTTACAGTTAGTGTTACAGTCAATTGAACACTATCTTCGATCATTTTGTCACCAAGACCTTGGAAAAATTTTCCAGATCCGTACTTCACGTCGTATGCTGTTCTATCAAAAGTTACAACTGCCGTTGCACCAGTCTTAGTTACGTCAGCGTTAAAAGTAGCTGGAGCTGTTTTTCCTTTGATTGTAAGGTCACCAGTTACTTTGTATGTGTTGTCTTTTACTTTAGTTACAGATTTTGTAACAAATTTTGCTGTTTTGTTTTTTTCAACAGAAAAAAAATCGTCGCTGTTTAAGTGACCAACAAGTTTTTTGTTGTATTCAGCGTCTGTAAGGTCAGTGTTTGTGATTGTCGTCATATCTACAGTGAAGTTAGCAGCTTTGAAAGCAGCTCCATCAAACTCTAGTTGTCCGTCAGCAATCTTTACTTCACCAGTGTGTTGACCAGTAACTTTTTTTCCAAGCCATACAACTTTTGAAGTCGCAGGATCTACCTGAATTGTTTCTTTAGCAGCAAAAGCAGTTACTGAAGATAATAGAGCAGAAGCAATAATCAATTGTTTAAACATACGTCCTCCTAAGGATCTGATTAAATATTCTTGTCAAAAATCCTAACTTAGGTTTGTATAAAAACAAATTATAATTTATTGATTAATTCGATAAAAATAAGTGATTATGTTGTTGTCTAAGTATCATTTTTGTATCCGCGGAGATTTTTTATTATGACTCTAGAACAGCTTTTGACAATTGATGCCATTGTAAAAGAAGGCAGCTTTAAAGCGGCAGCAGACTATCTCCATAAGAGTCAGCCTTCTATAAGCATGGCCGTAAAAAAGCTCGAAGAAGAGTATCAGATCAATTTGTTTTCTCGCGATGAGTATCGTCCTAGTTTGACCAATGACGGGAGAATGTTTTACGACAAAGCAAAACTACTGCTGCGCGAATTTAGAGAGCTTGAGGCCCTGGCCTTGCAGATGAGTAAGGGAGTTGAAAGCGAAATCCGCGTGAGTATCGATGCCGTAAGTCCAGTACCGCTGGTTCTAAAATTCCTCAAAGATTTTTTCTCCAGTCATCCTAGTACAAAGCTTATGTTGAAGTTTGAAGTGCTCTCAGGAACTCTCGAGAGGCTGATAGATGGTGATGTAAGCATTGCCATTACTCCCAGGCCACAGATTGAATACACTTTTGATTCAAGAGCGATTGCGACGACTAAGATGATTGCCGTTATCAGCACTCAGCTTTTAAAGGGGCAAGAAAAAATCACGGACGCGTTTTTGCGTGAACACAATCAAATCATCCTGGCCGATTCTGCCAGAAGGATCGCTAAGATCAATAGCGGCGTTTTGGCGGGTTCTAAGAGTTTAACCGTCACTGATATGGGTTTTAAGAAAGAATTGATTGTGCAGGGAATGGGATGGGGTGGACTGCCTTATGGATTGATTGAAGATGAATTAAAAAGTGGTGAGCTGACAAGAATAGAAACGCCGTTAATTAAAGATCGTGACATTGAGATTTTCATTGTGAGAGATGCAAGTAAACCGATGGGGCCAGTGATGAAAGAATTGTGGGAGAGAGCTGAAGGCGGTCTGATTGGGTAATGGAAAAAAATCGACGCTTCAAAATCCGTTTTTACGCGTCGACCATCAACGTGTATATCCGTTTGTCTCTATGGGTAAATACTAGGGGGTGATTGAATTTTTTAATAGCTGTTTTTTCTTACTTTTCATTACTATTTTCTGACACCTGTTAGTGATAAATCAAGGCCTCTTGCAAGTGTGCGTAACTGCTCAAAAGAAAAAGTTGATTATCTGGAATTCTAGTCAACTACTTCTGATTAATAATAGTCTGATAAACAAATTCCCCATTAAGAGCACGGGTTATAAACTCAGAATATTTAGATACGAATACGGGGTTTTCGCGTTTACTTTTTTCAATGAAGTTTCTAATCGCGGTAATGCTGGCCAAAACATCTTTGAACATCGATTTTTTCACTAAAGATCCAAACATTGATTTGGGTTTTATGTAAGAGCGGTATCTCATCAGCGTTTTTCCTTCGTAACTTTGGAAATAGACGCTTCCTTTGACTTCCAGGGCAGAGCTTGATTCAACCATGTACCATTGGACTTCATAATTGTTTTGATGCTTGAAGATTTTTGCTCCATGAATGTAGTGAGCATTGGAAATCGGAAAAGGCATGTGCAGCTCATATTCTGTGTGCACATCCGTTGCACTCAAATGTTTGATTGGTTTTGATTTAATGACGTTGGGTACATAATCTTTTTGTGCATCATAAGCAGCAAAGATTCCTGCCGCTTCTAAAGGTGAGGCATTTACCACGGCGTAATAAGTAAGCTCTGGCCATGGAGAGTCCTGAACATCTTTTGTTTTGAGAATGAATTCACGCCCATTTACTGCCTTTAATTCAGAAGAACTCAGCTCAGTCTCAAGATTTTGGGCCCATACAAAAGTAGTGGAGAATAAAGTAACTATACAGGTAAAAATTATTCGTAACATGCACACCTTAATTTACAGGATTAAGAATTTATTATAATAAATGCGTATGAAAAAGCATACAGGCGAATCCATCAGGATTTTCAAAAATCCAATCTTAGAATCTTTTACTCACGTTCATCCGATCGTGCCATTGGTATTATGGGTGCCGATTATTTCTTTTCTTCTTTACCGTGGTGCTACTGTTCACGGTGTAAACACAAATGAATTTATTGCGCTCTTTTTTATTGGATTAATTGTCTGGACTCTAATGGAGTATGTTCTTCATCGTTATGTTTTTCACTGGGATGCTAAAAGTAGAGCAGGAAAATATTTTGTCTTTTTATTCCACGGCCTTCACCACGATGACCCTCAGGATCCGACAAGACTCGTGATGCCTCCGGTTCCGGCCCTTCTCATTTATTCAGTTCTTTGGTTTTTATTTTCTTTAATTGTTCCAGCAAATTACCTGGGCGTTTTTATGGCCTTCTTTATGACGGGCTATTTATGTTACGACTATATTCACTATGCCACTCACCACTTTGCGATGACCTCAAAAGTCGGGAAGTATTTAAGAAAGTACCACCTTCAGCATCACTATTCTGGTGAGCGCAGCAAGTACGGAGTGAGCAATCCTCTTTGGGATTATGTATTCAAAACGACCACTGGCCCCAAGGACGTGCACTAATCAATGAAAAGAATTTTACTTATCTCTTTGGCGTCTTTGTTTTTTACTAAATCACTTTCAGCGGCCGAACTTACACAAGATACTTCCTGGGAAGGACTTAAGTCATCACTGACTTATTTCTATCAGGGCTCATACATGCAGTTTACGGCTAAAAGTAATCTTTATGTGGCAGCAGCAGCAGCGCCTTCTCTTTGGTACTCATTTGAGGAAGACAAGCGCCTTACCAATCACGCTAGAACTAAGAAGATCCCTAAGTACATGCAGATTTCCAGTGACCTGGCACCGGTGCTTAGTTTTCCCATTATCCCGATGGCTTTTTTCACTTACGGTGTGAAAAACGATAATGATCGTGCGGTGCAATTTGCAAAAGAGAGTTTTGCAACAATGTACCTGGCCTTATTAGAATCAGCGGCCCTTAGTGTGGTTGATATTCACGAGAGACCAGACTCGGGGAAACTTTCAAAGTGGGAGACTAACTTCAGAGGGAAGTCTTCATTTCCATCTGGCCATGTTGTTCCTTACGCTACTTTTGCTATCAAAACATTTCAATTCTACGGTCCTTATTACGCCATTATTCCATCAGCATTATTTTTAGCTACATCTGTTCAAAGAGTTAGAGACGGAAAGCATTACGTTTCCGATGTTGTTGGAGGATTCTTTTTAACTGCTTTCGCATCAGAGGGAGTGAGAAAGGCCGCGAACTATCAGGGCAATAATGTTGTGTTCCGCACATTGCTCAATCACAACGTGAATGTCGGGTACACTGCGTACGAGGGTGCTATCGGTCCACGACTAACATTTGACTGGTAAAACTAAACTAGTTAACCTATCTTTTTGTTATCTTGATTTTCTCTTCTTATAAATAAATGTTACCTTAGACACCACATGGCAAAAGACAAAAGTTATTTTGATCGTTTCAGTATCACTCAAGAAATTACCATCGCGGTCGTTGCTGTTATCTTTTTAATGATTTCAGTCTTAGGGGTGATTGTTGCTAAAGCGCTGATTAAAAATAACGAAGAGAAAATTGCCTGGCAGAAAAAATCCAACCTGCAGATTGCGACCAGCCTCCTGGCCGACCCCATCTGGACAGTCGATACCAACAACATCAAAAACGCAGCTTCAACATTTGTTAAAGATGATAACCAAATCATTGCCGTTAGAGTTTTAGATGAATATGGAGACATCCTGGTTGAAAGCCGCGACCGCACGATGAATGCCGGTGGGTTTAAGGATCTACTTAAGACTAAAAACAGATTCCTTGATACGGGAGCGATTAAACGTAATAACGAAAAAATCGGGACAGTTGAATTTATCTATTCAACTCAGAAGTTTAATGACGAGTTAAGCTGGTTGATTATTAAGTTAGGTATTTCATTTTTAGTCGTAGGTTTAAGTTTTGGTGCGCTGATTTTATGGCGTATGAAAAAAACCATCACTGAGCCGGTTAACCGTATTGTAGAGACTTCGAAAAAAATTGCGGAAGGGAATTATCAGTTCCAGGTTCCGGAAGAAAACGTGATCGAGTTCCAGTTGATTGCCGAGGCCTCAAGTGCCGCTGTTCGTGCGATTAACGAAAGAGACCTGGAGCTTAAGAGACAAATCGCTAAGGCCGAACAGGCGACAAAAGCAAAATCAAATTTTGTATCGACCATGAGTCATGAAATCAGAACGCCCCTTAACGCCATCATTGGTTTAACGGAGCTGACTCTGGATTCTGATTTGACTGGCGAGCAAAGAGACAATCTTGAAACGGCCAAGCTTTCTGCCGACTCACTTTTATCCATCATCAATGACATCCTGGACTTCTCAAAAATTGAGGCCGGGAAACTTGAGTTGGAAAAAGTAGATTTTAATCTAGTTGATGTTTTAGAAGACTGTGAAAAAATCCTGGCCTTATCTGCTAAGAAAAAGCACTTATCTTTTAAATTCTATTTCAGGCCGGAGCAGAATTACTTTTTTAAAGGTGACCCGTTCAGGCTTAAGCAGATTCTTTTAAATATCATCAATAATGCGATCAAGTTCACATCGGATTCCGGTGAAGTGAATGTCCACCTGACTGTTGTCGATAAGGTGGCCGGGTCTGCTTTAGTTCGTTTTGAAATTCAAGATACCGGTATTGGTATTGATAAAACGAAGAGAGACAATTTATTCGAAGCTTTTAGCCAGGAAGACCAAAGTACGACGAGAAAATTTGGCGGAACAGGGCTGGGATTATCTATCTCTAAAAAACTCATCGATCTGATGGGAGGAACGATTGGAGTAGAGAGTGAAGTTGATGTCGGAAGTACATTCTGGTTTCAACTGCGTCTTGCTACCGGAGAAAGGAGAGATTAACAACTAAATCCATTTGCGGGATTTATAGTCGATCAGAGTCACGGTAACTGTTCGCTCCAGATTGTAATTGTAAACTTGTCCTAATTCCTTTTCACTTTTTAATCCACTACATGTCCAGTTCGTTGCGGCCAGCTCATGGTATTTATCAGGAGTCAGGCGCAGTTGATGTGGGAAGATTCTGTAGATAAAATTTAAAATCATGGCCACCATGCGAACCAGGATCAGAGGAAGAGGCAAAAAGAAAATCCATTTTTTCTTCAGTTGTTTTTTTATTTCTAAAATAAGCTGATTGAAACTTACGATCTCAGGATTTGCGCTGAAGAAAACACCTTTCTTTTTTAAGTTGGCTACCAGAGTGATGGTATCAACCAGGTCAAAGACGCACACAAAACTATAGAGCTTGGTTTTTGAATCTTGCCCGGGAAGAATGATCATTCCTCCTTGAACCATTTTAAAAATATCTAAGACTGCCGGGTCTCTGGGACCTATGACCATCGGTGGTTTAATAACTGATAACATCCATTCTTTAGGGGCCACTTGGGAAAGAATTTCTTCAGCTTTCTTTTTTGAGCGTCCGTAAACACTGATTGGAAAATCCATGTCGTCTTCATTGCGAGATGTACTTCCAAGGCTTGGGCCGGAAGCGGCCAGTGAAGAGATCAGAATAAAGTGAAGTGCGCTAAACTTATGTTTTAAATTGCGGGCCAGGTTTTCAGTCCCGGTCGAATTCACGCGGTAGAATTCGTCCGGAGAGTAAGAGTGAACGATACCTGCGGTATGAATAACAGTATCTAGGTCAGAGGGAAGAGAGTCGACCCAGTAGAGTTTTTCCTGGTCGAGGTCACCTTGAATCACTTCAAGTTTTGAATGGGCAGGGACCGTAAACTTTTTTGGAGAGCGCACGAGCGCGTAAACGCTATGGCCTTCAGAAAGGAGTTTTTCAGTTAAGTGAGAGCCCACAAAACCATTTGCACCAGTGATAAGAATTTTCATTTTTAAAGGGCCTTTTCAACCAGACGGTAGCGCTTATAGGCCTCGCCTGTCATTCTGATGAGTGGCTTGTTCATTTCAAGATTAGTCTCGAGAATCCAACTTAACTCAACATTTTTGATGAGCGGATTTTTATGAAGTGCAAGCTGTGTG
Organism: Bacteriovorax sp.; assembly: GCA_040376855.1. Classification (GTDB taxonomy): domain Bacteria; phylum Bdellovibrionota; class Bacteriovoracia; order Bacteriovoracales; family Bacteriovoracaceae; genus Bacteriovorax. Next base: position 14,130 of record JBEIPV010000034.1, read on the forward strand.
TGTTTATAGAGAAGTGTCTCCAGTCCCATCTTACGGTATTCTTTTTTAATACCCATCATGATGACTCGAGCACGTGTGATACGTTTTTTTGCTGTTAACAGTTTATAAATTGCCATGGGACTTAGGTTTCCGCTTGGGATTTGTTTGAAGATCTGATTTAAATCCGGAATAGTTAAAATAAACCCGGCATGAACACCATCGACTAAAGCGTACTGAATCAATTCAGGATTAATAATGGACTTCATATCTTTAGCAGTGTGAGCGAACTCTTCTTTTGACATTGGAACAAATCCCCAGTTGGATTCCCAAGCTGAGTTGTAGATGTCAAAAATGATTTCCAGCTCCGCTTCCCAGTTTTTTATGTCCACAGATCTGTAAGTGACTTTTGTTTTTTTCTCTGCTCGCTCAGCAATATCCAGAATAAGTTTTGGCAGAGTCAGAGCAGGATTGAAGTTGTAGGCAAGTAAGTCCATGGCCTTAACAAATCCCATATTTGTCAAAAGAGTTTCATAATAAGCAGGGTTGTAAGTCATCATGACCTGAGGAGCATCGTCGAATTTATCAACCAGAAGCCCGCATTCATAATTGGTCCCGGGATTCATCGGGCCTTGAATAGAAGTCATGCCTTGAGCTTTTAAATACTCACTTGCGGCCGCGATCAAGCTATCTGCGACTCTTTGGTCATTGATAGATTCAAAACAACCAAAATGGCCGATCGTGTTTTTTTCGAAAGCATTGTAAGTGTAATTGTGAATCGCCAGGATTCTTCCGACAACTTTTCCATCCAGCATCGCAAGCCATGCTTTAACGTTGGCGGTTTTATAGAAGGGGTGTTTTTTTACGTTGAGCAGATCGTTGACGGCCATTTTTAGTGGAGCTACCCAGTTTGGATCATTTTTATAAATGCTCCAGGGAAGCTCCACGAAGGCCTTTTTATCTTTCTTGTTGTTAAGATCTATTTCTTTAAGTGAAATACTCATAACAACAATTCCTTTCTAGTGTAGGTGAGATGGGATTTCGAAAATTTTCTTAGCTTCAGCAAACACTTCAAGAACTTGAGTTAAATCAGATCTGTCATGAGACGCCATATAACTTGTTCTGATCAGCGCTTCACCTTTAGGTACCGCTGGTGGAAGAACCGGAGTAGCAAAGACTCCTTTTGACTCTAACCATTTTGTCATCTTAAGCGCTTTCATATCGTCACCAATAAATAGTGGGATAATTGGCGTTTGAGATCCGTAAGTAAAAAATCCTAATTCCTGGAAACCTTTTCTCATGAACGCAACGTTCGACCAAAGGTTAGCAAGGATTGACTCATCAGAAGTTACAACGTCGATACAAGCTGAAACAGTCGCAACTGCAGCAGGTGGCATAGAAGCTGAGAACATGAATGAGCGAGCAGAGTGACGAACGTAATCGATGGCATCAGCAGATCCAGAGATAACTCCACCGATTGATGCGAAAGATTTAGAGAACGTTCCCATGTTGAAATCAACGTCTTTTGTCACGTTGAAGTGGTTCATCGTTCCGCGCCCTTGAGCACCCATAACTCCAAGTCCGTGAGCATCGTCAACGTAAACGTAAGCGCCATACTTTTTAGCAAGTGCTACGACTTCCGGAAGACGAAGAATATCACCAGTCATTGAGAAGACACCGTCAGCTACGATGATCACGCGGTTAAAGCGTGAAACGTTACTTTCTAGCAATTCTTCTAATGAAGACATGTCATTGTGTTTGTATTTAAAAGTTGTACCGATAGCTAGTCTTGAAGCATCGATAATAGAAGCGTGGTTTTCAGAGTCAAAAAGCATTAAGTCTTTTGGGCCACAGATAGCTGAAAGCGCACCAAGGTTTGCTTGCATACCAGTTGAGAAAACGATCGCTTTTTCGTGACCTAGGTATTCAGCTAGTTTTACATCCAGTTCATCGTGGATATTAAGGTTACCGTTTAGGAAACGTGAACCTGTACAGCCTGTACCGTATTTTTCAATCGCTTTAATAGCGGCTTCTTTAACAAGTGGGTGGTGAGTTAGACCTAAGTAATTATTAGATCCGATCATGATTTGCTTTTGCCCTTTTACAGTAACTGTAGAAGCAGCTGTTTCTTCAATGGCCCTGAAGAAGAAATAAAGGTCATTATCACGAAGCAAGTTAGCTCGCTCGATAATTTTGCTGTCCGAGAATGGTTTTCTCGTTGCCATAGGTTTAATAGAATCCATTTCTTGGCCTTGAAGAGTGTCTTGTTGTGTGTTGTATTTCATAGACGGCAAAATTACTCCTATAGACCGCCATCGTCAATTATTTATGGCCATATATGAAAATTATACCGAACTAAATAGGGCCTTCGAAGTAACCAAAGCACTTGATAACATTGAGTGTAAAGGAGGGAGTAGGCTATTGGGCCTTTTTGGAAAGAATACTGTCGAACTTCTTTTTCATCTCTTCGCCACGGGCCTCTGTGGAGATCTTTATATAAAGCTCGTCCTCAGTTTTTTTAGGAAGATCTTTGAAAGAAATACCAAATTTGATGCGTCCATCTGACATCGGGATATGGGCCGCAATTTGGGCGATGGGCACGTGGTAGTTCTTGCGGTCAAAGCGCAAAGAGCAATCAGCAAAAAGCTTCCCTTTGGGAAAACGCTCGCACTCACTGGCCTCTAAAATGAAGCTGGTTCCACTAACGGAAATATCCAGGGCATCAAAGACCTGATCATCGATTTTAAATTGAATAGGGATCACGTCACTCGAGTTTAAGCGGAAGTTTCCGCGGGCCTGGCTCTTATAAATTTCCTGCTGGATCTCGATAGTATACGTCAGGTCTTCCGGGTGGAATTTTAAGCGTCCACCAGTGAAGTAATTAATTTTGTCTTCTACGGGAATTCGAACCAAAACTTGTTTTCCGGCCTTAGTGCTTCCAGTGATTTTCGTCATGAGTTTGCCAGTAGGGCGAAGCTTGATGATTTTCGGATGGGCGTAGTACTCAATGGCCTCATAAATTTCGGCATCGTCTTCTGTTTCACCTTTTTCCCACACCGTTAAGGGCGGTGAGTTTTCTAGTGTACAGTGCATTAGCATGCTCTCCGCGAATTCCTCGTGAGAAGCTACCTGAAAGTAATGCTTTTTATTTGGGTCTTTTTTTTCTGCCATACTGACTAATCGGTACTTAACACCTATGACTTTAATAAGGGCCTAAATTTTTGTGACGAAGGGCCTGCTTTTTTGTAGTATCGGCTACCTATGGAAATTCAAAACAGCTTTAATCTCGATAAAATGGAAGTTGAGCTTGTGGATGGCAACGCCATCTATAAACTCCAAACAAATAACGGTTTAATCGTGATGAACGATTTAATCGGGAAAACCTTTAAAATTCACTCAGAAAAAGAAATCAACTGTTGTCATTGCGGGAAAAAAACGGCCAAGAGTTATTCTGGTGGTTATTGCTACCCTTGCTCTCTAAAGCTCGCTGAGTGCGATATGTGCATTCTTAAACCTGAACTGTGCCACTTTGATAAGGGCACATGCAGACAGCCTGATTGGGGGCTAGAGCATTGTATGATTCCTCACTATGTTTATCTGGCGAATTCCTCAGGACTCAAGGTAGGGATCACACGAACAACTCAGATTCCTACCCGTTGGATTGACCAGGGAGCGGTTCAGGCCCTGCCTATATTAAAAGTGGGAACTCGCTATATGTCGGGGGTTTTTGAAAAACTTCTGAGCTCTGAGATCAATGATAAAACTGACTGGAGAAAGATGTTAAAAGGGGACCCTGAGCTTATCGATTTAGAGGCAAAGCGCGATGAGCTCTTTGAGTTATTCGGCGAAGACCTAGACGATTTGGAAAACCGCTTTGGCAGCGATAAGGTTTCGATTCTGGAGAGTGAATTGGTCACCGAGATCAACTATCCAGTCGAGCAGTACTTAGAAAAGATCTCGTCGGTATCACTCGACAAGAATGAAGTGGTAGGCGGTAAGCTCCAAGGTATTAAGGGGCAGTACTTAATTTTTGATGTTGGTGTTATTAATATTCGAAGCCATACTGGCCATAAGGTTCATCTAGAACTGTAAATATTTGAGGAAAAAAATCATGAAAACAGACGCTCCAAAAGTGATAAAGTTAAGCGAGTATAAGCAACCTGACTATTTAGTTGGGACTATCGATTTAACATTTCATTTAGATTCTACAAAAACTCTTGTTCAATCTAAGATGACCATCCTGAAAAATAACAATGAAGGTGCTCCGCTGGTATTAAACGGTGAAGAGTTAACTCTTAAATCAGTAAAAATTAACGGTGAGGCATTCACTGATTATAAACAAGATGTTGAAACACACACGCTGACTCTAAATAGAGTTCCAGCTGATAACTTCACACTTGAAATCGAAAACGAAATCAATCCTGAAGCGAACAAGACTCTTGATGGTCTATATAAATCAGGAACAATCTTCTGTACTCAAAACGAGCCGGAAGGATTCAGAAGAATCACTTTCTATGTTGACCGTCCGGACAACATGGCAAAATTCACGACGAAGATTATTGCAGATAAAAAGCTTTACCCGATTTTATTATCAAACGGTAACCCGATCGCTAAAGGCGACCTTGATGGTGGGAAACATTTCGTTACTTGGGAAGACCCGTTTAAAAAACCTTCTTACCTATACGCTCTAGTAGCAGGGGACTTAGGGGTTATTAAAGATACATACAAAACAACTTCAGGACGCATGGTTGCTCTAGAAATCTACTGCGACAAAGGAAACGAAGATAAGTGTCACCATGCTATGGAGTCGTTAAAAAAATCGATGAAGTGGGATGAAGACCGTTTTGGTCTTGAGTACGATTTAGATATTTACATGATTGTTGCAGTAGATGCTTTCAACATGGGAGCAATGGAGAACAAAGGTCTAAACATCTTTAACTCTGCTTACGTTTTAGCTGATCAAAAAAGTGCGACTGATTCAAACTTCTATGGAATCGAATCAGTGATTGGTCACGAATATTTCCACAACTGGACAGGTAACAGAATCACTTGCCGTGACTGGTTCCAGTTAACTCTTAAAGAAGGTTTAACAGTTTTTAGAGATCAAGAATTCTCTGCTGACATGAACTCAAGAAGTGTTGAGAGAATTCAATCGGTGCAAGGTCTGCGTGCAGCTCAGTTTGCTGAAGATGCAGGACCTACTTCTCACCCGATTAAGCCAGCAACATACATGGAAATTAATAACTTCTATACAGCAACGATTTATGAAAAAGGGGCGGAAGTTATCCGTATGATTCAAACACTTCTAGGAGTGGATGGATTCAGACGTGGTATGGATAAATACTTTGAGCTTTTTGACGGACAAGCTGTTCGTACAGAAGACTTTATTCACTCAATGAGTGTGGCAAACGACAACTTCGATTTCACACAGTTTAAAAACTGGTACGGGCAAAACGGAACGCCACTTTTAAAATCAACTTCAAAGTATGATGAAGCTAATAAGCGTTTTACGTTAACACTGACTCAGTCTTTCCCGGAAAATGCTCCGAAAGACGCTAAGCCTTACCATATGCCGGTAAGAGTAGGTCTAATTGGACCGGATGGAAAAGATCTAGTGTCGAGGGTTTTAGAATTAAAAACTCCGACTCAAGACTTCGTGTTTGAAAATATTGCTGTTAAACCAATCGCTTCAGTAAACCGCGATTTCTCAGCACCGGTTAAGTTAACAACTGATTTAAGTTTTGAAGACCAGTTGTTCTTAATGGCCCATGATTCAGATTCGTTTAACCGTTTTGAAGCAGCTCAGGTTGTCTCTCAAAAAATCATGCTTGATTTAATTCAAGATGCTCACGCGAAAAAACCATTAGAGTTAAACGCAAAATACGTTGAAGCTTTTGGAAAAGTTTTAGCAGATACAAAAATTGATGAAGCTTTCAAGTCTCTTTCAATGAGCATTCCAAGTGAAGGAATCCTTCACCAGGAACTAAAAGAGATTTACTACCCTGAAACTGAACAGGTGAGAAACTTTGTTAAGAAGACAATGGCGAGCGCTCACCATGAAGTTCTTTTCAAGCTATTCACATCAATTGATCAAAAGGGTTCGTTCCAGCTTGACCCGAAATCAATGGGACAAAGAGATTTAAAAAATAAGTGTCTTGATCTGCTTTCAATGGTGGATGGAGATAAGTACAAAACTCTGGCATTCGATCACTTTAAAAATGCTACGAACATGACGGATGAAATCGGGGCACTAAGTGTTCTGGTTAATTCAGAGTCCGCTTTTAAAGACGAAGCGCTTAAAGCGTTCTATACAAAATGGAAATCTGAAACTCTTGTTATGCAAAAATGGTTATCGGTTCAGGCCGTTGATTCAAATGACTCTGCTTACGACAATCTTCTTAAGTTAGAAAAAGACAGTGTGTACGATCGCACGATTCCAAACTTGGTGAGAGCTCTTCTAGGGCAGTTTGCAGCGAACAACAAGGTTCAGTTCAACCACCCATCAGGGCGTGGGTATAAACTAGTGACTGAGCGTTTATTAGAGCTTGATAAACTAAACCCTCAAGTGGCATCAAGACTTGCTTCAGCTTTCAAGGATTACAAACGTGTTCCAAAAAACCTTCAGGATTTAATGAAGCCTGAATTAGAAAGAGTGATCAAGACAGATGGTCTTTCTAAAAACGTTTACGAGATTGTTTCAAAAATTTTAGCTTAAAAAAAACAGCACCAGACCATCTAAGATATTTAGATGGTCTGGTTATTCTACTTACTTGCAAAAGTTTTCAATTTCCAATAAATAAAAAAAACACGACTAAAATGGTTTTTACGGGTGATCGAATATTCCTATTCAACTAAGCTCGTATTTACTTGGCCTTACTAAAGTTGATTTTACTTGTTTTTTGTTACGTAACCTAACTACCATGACTTGTTGGCATTTTTAACCTATTCAGAATTATCCATAAACCCTAAGTATCTATAATTTAGAGACGATGAGTAGAATAGCGAGAACTATTTTACTCTGAGATGGTAATGAGAAAGTTTATTTTATTAATACTAACGGCCAGCTTACTTTTTGGATGTATTCCGAAAGAAAGTTCTGTTTCTGTTAATTTTAATAAAATTAAAAGTGCTGCTCAGAAATCAAGCATAACTTCTGCAAGTGTATCTTCAGTTCAGGTTATCAACAATCAACTAGTGATTAACGGAAATGGGTTTGGTGATGTCACAAATGTAAAAGTTAATGGCAACTCACTTAACGAAAATTTTACGATTGAATCTAAGACGGCAACAAAGATTATCGCCAATTCAATCAGAGCTTTTAGTTTTGATGTTTCAAAAGTATTCAGTTTAATTTTATCAGACGCAAATGCCAGTGCGACGTTTGCTATCGACTTCTCGCTTTGTAATGCCACTTTAAATGGTAAAGGATTTAATTGTGCTGCTCCTGTAGCGGATAAAGACGTTCTTTCTTACGATGCAGCTTCCGGAAAATGGATGCCACGTGCAGTAACTGGATTAAATTATCTTGGAGCTTTTAATGCTTCATCAAATCCGGCCACTGGTCCTGCCACTCAACCTGCTGGCGCTTACTATATTATTAGTGCTAGCGGATCCATTGCTGGAATTCCTTTTACGACAGGAGACTGGTTAGTTTCAAATGGGAGTTCATGGCAAAAAATTGATAACTCGACAGCGGTGTTGTCTGTCTTTGGGAGAACTGGAGCAGTTACGGCACAGACTGGTGATTATAATTTAGATATGCTTGGCGATATCAGTTTTCCAACGGCACCAGTTGCTGGAAAAGTTTTAAAGTTTGATGGAACTCATTGGGTAGCAGGAGATGATTTATCAGGTGGTGGGGCCGGTTCCGTAAGCACGGCCGAGATTGCAGATGGAGCAGTCACTGATGCAAAAATTGTTTCTGTCGCAACTTCAAAATTATCAGGAACTATTTCAAGCTCTCAAATAGCAGATGGAACAATTGTGAATGCTGATATCAACGCAGCAGCAGCGATTGATTACTCAAAAATTAATGTCCCTAATGGTGCGATTCCTTACGCTTCACTCAATATTGCAAATGGAGATATTTCATACGCAAAATTAAATATCGCTGATGGAGACATTCCAGCAGCTAAAATTTCTGGTCTTCCTGTATTGTCATCAATTCTTGCAGCATCAATCACTAACGGCGATACAACTCATGCACCAACAGGAGAAGCTGTTTACGAAGCTCTTCAATTAAAACTTGGAACAACTGGTGGAACACTTTCGGTGGGAACAATCTCAGGAGTACCAACTCCAGTTGGCCCTTCAGATGTTGTGAATAAGGCCTACGCTAATTCAGAAGATGCTCTTCGTTTATTGAAGGCCGGCGATACAATGACTGGTGCTTTAACTTTAGATAGCGATCTGAAAATCAAAGGTGGCCCAAATTATGTAACGATTAAAGGAAGTGCATCAAGCACAGCTTACGATCTAACTCTTCCAGCAGATAAAGGATCTAGTGGTTATGTTTTAACGACTGATGGAAACGGAGTGACTTCGTGGATCGATGTTAATACTGCTGTGACAACTCTTGATACGAGTGCCGTGGCAGAAGGATCGAGGCTTTATTTCACCGAGGCCCGCGTTTTAGGAACTGACCTGGCCGGATTAAATACTGGTTTTAACGGACCTATCACTGCGGCCGATACAGTGCTTAGTGCATTTGGAAAAATGCAGTATCAGGTAACAGATTTAAAATCAAAAGGACAGTGGGATAAGACGGTCAACGATATCTCTTATTCAGCAGGTAACGTTTCCATTGACAAAAAATTACGTTTAAAAAGTGACAACGCCAACTATGTAGAGATGCTTTCTCCAAATGCTCTTGCATCTACGTATACATTAACTCTTCCTGCAAACGACGGAAATGCTAATCAAGTTTTAAAAACTGATGGGGCCGGAGTGCTTGCTTGGGTTGATGTTAACGATGCCACAGTACAATCATTCGCTAAATCAGCTCTTCCAACATGTGCAGCAGGTGAAGTGTTAAAATCAAATGGAACGACTTTTAGTTGTATTGCGGATAACACTGGTCCTGGTGCTTTTAGTGGTACCGCCGATAGGGCCGTGATCACAACGGCCGGTGGAGCTCTCGGGGTGAGTGCAACAACATCAACTGAATTAGGTTATGTAAGTGGTGTGACGTCTGCGATTCAAACTCAATTAAATAATAAACAAGGATTGGATGCAACGCTAACTTCTCTTGCTGGTTACAATACGAACGGGATTCTCGTTCAGACAGCGGCCGATGCATTTACAGGAAGAACAATCACAGGAACAGCAAATCGTCTGACTGTGACAAATGGAAATGGAGTTTTAGGAAATCCAACACTGGATATCCCGACAGCATTATTGCCATCGCCAGTTGCTGGAGATGTAGGAAAAGTTTTAAAAGCAACTGCTGCTAATACTTCAGCATGGACTGCTCTTGGGTTATCTGATGTGACAACAGCTCTTGGTTTTACACCGATTAATAAAGCAGGGGATACAGTTTCATCTGGAACTTTTGATTTTAGTGGAGCTACTTTAAGGGCCTCTGATCCAGTTGCAGCAACAGATGTTGTTAACAAACAATACTTAGAAACTTTCGGACAATGGACTAAAAGCGGAAGTGATCTTTATAATACAAATAAAGTAGGGATTGGAACAACTCCAGGAGTCAATGCTTTAACGGTAGGATCTACAACTGTTGCCAACAACCAACTTCTTATTCAGTCACAATCTCCAGGTGTACCATCGCTGTTATTGCAAAATTCATTTAACAATATTTGGATGGGATTAAACAGCTCCGGGGCGGATGTTCGTGGAGTTCCAACTAATAATGCAGGTTTTTCTGTTGGAAATATTGCCATGGTTTTTGCGACAGGATCAACGGCAGCAGAGCGCATGCGCTTAACTAACGTGGGTAGATTAGGGATTGGAACAACTAACCCGCAAAGTGTTCTTGATGTTAACGGATCTGTTCGTGTCGGTGTTGATGCAACAGCATGTTCGGCGGCCATTTCTGGAGCGATGAGATTTAATACTCCGAACGTGGAATTTTGTAATGGAGCGGCCTGGACAGTTTTTGCTGCAAGTGGTGCAGCTGTCGCTTCTGCTCAAATTACAGATGGAACAATCGTAAATGCCGACATCAATGCTGCTGCCAATATTGCCGCAACAAAACTTGGAACAGGTGCAGTTGATAACACTGAATTTAATTATCTTGATGGTGTAACGTCAGCGATTCAAACTCAATTAAATGGAAAAGAGGGAACTGTTGCGGCTGGAACAGCAGCTCAATATTACCGTGGAGACAAGACCTGGGCCACACTCAATACAGCAGTAGTGCCTGAGTCAGGGAATTTATATTTTACTCAGGCAAGAGCGATAGCTTCTCCTTTAACAGGAGTTTCTTCAACTGCTGGAACGATTACGGCAGCTGATACGATCGTAGGAGCTTTTGGAAAACTTCTTAATACACAAAATGATTACGTTTCAAAAACAGCGAACTCAACAATCACAGGAACACTGACGGTTAACACAATTGTCGGAGCACTAAAAGTCCCATCGCCAGTTAACGTTGATGATGCTGTTCCGAAATCATATGTCGATGGATTCGGGCAATGGACAAAAAATGGGTCTGATATTTATAGATCAGGTGGAAATGTTGGGATTGGGACTGACACACCAGGAGCAATACTCGAGATTGGAAAAAATACAGCAACATCGTCTTCTTTCAGATTTGCACCAAGTACAGATCAAAGTGCTTTCCGTTTTACCACAAACGCTTCTGCCAACTGGATTCAATCTGGTGTTGAACATGTGGCCGACAGTAAAAAAGATTTAAGATTTAGCTCAATTGCTGGGAATACAACTTGGATGAGTATTCAAGGAAGTACCGGTAACGTGGGAGTTGGAACGGTTACTCCTACCACAAAATTTCAGATTGCTGATCTTTATACTAATACTACGGATCAGTCAGGCCTAGGACTTTCTGTCATTGGTTCAACTAATGACTATGGTGGTATCACTCTTTGGGATCGAGATGGAAATACAGGCACTATAAATGATGGGGATACGACTCTTTATTTTGGTGATGATGTTGGAGATAATTTAAGAATTGCCTTTAAGTTATCTGGTGCTGCGATGTCTGAAAAAATGCGTGTGGAATCTACAGGTAAAGTCGGAATAGGGGTAACAGCTCCACAGAAAAATCTTCATGTAAAATCGGGGGTTGCTTCAGGAGAGATTACTGGTTTCCCATCGGCTTATGCAGATGTCTACAGCGAATTTTTAAATGGTAGTTTATTAAAAAATACAACTGCAAATACTTCAATCACAGTTCCTTATGTTGCGACAGGTTCTTATTATATGCATGCACCTACAGCAAGTGGAAATGCCCGTGGTTTTGCAAACGTGGCCATTGCTTTTTCAGATATACCTTCTGGTGTTGTTAACACAGGTGAGGTTACAGGAAACTATGTCATGTCTTTACGTAACCATTATGGTGGAAATACTGATGAAGGTTCATTAACAACTTTAATTGGTCAGAGAATATTTTTTGGTAATGATTCTGCAGTTCCGGCGAATGCTCCAGTTACAGATTACGCTTATGGTATTTTACTTTCACCGAACGCATCAACTGGTACAATTACTAATATGTACTCTCTTTTTATAGCGCCTCCAGTGACAGGTGGAACGGTGACAAACTCTTGGGGCATATATCAAGCTGATGCAAATACAAAAAATTATTTTGCAGGTAGGGTTGGAATAGGGACAGCTACACCTGGTGGTCATCTGGATGTTACTGCAAACGTTGCCAATGGTTATACAACGCTAGGCCTTGAGAATACTGCCGCAGGTGGGAATAGATGGAGATTTCTTGCTTCTTCTACTGGG
>JBEIPV010000099.1:0-10797 GCA_040376855.1 Bacteriovorax sp.
AGATCAACTTTTTTTAAATAATTTTCCGGACGAATAAGACCACTTTTATTGTGAGTCTTAACAGTTGCCGTAAAAAATTCCTGATCCGGATCGATCACTTCTACTCTGGCATAACCCAAGATACTTTTACTGGTGTGTGAATAAACCAATAAAATATCTCCGGCCGTAAGCTCAATCCCCATATCAAGTTTTTGAACTCTGATGACATCATCATTCATAATATCTGTGATAACGAACTCTTTTTCATATGAAAAAGCAAATGGAGCAATAACCAAAAGAATCAAAATCAGAATAAATTTCATCTTAAAACGCTAACATACTAAGTATGACTTTGAAAGCTATGTTCCAGCAGGAGTTTATCTAAGAGCATCGCGAGAGCTTGGTTGATAGGAAATTCTTTTTCTAAGAAACGAGGGTCAAGGCAGGTTAATTTATTTTTAGCTTTATCAATGAAAGGAATGTCGGAGTTGTCATTTTTTTTATTTAGAAGTTCTGTGTAGTTTTTAGCATTTGTTTCTTTTAAAGTGGTGCACACTGAAAAAGAAACTTTACCATCTTTGTCGTGCTTACCTGCCACTCCGAATGTGCGGCAAACTAAAGGACGAAATGTATATTCAGTGCACTGCCCTTTCCCTGCTTTTAAATCACTGATGTTCATAAACATACAGTGATCTGCTTCATGCTTGATGCATTTCTCCAGGACACTTTCGGCCTCTCCTCTATCAATAAGATCCAAAGCAAGTGGCAAAAGCTCTATGGGAGCGCAGTATATATCAGATTTAAAGCAGCACTTGCCACAACCAGCAGCACATGAAAGTGAATTTTTATTCTGGAAACTTGAGTACTCGCTGGAGATGCTAGCGAATGCCTGCATAATCTCATGAGCGAGACTACGATGGCGTGTTAGGTTTGAAGAGCTCGTAGACATAAATACTAAACATCCCAATAACTTGTGAAAGCATTAATGAAATAAGCATCATTATCGCTAGAGATGGACTTGATTTAACTCTAGAAAAACGTTCCTGCTCTAATATATCCACTTTATTTTTTACGTAAGTTTTTTGCAAGCCAATTCGTGCAAGACTATCGTTTAACGATGCAAAAATCTTATACTCAAAATCGTGGTTAGCATTCATCTTTTGAATTTCATATTGCATTGGTACTAAACCAGTCTTTTGATTTTCGTAGTTGCGCAAGTAAGACTTATAAGTCTTTAACTCTATTTCCAGGTCCTTATTTTGATCTTCTAACATCTTAATCTGAGATGACTCATTAAACTTACTAATGACACCCAGGTCTCTTGAACCATTTAACTTAATCTTTTCCGTTAATGAAGTTATGCGGCTTCTATTATTAGAAATCGTGATGCTTGTATCATTAATGTTCTTCTTTAATTCACTGATATATTTTGAGCTATCGCCTTTTTCCACATCTACTGAAAGGATTTGATTCTTTTGCAGTTTTTTAACTGTTGAGTTCTCAATTCCATCAAGCCTGCTTCTGACACTTGCAAGTTCATCATTGAAGTAGTTTTCAGCGCGGTCTAAGTCTTCCAACTCTCTATCAATGATATTCTTTTGGGCCTCTTTTAAGGCTTCATTCACCACTAGAACTGACAACTCTCGGTTGTAAGTTTTTACATTGATAACCAGCACTCCACCTTTGGCCGAATTGAATGTAATCATGCCAGAGAGAACATTGGCGATATCGTGAACATATTCTTGATCAGATTCTTTTCTCTCAAACTTCTTAAAAAAATTTGTCAGCGAAAGATTTCCTGTTTCTTTTTTGATTTGAATAAGTCTCTGCGCTAAAGCGACATAATACTCATGTGTATCGAGAACTGTTTCTGCTCTATCAACAACATCTTCACCTTTCACATCTGACGCGGTTGATTCTGTTCCAGGTCCGGCCACGCTACTTAGCACCAACTGTAGTTGACTGTTTCGTACATCTTTAATGATCAGTTTTCCAGTTCCAGGGTATGTCGGGAAGTATTTATGTTTTACTAAAGCAGCAAGAGCGAAGATCAACGCAAGCATCAAAAGATACTTCCAGCGTTTTGTAAAAATTAACAAAACTTGGTGCAGTGTAATTTCTTCGTTCGAGTTCATCTTCTTCCTATCTCTATCTATTCTATGTTTTTTTATTTAATTTTTATATTTCTGCTATTATATAAATGACTTCTCTTTAAAGATCCAGGAGCTTTAGTTCATGAGACAACTTATTATCTGTCTTTTTACGTATAGTATTTTAATCAATCAAACTTTTGCAGTTCAGGCCAATACATCAAAAGCTTCCAAATATAACCTTAGCTCTCCGTCAGAGTTTGTTTTTGAGTCTTACCCCAATCAGGAATTAATACCTATTAGACTTTTAGGTGCTGTAAAAAATGCAGGGCTTTACCACGTTCCAGCGAATATGAAATTAACAACATTGCTCTCTTTGGCCGGCGGAACAAGTAATGAGGCAGACTTAGAGAACATCGTTATCGGAAACGATCAGCAAAACGTTGTTGCTCCAAATGGTGAGCAGCAAAAAAGCCTTAACTTAAATCTTGAAGATGTCTTAAAGAACGGCGCTAAAAATGACTACACCCTGGCCTCTAATGACATCGTATTAATTAAAAATAAAAGCCCATTGGTAAGCAACGACTCTTTTAGAATCATCTCTATCATCTCAGTCATCCTGACAACTGTACTAACGGCAGTTATCATTCATGATAAGACTGATAAATAAATGAATGGACCGAAGTTTTCAGTCACAAAAATCATTGATTTCTGCTGTATCACTTTAATTGTTTTGATTTTTATTTCTAAGCTGTCATTTAAATGGATGCAGATTATCCCTTACTCTGCCCCTCCATTTATCTTCCAGTACGGGCTTCACCCCTTTATTAATTTCGGCCTGCAATTTTTCATCGCTCTCATCCTGATTTATTACTGGCTAAAAACCAAAAGTCTTTATCCTCTCTCACAAATTTATAAAATATTTATCTATACACTAATTGCTGTGCTTTCCATTCAGACACTTTTTCAAATCACTTTGGTTAACATCACTCAGTCAGTAATCGTGCAACTTGGTGGACTCGGAATGGCCATCATGTTGATCCTGGTTTACGGGGTGATTATCCCTTCGATTTTTCCATTGGAGAAATTCATCAACTGGATTAATAAAACTAGCTCGAGCCTTGTTATTGCGAGCATGATCTTTCTACCTTTACTTTTTCCTTATATGTTTCGTGGTGGACGCTTTACCGGTTTTTTTAAACACATCCCCCACATGGTAACGGCCAGCACTGCTGCCTTTATTTTTTTTCTGCCAAAAGTTTTTCAGGACAAAGCGTGGACACTAAAAAGTAATACTCTCTTAAAAATCATCGGACTCTTCATCATCACTGTCGCCGTTTTATTCACGGCCACGAAAGCGGCCTTTGGGACTATTGTGATTACTGGTTTTGTAGGGATACTGATCTACGGTTCTAAAAAAAGATCTATCAGGCTTTTTAAATTCACCTTCCTTTCGTGTTTTGTGATTTCAGTTCTACTCGTTGGTGCACCCACTTCTCAGTTCATGTATGAAGTCACGACTGGAAAAACAGGATTTGGATTAAGGCCTGCTCAAGATGGCGTTTCAACCCGCATGGATGAAGTCTTCCGTGGATGGGATATGTTCGAGCAGGGCCCTTATTTTGGTCATGGATTGCTCTACAAGTTTTTTAGTGGTGCAAAGGAAGGGATCGAGGTCGAAGGCTACAACTCCTTTAAAGACCCTCACAATCTCTTCATCTCCGCTGGCGTTATCGGTGGCTATCCCTTGCTCGTTTTATCTATTATTGCTTATCTCTTAATGATCGCCGCTGTCTTAAAAGGACTAAAAGAAGAGGATCCAAATCGCCAAACTATGGCCCTTTTTCTCCTGGCCCATCTTCCGGTTTTCATCATTTATCACGCAAATTTTTCATTGGGTGGAATGGGAGATAGATTGTACTGGCTTGTATTCGGATACTTAGGTCAGGAATGGAATTCTTTAGGTAAAAATAATGTTCGTAGCGTTGGCAATTCTCAATAAAAAGCATATTAAACCCCATCTGATTTTTTAAATCTAATGGGGAGTTTTTATGATCTGGAACAAAATTAGCAAGCTCGACGTTATTATTTTATGTCTGATCGTTATGGTTATCGCAGTTGGAGTAAGCCCTCAACTCTAGATAATTTTCTTCGTTCTTAGGTATTCTTCAAACACTACTAAAAAAGCATCAATGTCGGCGGGGTAAATCTCGCCGATGTTCGACAACCTGAAAGTATTAATGCTTCCAACCTTTCCCGGATAAATCGTAAAACCTCTTTCAAATAAATAATCATGCATTTCATTGAATGAATAGTTTGCACTCTTTGGATCAAGGATTGCTGTCAAAAGTTTTGCGTGATGTTTCTCTTCAACTAAAAATTCAAAACCAAGTTCGCGTACACGCTTCTTCATAATTTCGTACATTGAAGCGTAACGAGCGTAACGATTTTGTGCTCCCTCTTTAAAGTATTCAGTCACTGCTTGTCTTAAAGCATATAAAGTCTGAACTGGAGGAGTGAAAAGGAATTGTTTGTTCTTTTGTAGGTATTCGTAGTTAGCAAGTAAGTTGAAGTAGAAATTTCTTTTAATCGGCGCAGTCTTTTTTAAGTTTTCAAGACGAGCGATAACAAAACTAATTCCGGCCATACCTTGGATACATTTATTTGAAGACGACACCAGATAGTCTACCTGATCACGTTCAACATCAATGTCCATCCCTGCAAATGATGACATAGCATCAACGATATTTTCTAATCCATGTTTATGAGACATGTGACAGATCTCACTTAGAGGATTTAAAATTCCCACTGTCGTTTCATGGTGAATGAAAGCAACATGAGACAACTCACTCTTATGAGTTTCAATCATTTTTTCTAAAACTTCTAAATCAACTGGTTTTGAAGCAGGGATATTGTAATCCACGTGTCCAATTCCATAAGCATCACAGATCGCCTGCATACGCTCACCGTAAGCACCGTTATTGATAATTAAAACTTTTTTATCTGTCGGGATTACTGAAGTTAAACAAGCTTCCACGCCACCGGTTCCAGACGATGTCAGCATAACGGCCGTGTGATTTTTTTCACCGTGAGCAATCTTAATAAGATCATCTCTTACTGAAAGAGTCAGTTCCCCAAACTCTAATTCTCTTGGACAGATATCGGGAACAACCATAGCATTTTTAACTGTGTCAGTTGTCGTTGCCGGGCCTGGATTTAATAGAATATTGCGTTTAACAGTTTTCATGTTTTTCACTCTTAGTTAGTTGAATTTTAGGTGCCCATCCTAACCTATAAAGACTCTCGGTGGAAGGGGTATTTTTTAAGCATTCTCTGGAGGCTTTGACGGTGAAGCCCTAGGATTTTAGCGGCCTTTGAAATGTTGTTGTCACACTTCACCAACACATATTCAATATATTCGCGCTCTTTTTCGGCAAGAGTCATTTCTGACTCTGATAATTCTACTTCTTCTCCACTTTCTTCCGGGGAATTTTGCATGGTGTGCAAAAGATGTTCAAACGATACAGGTTTAGAAAGATAATTAATGGCACCCAGTCTCATCGCCTCAACGGCCGTAGAAATCGTGCCAAAACCAGTGAGCATAATCATTTTTATTTGTTCGTTTTCTGATCTTAAACTAACTAAAATATTCAGCCCATTTTCACCTTTTAAACGAAGATCAACAATCGCATGAGTAAAATTCTTGATCAGATTTTTTGGGACATCTGCAAATTGCGTAAAGGCCATGACCTCAATTTTTCTGTCTTGAAACTCCAGCACCAGAGAGTTGATAAAATTTTCGTCATCATCAATTAATAAAACTTTCATTAAGCTTCCTCTGGTCTTTTTAGTGGCAACGATAAAAGTGCGTGAACATTATTATTGGAGTTAAAAATTTTAAAGTCCCCTTTCATAACTAAAGCTGAGTTGAAAGCATTAAAAAGCCCAAGCCCTGCACCTAATTCTTTAGTACTATTAAAAGGCTCACCTAATTTCTCTAAAACACTATCTGGTAAACTTGATTTTTGATTGATCACTTCAAAATTTATAAATTCTTCACCCTGATATATTTTCAAGACGACTTTTTCTGCAGGTGAAGCATCAAAGGCATTATCAAAAAGATCTAATAATGTTTGAGTGAGCAATTGAGGGTGGCAAAAAAAAGATTGTATTTTATCATCAATCTCCAGAGATAATTCCGGATAAGAGTTTTTAATTAGTCCTTCACAAAAATTTCTTAGGTCGATTTTTTCATTTAGCCCATTGCTTTTATCAACACGCAATTGCGATAAATCTCTTAAGGCCTTTTCACATTGCCCCAAGGCCATGAGCGCAGAATTTAAATCATCCTGTGAGTAATTTTGATTTCTATTCATTCGATCAAGACGCAGCTTAATTGTATTGAGTGGCGTGGCCATCTGGTGACAAAATCCTGAAGTCATCGCACCAACGACTTTCAGGTGGTCCATCCTCTGTTTGTAATTTTGAACACTATCCAAGCGTTTCTGAAAATGGCGGATAAAACTCATCAGCAAGTTAAGAGTTACCCATAATAGTGCCATCGTGAACAAGTGAGAGTAAAAATGGTGATAATTGTGATGATCAGCGTGTGCCGACAAATAAAAGCTCGCCACGTAACCACCGATGATAAGTGAAAAGAAAAAATTCCATACCAATGGCAGAGTAATGATCGCGACAATCAGAGGCAAATAAAAGATCTCCACCAATGGATTGGTTTGCGACATGATCAGTTTTAAAAAAATAAATAACTGGAATAAATCAAACATTAGCTGAAGAGCAAGTGACATGGTTGAAACACTTTTTCTTTCTTTGAGTCTAATGGTGACAATCGTATTAAAAATAACCAAGGCCATGACACTTACAACAACGACTGCGTAGTTGGCCCAATTGAGTTGATTGCGGAATCCATAAGTTAGCGCGACCAGGAATTCAACGATCAAAATTACCCAGCGCAAAGAGATAATTAATGACGCTCTTAGGTGGTTCTCATTTAGATTACTTCCCAATGGAAACAACCACTTCCTTAACTGATTTAATGCATTCGACATAGCTGCTACTTCTTTAACTGCACCATTTTGTTGCAGTGACAATATTGCTCTCATGGCCTATAAAAAGGTCATCTAAATACCCCCTCAAAGGATGATTATGAAGACTTTTTTTCTAGCTCTATTTTTTGTGTCTTTTTTTACCAAAGCCTATGCGTGCGAACAAGGTGAAATCAATTTTGTAAAAAATAATATTTGTGCAAAAATTAACTGGATTAAAGGCCCTTCAATTAATGAGTTCAATACAGTCAGTGTGAACTTATCAGAAAATAAAAATTTAAAACTTAATGTATTACCGTGGATGGTGATGAGCGGGCATGAGCATGGTTCACGTCCTGTTGCCATGACAACAGTCTCACCTACGGACTATCTGGTAGAAAAAATCTATTTCATGGGTGGGATGCACGGCCAGTGGTATTTAAAACTTCAGCTTTTGAATGACCAAAATACAATTGTAGAAGAAGTACGTTCTCCGGTAAGTCTATAAAAAATGAAGTCACTTTTATTATTTTTAACCATTATTTTTACATTTCCGGGCCACGCTGTGACTTTTCCGGTCTTAAAAGCGTATCCAGAAGCAAAAGATAAAAATATTGAATTGATTAAAAAGAATAAAGTGTTAATATTCTTAAATAGAACTTGCCCTTGTACACAACAAAACATCCCCTATCTCAACAAATTAGTTAAAGAGTTTCCCGGCATAGAATTCATTGGCGTGCATTCTAAGAAAGGCGGGACTCTTTTGGAAATCAAGGAGGTCGTTGAAAACTACCAACCTGATTTCCCTGTTATTGATGATAACAATCTTTTAATCGCCAACATCTTAAAAGCAAACCGTACACCACAGGCCTTCATCTTAAATGCAGAAAATGACATTATTTATAGTGGCGGAGTGACCGATAGAACTAATCCAAATAATGCTAAAAATACTTATTTAAAAAATGCTCTGGCAGAACTTATGGCCAATAAAGAGATTACTGAAAAGGAAACAAGGTCACTTGGATGCGTCATTATAAGATAATTTTATTTCTTCTCGCTCTCACTCTCTTGAGCTGTGGAAAATCACCTCTTTTAAATAAAGTGAGTAAAGCTTCAAATGAAATTGCTGGTGGCATTCTTTTAAGTGAGCAATTCCCCAATGAAAAACTTAGTTTTTCAATGAACTGGATAGTGTCTCCAGGGCTCGATGATCTTTCTTCATTTGACTTAAAACTGGCAAGGCCACTTAATCAAAATCAAACCTTGAATATCTACATCTGGATGCCTGACATGGGACATGGCTCTTCACCTGTTGATATAAAACAACTGAACTCTACGGATTACGCTGTCAGTGAGATTGCTTTTATCATGCCCGGAATTTGGGTACTTCACGTTGAAATCTTAGAAAATAATCAGGTAGTGGATCAATGGCAAAAATCTATTACACTTTAATCACCTTTCTTGTTTCCACTCATCTTTATGCAGCTTCTTGTTGTGGTGGAGGATCATCAGCGTCCAGTCTTATTGTTGGCGATCACTTACAGGAATGGACTTTTTCTACGCTCTTAAGATCTGATATTGGTCAAACCAATAATAACGGCCAGGCACTTATGGATAGCGATGAAAATACAGATCGAACTTTCACAACGAGTGTTGAGTATAAAAAATTACTCGCTGAAAGAACTCAGGCCAATCTAAGTTTAAACTTCACTCAAAAAGAGTCTAAACGTCTTGGAAAAAATGAAACCTCTAAAGGCCTTGGAGATCTTGGCATTGGTGCTTTTTATGAAGCGATAACCAATTACTCCTACAACGAATGGCTGCCTCGCTTATTTATAGGAGCAAAATTTATCATTCCTTTTGGGGAAAATAACTTCAACTCAAAAAAGGCATTGAGAACAGATATCAGAGGGACTGGTTTTTATAAATTAGATGTTCCTTTTGTCGCTGTAAAAAATGATTGGAAATTCAGTGCAACTCCACAATATCTTCCGAAGCAAAAAAATCTTTCTGCAACTTATGCTTTCACGACGGCCGGAAGTTACACTTATTCTTTCAATGATGAATTTGATTTTTCTACAACACTTCAATGGAACTACCTGGCCGATAAAAAATACCAGTCACAAAACCTTGTCGCTGGACAATACTGGGACTTAACACTTTCCCCAATGTGGATGTTCACAAAAACAACTTCGGTTAACTTAAGTTATACCGACTCAACCCTATTGGGGAAAAGCCGAAATTCGGCCCTTTATCGCTCGATCTCACTGGGAATGACCTGGTCAGAACTTCTTTAAGATAAATTAGGCCCCAGTCTGCACTTCTTTTTACACGACTCCTAGATTAGTTATATTTCACAAGGTAAGTAGGCTCATCAATTCTTTACATGGAGTCTATATGAAGAAATTTATCGCACTACTTGCTCTAACTGCTTCTCTATCTGCAATGGCAACGGACTACAAATGCGTTGGAACTGAGCCTTTTTGGTCTTTAAAAATTACTGAAACTCAAATGTCTTTAGACATGGAAGATGTTGTGAGAACTGAATCAGTTCAATCTAAAATTCAAGCTGCTGGCATGGCCGACGAGTTCGCTTTCGTTGTTACTTCAGCATCTGGATCTGCGACTGTTATCAGTGGAGAATGTTCTGATGGAATGAGTGACAATATTTACTCTCACCATGTTGTTGTAAAGGCCGGTCCAATGGTTCTTGCTGGTTGCTGCAACCAAGGTAAGTAAGCCTTTTTTTACTACGAGAAGAGGTGAATATTACCTATGATCACCTCTTCTTCTCTCGTGTTATTCTATTGAGATGAAAAATCTTATTTTAGTTATTTTATCAACAACTCTACTTACAACTTCCTGCTCACATATGATTGCTCCAGTAGCTCCTCAAGTGTCTACAGCATTTCCGGTTAGATTCCAGGATACCAAATGGATGGATCAGGAAGACTATGTTCGTTATGTAAACTTCTTCTCACGTGCTCCTTCAAGTTCTGCCAGCGTGTATAAAATTATTGGCGACTGTGATGGTTTTCCAATGGTTGATGTAAAAACAGCTCCTGGTTTTTGCCTGGGACAAGTTCATGCTGGCACAGGTTTGAAAAAACCAAGAACAGCAGCAGTCATGGGCGATAATGAAATAGCTGTAGCTGATATGGGTTCATGGGAGCCGTATGATGGAAAAATTGTTTCAATCACTTTTGAAAAAAATGGTGAATCCACTTTAAAAGACATCATCAATTCAAAATCATTTTCAAACCCTAAAGATCCACGAAGAGAAATCATCAATCGCCCTCACCAAATCACTCGCCATACTGATGGGCTTTTTTATGTAGGTTCATCTACGGCTATTTTAAGATTTAATCCTCTGGCCGAAAATCCAATCGATACTATTGAAGTCCTTATTTCAAATCTTCCCGCTGAAGGACTTCACCCTTTAAAATCGTTTGCCTTTGATGAGGCAGGATCTATTTTCGTCAACGTTGGAGCTGCAACGAATGTCTGCCATAAAGGTGGCCTTGGGGGAATTTTCGGTGGAAGAAAAAAAACCTGTGATGAAGCTGAAGATATGGATATCGGCCAGGGACAAATCCGTCGTTATAAAATAAACGCTCAAGGTGTCGTTGCAAAGTCATTTGAAGTTTATGCCAAAGGTTTAAGAAACTCTGTCGCACTAACAT
>JBEIPV010000148.1:0-6584 GCA_040376855.1 Bacteriovorax sp.
ATATGAGCTAAAAAGTAAAGGTACCTACATGCCGACTGTGTTTTTCATTTCAACTTGAGCAAACATGGCGCCGATTTGATAATAAAGTCCTTCCCATAAAACAGCGTCTTCTGGTTTGAACTTTTTATCAAGATAGATCTCACTGATTAAGTTATTTAGGATTTCGAGATTCACTAAGATAAAGTTATCAACTCCGAAATTTCCATCTTCAAATAAACTTTTTGAAAATGAGCATTCAAGACTGCTGATACTTTGGATGGTCTCTTGAAGAACTTTATCAGTTCCTTTGTAGCTTTTTCTATATTCATCCATCGACATGCAAGAGTAGTATTTTGCATGATTGGCACATGTTCCTTGTTGGTCAGTTCTTTCACATTTTGGTTTAACTGAGTACTTAGAAAAAACATGCTTAGGGTCTTGAAGAGAGTAGGGATTGTCGCTATCAACACCATTTTTTGAAAACGATAAGTTTTCTGAAATGTAAACGAAGCCATGATGTTGATGACCTGATTTATCTAAGATCGCAATAATATCCCCTGGGGCAAGTGCTTCATTGGATTTCTTTTCTTTGCATAACGGCGACTGAAGCCAGAAGGCCATTTCTTGTGGTGTTGAATACCGAAGTTGTGGAATAATTTTTGCGGCAACAAGAGAAGCATTCCAACAATTAGGGCCTGATGATTGGGGTTTTTGAAACTGGGTTGCATTAACAATCTTTGGTAAAAGAGCATTTACTTTTTTCTTGCAAACAGATTTAATACATTCACACTTATTAACATCGCTTGTACTTTCTTTTAATTTCTTAGTCCATTCTTCTAAGATTTTAGATTCTTTATCAAGAGTGGCGCAGTTATTGCCAGTCAGGTAAATATCATCGTTTTGTCTTACGACTTGAACTGTTTTATTGAATAAATTCTCTGCAAAAGCAGATTGAAATAATAATAGGGCAAAAAGAGTTGATATTGTCTTTTTCATTACGAAACTCATCGACCCCTTTTAATTGAAACTTTCACCAAAAGGCCTTAACGCTAGATGGGAGCGTTTTTTACCTACATCTATGTTGATCACTAGAGTCAAGTATGGCCTATCTTAGTGTTTACCAACAAAGCTTCTTTTTTCTTTAGCTAAAATTATTTTATAAAAAATGACATTTGTTAGGTAGGAGCTGGTCTTAAAAAGATATTAGTAGAGGTAGTTGTGGGATCTACCTGCAAATACTACATCTTAAAAAGGAGAACTTATGCATTTAGTACCATCAAAACTTAGACACAAAACACCAGTATCCTACAATCCGAGAGTTGGAACAAACTTGGGGACATTACAAAGAGAAATGAATTCTTTGATGAACAACTTTTTTGACTGGACTGAGCCTTCATGGCCGGCCAACTTTTCAGATGCTCTTTACCCTACATTAGATATTAGGGAGGAAGATAATAAGTATTTTGTGGATGCAGATGTTCCAGGAATGAGTGATAAAGATATAAATCTGGATGTTCGAAATAACGTACTAACGATTAGTGGAAAGTTAGATTCTAAAGTTAAGAGCGATGATAAAGGTTATGTGTGTATCGAGCGCACTCATGAAGCCTTTAGCCGCGATATTTATTTTGCCGATGATATTGATATGGATAGTGTGAAGGCAGAGTTAAAAAATGGTGTTTTACATCTTGAAATAAGTAAGACTGAATCAAGTAAGAAGAACCATAAAAAAATCCCCATTAAGCATTAATAGACATTGTTAATTCTTCCAGGGGCGTTTACGCCTCTGGTACTTTCTATGTGATGGAGTCTTTATCAAAAACGATGAAGTTTTTCTAAAAAAAAGTTTAAATACTTTTAGCTTAAGTCTATTTGGGATTGGCACTATTATTGGTGCGGGAATTTATTCTGTTACCGGTATCGCTTACGGACATGCTCATGGAACACTGTGGATCAGTTTTATTTTGGCAGGGATTGCATCTGTTTGTACCGCATTTTCTTATTGTGAATTGTCTGCAATGTATCCATCGGCAGGAGCGGAGTATATTTATATACGCAAAGCATTTCCCAAAACTCCTTTTTTGAGTTTTCTCATTGCCATGATTCTCTTTTTTGCAGGTGCTGCTGTCTCATCAACTGTCGCTCTTGCTTTTGCCGGTTATCTGCAAGGGATTTTACAAATACCTATTTATTTAAGCGCTATTGGTCTGATGTTCATATGCACTATGATTAATAATTACGGTGTTCATCAGTCTAATAGAGTTAATATTATTTTTACATTTATTGAGTTGTTGGGAATTTTTATAGTGATATGGTTTGGTTTTAATTTAAGTGAACCAGTATCTACTCCGACTTTTGAGATTCATAAGGGAACACTTATCGCTACTTCTTTGATCTTTTTCGTTTATCTTGGATTTGAAGAAATCGTTAATTTGTCTGAAGAGGCAAAGCATCCCAATAAAGATATATCAAAGGCCATCTTTTTTAGCCTGGCAATAACGACAGTGCTCTATTTAGCAATAAGTTTTGCAGTGATAAGATTAATTAAACCTGAAGTTATGGTTTTAAGCCATTCTCCACTTGCCGACGCAATTTTCAAGACTGCTCCTCGAATGAGTAAAGTCATGAGCGTGATTGCTTTGTTTTCTACGGCCAATACAGTTTTAGTCACGATGCTCGTTCTCGCGAGAATGGTATTTAGCATGGGAAGAGAAGGGGATCTACCGAAATTTTTAGGAAGGATTCATCACTCATATACGATACCTCGATTTGCTTCATTTTTTGTTTTTATCATCTCTTGCGGATTTCTTTACCTGAAAAATTTTGAACTACTTGTAAGTTTTTCTTCATTTGCAACTTTGTTAGCATTTATGTCAG
This sequence comes from Bacteriovorax sp., assembly GCA_040376855.1. GTDB lineage: Bacteria > Bdellovibrionota > Bacteriovoracia > Bacteriovoracales > Bacteriovoracaceae > Bacteriovorax. Next base: position 2,857 of record JBEIPV010000148.1, read on the forward strand.
TTAATATTGCATTGATCGTTCTTAGATACACTCGGCCTTATGAGGCACGTCCTTATCTGGTTCCTATTAATATAGGTCCATTTCCCATTATATCGGCATTAGGAATTTGTATTGGTGTCGTGATGTGCATTCAATTTGAAAAAATAATTTACGTAACAACTTTTTTTATTTTTTTGGGCAGCTCAATTTATTATTGGGGATTAAAACGCTACATAGGGCATGCTAAAGTATTACGTTCATAGCTAATACTATTGGCCATATTCTCCAGAGCTTCTTCATCGTTGATATAAATGACTTTTTGACCAGAAATAATCCCTAGTTTTTTTAATTCAGCAAAAGAGCGAATGAGAGTTTCTGGTGCCGTACCTACTAGCATCGCGAGTTCTTCTCTACTAAGGTTCAAGTCAATTTTCCATTGGGCATTTTCGCGTATGCCATTCTTTTTTTTAAGGTCCATTAAGAGTTCAGATAAGCGTGAGATGACTTTTTTTTGATGACAAGAGCAGATATGTTCTTCGGCCTTTCGAAGCGTGTTGAGTGTTTTTTTTAATAAATTAACGACAACACCTTTATTGTTAATAAGATGATTAAACGAAGTCTTATCAATATAGCAAAGGACAGCATCAGTCATCGCCGTTGCAGACTTTTTAAATTCGTTTTGACTTAATATGATATCATCGCCAATTATGTCTCCAGTGTTGGCAATTCTAACAATTGTATCATTTCCATGGCCGTCAGTTTTCATAACTTTGATGTCACCTTTTTTTATACAATAGACTCCAGTGGGAGAGGTGTTTTGATCAAAAATGTTTTGGCCTTTTTTAAAAGACAGTTGTCTTTTTAAGTGGGGGTATTGAATCGGGTCTTCGCTGTTTTGATTATAAAATATACTCTTCTTTAAAATGGGACAATTTTGACAGCTATCCATAGTTATCTCACTTGTTAAAAGTCCATAATCCCAACAATGTATATGTTAGATAGAGCTTGTTTGCATCTTAAGTTAATCTAATTTTTGTATTGCGCACTAAGGTTTGACGAATGCTCTCTCCTCATATTCGGTGACTATCTTTTGTCGAATTAAAATTTCAAGAATGACAATTGTCATTCTTGAAGATGTTCACAATATGTAAGTTGAATGTGAGAGCTTTTAATTATTGTATTGCGGAGGAAAAAATGAATAGTAGTTTTAAGAAGCAATTAAAGTCTGTTAAGTCTAAAATTTTTAGAGAAGATACAGAAGAAGACAAAAGAAAAAAGAATTCCTTAGATAAGAAATCACATGGGGGGGGATTTTCTGGATCTGCTTATAATGCTAAGGGGAATGTTGATCATGGAAAGATAAAGTCGAATAAAAAGCGTCGCTAGTTCAGCGGTTTTTTGCTTTGGTTGTTATGTATATTGATGGTTGATTTATGTAACAACTTTAAGACACTTTTCTTGTGAGACCGCGACAAAACCTGATTGTAAAATTTATTTGATCGTAAGATTTTTAGTTGATAGTTGTTTTAGTTGAAGAAGTGTTGGCCCTCTATGGCCATCAGATTAATTAACTAGGAGCTCTTATGATTTACAGGTCGTTGGTTTTATTTTTATCTTTTTTTTTGATTGGGGCCACTGCTCATGCTGAAGTTTGGCACGCGAATCAAACCTGGGATGCAAATTGGGAACGTGAGTATGAGCGCTGGGTGAATAAAAACTTAACGACAGAAATCTTTCGTGATGGAAAGACACTCTTGAGTGGATTATCTACAGACTGCGCTGATGCCCTTTATGCTGTCCGTGTTTTATTTGCCTACGAAAACTCACTTCCATTTGTTATCAACGCTCCTGATGTCCTTCAATCACAGATGAAAACATTTGGTAATGATACTTCAATGTTTGATTCTATTAAGGATGAAAAAAAACGTGTTCGCGCTTTCATCAATTATCTTGGAGATGAGGTCGGAGCATTCAATTTACAAAAAGATACTTTTCCTGTGGCGATTAACCAGATTAATTCAGGCATTATCTATATTGTGGAATGGCAATTTCTAGGGATGGGGAAAATGAATCAGCATTCATACATTCTGAAAGGTTTTAATTCTGACCACGAGCTTATCTATTACTATTCAGATGCTCCAAGAAAAGTAAGAAAACTTGAAGTGAATGTGAAGTATCCGCGTTTTTCTTTTGGTTATGCACCTTACGGCTATAGAAGATGGAAACATCCTGAGCACCTATTAATCGCAGAAAAAGAAATTCCGGCCGAGGCAGGGTACAGTCGCGAGCAATATGAACTGCTCAAAAAAGTAGGGAAGAAGCAAATCCTCGAGGCCATCCGAGACCGCCTACAAAAATAAATTCCAAAAGGCTCCAGCAGACTTGTGGTATAGCAGTGTAGCAAGCTACAAGTCTGTTGGTGACCTACTTAATCTTAAAAAATTCTTTAGAGATTCTAATGATTTCTGATTTTCTAGGGTGAGATTTCATAGGCATTGAAAGCGCAATGTGCTTTGCAAGTTCTTCATGGTGATGGAATTCACAATGATGCTTAAATTCTTCTCTGGCAACTCCAGGCCCTAGCAAAAGTAACTTATCTGGCAAACCAAGCTCATTGGCCATCAAATGGTAGAAATTCTTTTGATGTTCTTTAGCATGAGTGAATTTTCTTGGTGAATCACTAATTACGAGATCCAATTTCTTATTAAATGTTTTCTCTATAATTTTATTTTTAGTAAATTCAAAAATATAAGCATGCTGATGATCAATCCATATAGTTTTATTAATCATATTATCCTCCGTTATAGTCATTATGAATCTATTACAGAGGATTTGAGATGACATATGTCATATAGAAGAGATTATCCTATTTATTAAGGTACCAGCAGACTTGTGGTATAGCAGTGTAGCTACCACAAGTCTGCTGGTACCTTAATCATCGAGGCCAAGTACTGTTGGATAGAGTGGGGCCGTATTTTTCATTTTTTTATCAGAAGCTAGAATTTCGGTTGTTACAAAGAAATGACAAAGAAATCCCATTAATAGGGCGATTGATAAAATAAAAACATCTGATTGTAAAAAATTTCTTATTTTGGTTTTCATTCTTCCTCCCAATTTAATAAATTAATTTTTACATGTTTTTAAATCGGAGGAGAGAAAAAGAAGAAGTTTCTCTCCTCCGAATTTTTTTCAAATTTTAGTTTACAACATTTTCGGTTTCATTCTTTTTAAAATTTAAAAAATTTGACCAACTTTTTGGTTTTTGGCCAGTTAATACCTGAATTTTTTTCTTAATTTTATGGTTAGGCATCTTTGGTAGAGTCAAGGATAGAACTCCATTTTCATAATGGGCATTAATACTATCCTCTTCAATGTTTTTAGGCAGAGCAAAGGTCTGACTATATTTTCTTGTCGATTCACCTGTCTTATCAAAAGGATTCTTTCTTTCTGCTGAAATGATCAGTCTGTTATCTTCAAGTTCAATGTTTATATCCGAAAAGTTAACTCCGGGAATATCTAGGCTAGCTAGAAAAGCTTCTTCTGTTTCTAAAAATTGAGGTGCTTCCTGGCCTTGGTACATTTCTTTTTGCAACTCTCTATTGAGCTCTCTTGCAAGAGAAGCGAAAGGAGAAAACGGCTGTTCTCCAAAAGTTAAGATAGTTCTTTGTCTCATAGATCCTCCTTTTAGTTTGTTGAGTATTTGCAAAAGACCCTTTGTCTTTACGAATTTTAAAATAATATTGCTGGAA
>JBEIPV010000097.1:0-11055 GCA_040376855.1 Bacteriovorax sp.
ATATCGAATTAATGAAAGAAGGAGCAAAGCTTTTTTTAGGAACTCATTATTTCGAAAACTACTGCTACAAAGCAAAAGAGGGGACGTCTTTTAAAAGAACGATTGAATCGGCAAGAGTCATTGAAAATACCTTTTTAACGGCCAACTTTTTTCCGGATCAATCCTTTGTTTTTGAAGTGTCGTCCACTGGTTTTATGCGCGGTCAGGTTCGTTTAATGATGGGCTCTCTTTTTCGTTTAGGGAAAGAAGACATCTCGCTGACAGAGCTTGAATCTTCATTAAAGTTTTATGACCCTTCATTTGTAAAATGGATGGTGCCCTCTTCTGGATTGATTTTACATAAAACAGAACTAGATTAGTCTGTTTTTACAGAACACTTTTTTCCCTACCAAAACATTTTTCCTGCCTCCTGTAAAATTGAGTCATCCATAAACCTATCTCATAGGAAAGAAAGTGATGACGAAATCGACACTGATTCTTGCGCTCTTAATATTTAGCTTTTCATCAGTAGAGGCCTCAGAAGCTATTGGCTATTACTCTTCAGGAAGTTTGAAGGAAGCAGAGTCAATCAAAGATAGAGGCACAAATATAAGGAAGCTTTTTTTACAGCGCCAGAGATTTTATGGGACAACACAAGTTCAGGACATCATCAGCGATGCGGCCGATTTTCTTCGCCAGGAATTTCCTGATGCTGAAGTTTTACAAGTTGGTGACATCGCCAATAAAAATGGTGGAGTGTTAGCTGAACACGGAAGTCATCAAAATGGTCTGGACGTCGATATTGTTTACCTAACAAAAAATGGAAGACTGCAGTCCCAGAGTGCTCCTTATTGGGAAGAAGAGTTTGTTAAAGGTGGAGTGATGAGTGCCAATCTTCATGTTGAAAGAAACCTGGCCTTGTTTAAATATCTTATTGTGAACAAATCAGTTGAGCGCATCTTTGTTGACCAGGCCATCAAGGCAGGGTTTTGTGCCTACGCCAAAAAGAATAATCTTTTAAGCGATCCTGAAATAAAAGAGACATTGAGACGCCTGCGCGTGGAAAAGCTTCACAGCACTCACTTTCATATGCGTATAAAATGTCCAACAACCGATTTAAAGTGTAAGGCGCAGGCCGAAGTTCCCCAAGGAACTGGCTGCTAGAAACGGCACTCGATAAAATCTTTTTCAGCTCTTTGGGGACTGATACCCTGAAGGTCTTTTAAGACTTTATTTTCGTAGTGTAGAAATAAGTCCTGTTCTACTCCGATGTTCACACCTTCTTCCGTATAAATGATCGTACCAGGGGCCTTTTCAATTTTTAAATATTGAGGGCCTTTTTTGTATGGAGAAGTTTCAATTAAGTGATCGACTTCTTCCTGGTCTTCTTTATAAAGCAAGTAGGTTGGGATTTCATTTTCACTTGAGTCTTTGTAAAAAAATCTCGTTCTATAAACAACACCATCAACTTTTTTATGAACATTCACAAAACGGATTGAAGTCTTTTCCATTTTTTGGACTTCACTTAAGTTTTGATAGTGAGAGCGCATTGATTCACATATATCACTTTGAGTGGTTGGGTTTTGCGAGGTCACAGCTTCTTGTGGCGTTTTAGACAGGGTCGCATCAGGGTTTAAGGTATGAACTTCTGTATCTGTTGTCGTCGACGTTACAGTGTGATCAGCTTTTTTCTCGAAGAAAACAATCATGATCCTGGCAACTATAAGCAGTGCCAGGACAATAATTAAAATGTTCTTTTTAGATTTCATGGCAGATTAATACCAACGCTTACATTTTGTAAGTGGTTTGGTTGTTTCTCCCCAACGAACTTCAACAGTGTCGTTCGGGTGGCTAGACAGACGCTCATTTTTCATTCTGTTCCAGAATGTTGCTAAGTCGATTGTCACGCCTGGACGGTAAGCGATCGGACAAGCAGTTTGAAGCTCAGCTTGAAGAGCTCCTTTACCTGTGAAGATGTATTCAACATAAGAAAGAATAACCGGATCAACTCCACCTTGTGCCTTTGCACCTTTTAGTGTTGATTCAAGATTTAAGAAAATATCTTTAAGCGCGCCGTCTCTCGCTGGTGTCGAGTAAGCATCAAAGTTGGCGTAGTCCATACACTTGTTGCCTGTTTTTTTGGCGTACTCAAGTGCTTCGTTGATGTACATGATGCGAGCTTGTGCTTCCTGACAAACGTTATTGAAAACGCGAGTCAGACGCTCTCCTGATGATTCAGTTGTTGTGGCCAGTTGTTTACTAACGTATTTAAAGAATCCACTTCCCATGGCGTTGGCGATTGCAAATTGCTCATTAGAAGGTTCAAGTTCTGCCGGGATAACACTTAAGTCTTTTCCTAGGTGCTCAGGCCATTTAAATCTTCTAAATCCCCATGGATCACTTGGAAGGTTTTCAAAATCGCGGTCTCTTCTTCTTAACAGGTCGCCACGTTTTGCGTGGTTTGCTTGTGTTGAGTAGATAACGTCATAAGATCCAATTGGGTTAACCGTTTTAATGTTGTAAGCATGACGGATAAATTTTCCAAATCTTGCTTTCATTTTGTAAGTGAAAAGAGTTCCACCTTTAATTGATTTAATAGCTACCGGGTAAGTATCGTAGCGAGTAAGGTTTTCTGTTCCAACTGATTCACCAATCTCAGTGATAAGGGCCACTAATCTTTTATTCTCAGGGCCAGCGTAATCGAACTTTGATGTTTTGTTATTTAAAGATTTACTGATGTCGCGCGATCCAGAAGGATTGATGATAGCAAATGGAAGTTTGTTTTCAAAAGCAAATACGGCGCGAAGAGCGTAAGCAGTGTCAGCGCAATCAGTGTTGACACCGTAATAAGGTGAAGATGTATTTGTGAACATTCCTTCACGAACGGCAGTGCTTCCCATCCATTCAACAAATTTTTGTTCGTATGCCAATGACCATGATTCAGTGTCTTCCCATACTGCAGCTGATGCATTGAAAGACCCAAAAGTTAAAGCTAAAATAGTAAGTGATAAAAGCATTTTCATGGGCAAATTCTCCAGTAAAAAAATCAAGGCCCAGGTTTTTTAATCACTCTGGTCACAAAGGTCAAGGCAACTTAAATTTGGCGTAAGCGTTAAGTAGTCAATAAAGGGAATTATCATGAACAAAAAAATATTAATAAGTGGGTTTGATGCATTTGATGGTGACATTATGAACCCATCTACAGAATTGATTGAGTGGTTAAGAATCAGAAAAATAAATGCTGATAGAGTTGTTAAAAGCGTCATTTTTCCCGTTGTGTTTGATGATGCATTTAATTCTTTCAAGAAAATTGTCGATGAGTTTTCTCCCGACATTATTATCCTTACAGGTTATGCAAAAAATAGAAAGACTCTTACTGTTGAAAGAATTGGAATCAATTGGGTCGATGCACGTATCCCTGATAATAAGGGGACCATAAAAAAATCTCAAAAGATTGATGAAGAAGGACCTGATGGTCTGTTTACAACAATAGATATTTTAAAACTTATTGAGCTGGCGAAAACTGCTGGAGTTGAATTAAAAATTTCTACGAGTGCAGGAGAGTTTGTTTGCAATGAACTTCTTTACCGCGCTCTTTGTTATACCAAAGATAAAAAAACTGAAGTGACGTTTATTCATATTCCAGGACTAGATCATTACGATGACATTCACAAGGCCTTCGAGTCCATTGTGAATGGTCTTTAACATTGTGAACCTAGACAACGAGATAGGACTTAGGCGAAAATGAGGAATGAAATTAATTCTTCCTATCATTATACTGCTGGCGAGCACTGCCTCACATGCTAAAGTTGACATTCAAACCTACAAAAAAAACTATTCATGGAATAATTCCTGGAACGATTCAATCGCTTCGGAGCTCGATCTTCAATCTGAGCTGATGATCATGAGTGGAAAAATTGATAACGATGATCTTAAGGAACTTGGTTGTCCTGGTTACAACAACGTGACAGACAATGATCTGAAAAAAGATTTTTGGGTGGTGTTTTTTTCAGCACTAACCAGAGCGGAGAGTGCTTTTAATGTAAAGGCCCGCTCTCATGCTAATCATGGACTTCTTCAGTTGGCAAAATCGACAGCTAAGAATCAATGTGGACTTAAAACTCTCGAAGAAATTGCTGATGCCGGTGAGCATCTTCGTTGTGGCGTAAGACTTATGTCATGGCAACTTGAAGGGGCACCAACTTCAAGTGGAAGACAGCTTCGCCCGGATTTAAAAGGGCAGTTGTTTGGAAAGTACATTTTACTTTGGGGACCTCTTCGTCAGAATGATAAAAGAGGGCGCGCACTTCTTACTGGCTGGTTTAAAAAACATCTCGATCAGCTGCCTTTTTGCGCAGACAAATCAGCATAAAAAAAGGCCATCATAAAGATGGCCTTCAAAAAAATTATCTCTTAGCTAATGCTCTAAAATCTGACCATCTCGACTTAACAAGAATGATATAAAGAATCGCTACCACGATGGCCATTGGTAAACCACTGCGTTCAGCAAACACGTGGATCAAAACAATATTTACAATGATTGGCCCAAGAAAAACGATGGCCGCATTGATATAGAATCCACTTAGCAGCAGAAGACCAGAGATCAATTGTAGTGAAGACACAAGCGCCATTAAGTAACCTGTTGCCATGAAACCTGTCATGATCGTGATCATAACTTCTGGTTGAGGAGGCATAGGGATAAAACCTTGACCAGTGAAGGCCATCATCACACCGTTTAATCCAAACACAGTAAACATCAAGCCTAGAATATAGCGCGAAGCTAGAGCAACTTTTGAAAACATGATTTCTTCCTTGATAAAAGTAATGCTAAGATCATTTAAACACAAAAAGTTTAAATTACAAAGGATGTAAATTTATGAAGCTCTTTACGATTACATTTGCCTTATTACTTTCAGTTTCACTTCATGCTGAGTCGACGACGACAACTACAACGACTGAGAAAAAAGAAATCCCAAGCAAAGAAGATCAAGGAAAAATTAAGGCCACTGCTGAGAAGGTTTCAAGTGAGACAAAAAAACTTCTAAGAAAAGTTGGGAGAAAGTCTATGGATGAGACTTGTGAGTTAACAGCGAGCAAAGCGGAATGTGACAAACAAAAAGCTGAGCATAAAGCGCTGACTGAAAAGGAAGCTGTTGAAGGTGTTCCCGCGAACTAGAAAAATGTCTCAATCACTTCTTTAGAATAAAGATTTTTTTCATTATCCACCGCTGCCTGTTTCGGGTGGCGGTCTGGGTGAACCATTCTCGTATAAGAATCGATTTTAGGATTAAACAGGAAGTTTAATAAAACAGCAGTCCAAGAGTTGTAGCTTGCCAGTGGTTCATAGAACTCAGGTGCCAGCTTTTTTACTTTTGGTTGATTGATCCACGCCACATTCATAAAGTCGTGGTGCTCGTTATGGTAACCCATATTAAAAGCAAGTTTATTAAGAGGGCCGTAGTAGCTGTAAGTCTCTTGACCTTCTTTCGTGATGAAGTGCTCTTGAATCCAGCGTCCACCTAATGGGTGAAGACCTAGAGCAAATAAAGTTGAAAGAGCAAGGTAGAGCAGGGCCATTGGACCGATGTAGATATAGACAGCAACGTTGATAGCGATATTGATAATTGTATTGGCAATCGTCCAAGCGTTTAGCGGTTTATAGAACTGAACTTTAAGCGGGCGAAGGGCCTGCGATAAAGAAAAGAACATAATCCAAATTGTTTTTTTGATGGCAGAGTTCCCAACAAGTTTTGCTTCAGTATGACTGACGATATCCGGATCGTATGAATACTCACCTAAATGTTTATGGTGGATCATATGGTATTTTCTAAATCCCATTGCCGAAGGCAGGACGAGAGGGATGTCACAGACAAGTCCCATCACTTTATTTCCGAAGGCTGTTTTTAAAACAACATTGTGAGTGCATTCGTGAATCATGACATAAAGAGAGTGGTTAGCAAAAGCTCCGACAGCGTAGGCCACGATAGCGATGATCCACCAGGCCTGCTCTTTTAAGAAGTAGGCAAGGGCCAATTGAAAAGCGACGATTAAAACAATGTATAAAGCAGATGGAGTATAAGCTCCGTAAAGATCTCTGATCTCTGGATGTTTTGCTAGAATCTCACGTCTTCTTTGGATGTGATAATTTGGGCCGTCGGTATAGATAAAATCGCGCTCTGTCTTCATGGGCCGAGATTAGCCCAACTCGGAGGGATTTGAAAATGGGATGTTTTAGATTTTTATAGAATTAAGCGGGTCTAAACTATCGGAAAGGCACGAAAGTATGGTTACTTTGATGGTACGATCGTTAGTCTTTTTTCATGTAAGCGCAAAATCCTGGACGAGGTCCGATCTTGGGATGGTTGCGGCAGGTGTCTGGACGGGTGTCGTATTGAGTGCAGCGCTTGTTTGAATCGAGAAAAAAACATGCGCCATCTGGTTTCTGGGCCAGGGTGAATTTTGAAGTAGAAGGTGTGTATCTTAAAACACCGGGGTGTCTCAGGGCATCTTTGATTTGCTCTTTTTCCGAGAGTTCTAAATGAAAGTCAGCTAGGATTCCCAGACGAATCAAATCGGGAGTCATGACTTCGACGGGCATGTAACAGCACAGTCCTTCGCACGTATCGCACATGCCTTTTTTATAAAGGCTCCAGCGGTTCAAATCTTTTAGGTGTTCCTGTATTTTCCCAGGCGTGTTTTTTTTACTCATCTTGAGGGGATCTTATAAAAAGGTTTGCCTTTTAGAAAGACTGAGATTAAATTTCGGTAAATAATATCAACTCTCACTGAGGTTACAGAAATGGACGAAGATCCCAAGAGATTTCTATTGAATAACTCAGTGGAGAACAACTCAGAAGTCTAAAAAACTTTTCACTCACTCCACTTAAGATCCACCGATTGTGTTCGTAAAATGGTGCTTAAATGGAAAATAATATTCTTAATGACGATTTCTCTCTAGAAAACCTGTTAGATAACTGGCAGAGCTTAACGCATAATCAGCGTGAACAAGTCTTCACTATGCTTGGCCGTATTGACCAGGAAGAACTGTTTATTAATTTGTCTTCAGACTATCAGGCAGAGATTTTTGAGCTGATTCCGCACGCTGAAAGACGCTCATGGATTCGTCTATTAGCGCCCGATGATATCGCCGATTTAATTCAGAACCTATTTGATGAGACTCAGGCCGAGGCCCTTAGATACCTTGATTACGCAACTCTGGTTGAAGTAAAAGCGCTACTTGCTTACGCTGAAGATGAGGCCGGGGGATTAATGAACTCGCGCTTTGCTCGTCTTCGCCCGGAGATGACAGTAGAAGAAGCGATCAGGTACCTGCGTGCTCAATCAAAATCGCATATCGAAACGATTTATTACGCTTACGTTTTAGACCGCACTCAGGTTCTTCTTGGTGTTATCTCGCTTCGTGAATTGTTCTTAGCTAAAGCTCAGACAACAGTTCAGGAAAATATGAACACTGACCTGGTGACAGTTCTTCAAGATGAAGACCAGGAAAGTATTTCTAAAACTTTTTCAAATCACAACTTCCTGGCGATTCCGGTTGTCGATGAAAACCATGTGATGAAAGGTATCATTACTGTAGATGACGTTGTTGAAGTTATCGAAGAAGAAGCGACAGAAGATATTCAAAAGATCGGGGGTATGGAAGCACTAGGTGAGCCGTATCTTGATATTAGTTTACCGTCGATGATTAAAAAACGCGCGGGTTGGCTGATGGCACTCTTCATTGGGGAAATGTTCACAGCAACAGCGATGAGCCATTACGAGCATGATATCGCAAAAGCGGTTGTCCTTGCTTTATTCATTCCACTTGTTATCAGCTCTGGTGGTAACTCTGGTTCACAGGCCACAACACTAATCATCCGTGCGATGGCACTTGGTGAAGTTCGTCTGCGTGACTGGTGGAGAGTTTTAAATAGAGAGTTAATTTCTGGATTAAGCTTAGGATTAATTCTGGGATCAATTGGTTTAATGAGAATTCTTTTATGGCCTGGAAAAGAAACTCTTTATGGTGAACATTATTTCTTAGTCGCGATCACTGTTGCTTGTAGTTTAGTGGGAATTGTTTTGTGGGGAACTCTCGCAGGATCAATGCTTCCATTTTTACTAAGACGCGTAGGACTCGATCCGGCCACATCTTCTGCACCATTTGTAGCAACACTGGTGGATGTAACTGGTTTAGTCATCTATTTTACTGTGGCAAGTTTGTTCCTAAAAGGCATCTTGCTGTAGCGTTAGTTCATTGAAAAGACTCAATTCATTCTCTTTAAATGGGATTAAAAATTATTAATCCCATTTAAATGTCGTCTTAATATTACAGGTCCAGAATGATCTCCATAGAACAAACACTACTCGCTACGAGTAGAGAGAATTAAGGAGACATTTATGAAAAACGCACTAATCATCGCAGCTCTTACACTTTCAACTGTTACAGCTTTCGCTGGAACAAAAGTTTCTAAAGAAGCTCGCAAAGAAGCAGTGACTGCTTGTAAAGCAGAAGGGAAAACTAAGAAAGAACTGAAGTCATGCGTAAAAGCTAAACTTCACGCTACGACAGCGGCAGTTTCTGAAGTAGCTCCTGCTACAGAAGCTCCAGCTAAATAGTTCTACAGCAGGGGGTCTTGTCTCTATATTAGGCCCCCTGTTTTTTCTCTTTTGAAAGGGCGAGAAGCACCATCGCAATTAAAATTAAAACTCCGCCTGAAATTTGCAGCAGAGATAATTTTTCTTTTAAGAATAAAGCAGCAATTAAAACTCCAAACAATGGTTCTGTCGTACTTAGAATTGAAGCTTCACTGGAAGTAATCCTGCGCAATCCTGCAAGGAATAAAGTCATTGCCATAAATGAACAGATAATCGCCATGCCGATAATTAAGGCAGGGTGATGAGATATGATGGAAACAGGTCTTTCTAAATTTTGAAAATTAATCAGTGATAAAATTCCACCAGCACCAAGTTGCACATAAAATGATGACGGCATGGCCGGTACATCACTTAGGTATTTTCTTGAGTACATAATATAAAGTGAATAGAAAAAGGCCGCACCAACTCCAAAGAGTAAAAATCTTGGCTCACTGATGGCGAGCTCTCCCCAGACTAATCCCATCATTCCGATACTTGCTAGAACTAAGGCCATGATTCCTTTTTTTCCCAGATGCTCTTTTAAAATAAATTGCGAAAGCACGGCGACCATCACCGGGTAAGTGTAGAGCAGTAAAACAGTGAGAGAGGCAGAAAGCCCAGTCAGAGCGATAAAAAAGAAACTTGAAAAAAGAGCGTAACCACAAATTCCAAGAAGTAATGATGAGATCAATTGGAAACGAGTGAGAATGAATGATTGAGGATTTGTAATGAGAATGGCAATTCCCATTAAGATGGCCGATAGCGAGTATCTAAGGGCCAGTAGTTCACCTGGAGTGATGTTCAATAAAAAAGCACTTTTTCCAAAAAATCCCAATGCACCAAAACACATTCCTGAAAGGATGATTTGAATGAAGCCGACTTGTCTGGAAGAGAGATTTTTTAACATCTCTTAAGTGTATAGCTTGTTGATCACATCCAAAAGGGCCTGAGGAATATTTTGTTTAATCCACGGCAATTTTAATTCTTGTCTGATTTGAGCGTTTACTAAATCTTCTTTGGATTCAAAAGCATGCTGGCGTTCTTCCAGGACTTCAATATTAGATGAGCAACTCTTGCCATTGTCATCATTGGTTTTTGGGTTGAAGCCCAAACAACCATAAGGTTTGGCCGAACGAGAAAGGCCACAGCCTAGGGAACCATTGTTAAAAAAAGGGCAGGTGTAGTTTTTTCTTAATGCCTGGGAATTTTTTTTGCCGGTATAGATTTCAACATTCAGGCGGTAACCTGAGATGGTCTGGTTCATGCGTTCTTTGAAGGATGTTAGCTCGAGAGGAGTGAATTGGTCGATGTGTAAGCTTTGTAAGATTTCTAGGGCCTCAATGGGAGTGATTTGCATTGAGTTTGCCTGGGACGTGCAGCAAGTTCCTGGACATGTAAAACAATGGATTGTTTTACCTTCCAGGAGTTCCATCTCTTTGATCAAAGCAAATCTTCTGTCGTGTGAAGACGGAAGTCCGTTTGTCTCATAGAGACCACTTAAATAATTTTTTAGCTGTGACATGGGTTACTCTTACCATGGCCTTTCATCCTGTGCAAATTTGTGCACCCCGTTTTGCCTAAGGAATTTTGTCTAATATACTTTTAATCCTATGGAACCTTTCAAAAATATGATCAATGAACAGGTGGCCCAACAGACAGCGAAGGCCATTGTTCGAAATTACCCAGACTTCAACCAAAAAAACTTCATGAAAGGGATGGGCGACGCTTTATCTCCACTGGAATTAAAAGACCGGGTGATCTATCTGGCAAACAGGCTAAGAGAGTTTTTGCCTTCTGATGTAAAAAAATCGCTGAAGATCTTAAAAGGGGCGATTAAGCAAAACGAAAAGGATTCGGTTGGTTTGTCTGGCTTTAGTGTCTGGCCTTTGACTGAGTATGTGGCCCGTTTTGGTTTGGATGAATTTGATTTATCCATGGAAGTTTTAAAAGAGATGACAAAAGTTTTTACGGCCGAGTGGGCGGTAAGAGCGTTTTTTGTTCATGATGAAAAAAGAACGGTGAAGTTTTTTGAGTCGTGGGTGAATGATAAAAATGAGCATGTCAGAAGACTGGTGAGCGAAGGATCTCGTCCACTGCTTCCATGGGGACAAAAACTGCACTGCTTTGTGAAAGACCCGATGGTGACCTGGGATCTTTTGGATCAGCTTAAAGATGATGAATCTGAATACGTGAGAAAGTCGGTGGCCAATCATGTGAATGACCATTCGAAAAATCATCCTGATTTAGTTGTAAAAAAATTGTTGGAGTGGAAGAAATCAAGCGCCGGCGATAAGAATATCGACTGGGTCATCCGCCATGCCAGCAGAACATTGATTAAAAAAGGTCATCAGAAAGCGTTTTTACTCCACGGAGTAGAGTCGGGGCTGGTGGAAGTGATTACACAAAAAATTGTAACGAAAAAAGTGACCTTAGGAAGTG
>JBEIPV010000129.1:0-7975 GCA_040376855.1 Bacteriovorax sp.
AGAAGAATTGGCCTATAATGAGTATCTAATATCGTATAGATTTAGGTGACAAAGGAATCAATGAGGTAGATTCTTTCTTGTTAATTTTCTGAGGTCATAGTCAGTCTTTTCTTGCGTCTTACCAAATTAACCTTTTTTGAATCAACAATTTATACAAAGGATCACTAAGTCGAGACATGAATACTGATTTTATGTTAAACTTAACCAATGAGCACACGCATGTTTGAAAATCAATTATTCGACCACTGGCTACAACAAAAGAGCCAGGAAATCCTCGCAAAGATGGATAAGGAAAAAGTCACGACTGAAGACATGCTGATTTTAACTCTTAAGGCCCAGACTAATCACTTTCATCACATGGATGTTGAGTTTAGAGAAGAGTTTAAGAAGATAGATCAAAGATTTGAAAAAATTGATCTACGTTTTGAAGCTGTCGATAAAAAATTTGACCGTCTTTATACTGCTTTAATGTGGGGCTTCGGACTTGTCCTAACTTCAATAATTGCAGTTCTAAGCATTCTTCTTAAATAAAAGAATCTTCAGCCCTTCTTCCGGATTAGACTCCATCTCACTAAAGCTCGAATAAAACTTTTCTTGAAAAGTGAACTGATTAGCATGCTCAGTAAAAGAATCAATCAAAAACTGGCCATCAAGATGAGGTGAATTCAAACACGCCATCACAATCCCGTCTTTCGCCGTCATTGTATGCAGTCTTTTAATGATCTTGTGGTAATCGCGGTTTGCTTTGAAGCTGTCACCTTGATTCGTTGGAGGATCGATAATGATTAAATCATAAGGGCCTTTACGGGCGATCGCTCCGAAAGACTTCATGATGTCATGAGGAAGAAACTTAGCACTTCTTTTATCAATGCCATTGATGATGTGATTTTTTTCACCGATGTTCAGTGAAGGTTTGCTCATATCAACGTTTACAACTTGAGTGGCGCCGCCTTTCAGAGCGGAAACCGAAAGTGAGCATGTATATGAAAAAAGATTTAAGACAGTTTTATCTTTTGAATGGTTGCGAACATACTCGCGGCCAATGGCCATATCTAAAAAGAAGCCGATGTTTTTAGCGTTCTTTAAGTTGATAATATATTTTTCTGACTTTTCCACGGCGTGAGTTTCTGAAGGTGCTTCACCGAATAGAACTTCAACGTCCTCGCCTTTGCCATATCTTTTTTGAAGTAGGATAGATGAAAATTTTAAATTAGGTACTGATTTAAGAGTTTCTACTAACGATGCTTTTTCAGCGTCATCAATCTCTTTATAAGTCGTAATTAAAACAGCGGGAGGATAAAGATCAATTGAAAGGTGCTCGAATCCGGGCCACTTTTTTCCTCTTCCATGAAACAGGCGCACGCACTCACCTTCTACAGAGGGAATGCGTGATGAGATCGTATTAAGCATTTGTTTGTGCCGGAGGTGGAGTCGTCTTTCCACCGAATAATTTATATCTTAAATAAAAAGTGATGATGATACCTAAAACCAAACCGATAATCTGACAAACGATTAGCTTTTGCATTGAATACATAACGTCTGGCTCGCAGTTAACTCCAAAGTTTACTGGTGCAGTAACAAGTTGTTTAACAAACCATGGGCCAGCAAGTGTCATGAGAATAGTACCAACAAGTCCGCCGATAAAAGCGATGTTCAGGTTTTTGTGAAAGTTTTTCATTTATTTTCCTTTGTATTAATCCAAGTCACTTCGTGTTTATTACATGAAAGGTGCACAACTCTAGAGCCGGGAATCGCCTTAAACTTAAACATCGTTTCAAAGTCAGTCGGTTTTTGAAATTTAATCGTGCAGGCAAAATTATCAACCAGACCAGATTCTCTCCAGCGGTTTACAAGTTCTAAAAGTTTATCTGGGTAACAGATAATATCTGAGAAAAACCAATCCAGGTGTCCCACGTGCTGAGGCCTTAAACCAAAAGCACTTTCTTGTTTAAATTCGATATTTGGTAGTGCTGCAATTTTGGGATCAAGTGGAGCCTTATCAACACTCACAACATTTGTTCCAACTGTTTGAAGAACCCAAGTCCATCCACCAGGGCAACTTCCAACATCGATCGTCTTCATTCCCGCTTCTGGTTTGTAACCGTAAAGCGTGAAGAGTTCCCAAAGTTTTAAATAAGCGCGCGAAGGAGGATTGATTTTATCTTCGTTGAATTCGATTTCACCAAAAGGCAGCGGACATGTCGTCTCTGGAGTAAGGATCATTTCTGATTCTGATAACAGGGCAAAGCAGCCGATCGTGGTTTTTGGAATTTCTTCCAGGAAATCGTATCTTTTTATTTTGGCAGAAGGCACCTTATCTAAAATAAGTTCGGCCCTTCTATGATTATTGACTGAGTAATGTGACCAGCGGCGGGCCTTCGATTTCAAGAGCTCCGCAGCATGATTAATAGAGGTATACGGGAGTATCTCTACTCGCAACCAAGTATCTTGAGCAAAGACGACATCTTGGGCAGCTCCTTCACAGATAAATAGCCTGCCATGCTGCGAGAGGATCTCAATTCCCATCAAACCGAGCTCGATTTTAAGATCGGCCTCGAAGTCTTTAGGTGCTAAGTATCCAGTTAATGTCTTTTCTAAATTGATTTGGCCCATATGTACGAAAATTGATACCATAGGTGGGATTATGAGTAAAAAAATTAATGGGTCTCAGACCGTCGAAATTAGAATTTATGGTGAAAATGCATGCCTGGCCGTTTTTAAAAACCGCCCGGAGGACATCATTCAGCTCTTTTTAACAAAAGAGATGATGAAGAGGTTTCCACATGTCACCAAGTACTGTGCTCAAAACAAAAAGGCCTATCATATCGTCGAGCGCGCTGAGCTTGAAAAAATGACGAAGGCCACTCACCACGAAGACATTTGTATGCTGATTAAAAAAGCGGCAAGCCGTCCTCTGGAGACTTATCTTTCAATGAAAAATGAAAGGTCTTTGATCATCGCACTTGAAAACGTGGCGAACCCGCATAACATCGGGGCCATTTTAAGAAATGCTGCTCACTTTGGTGCTGATGCGATTTTAGTTTCAGATAAAAAAATCGCTGAATCTGCTTCATCCATCCGTACATCGGAAGGTGGATCAGAGTTCGTAGAGATTTTTGAAACGAAAGACTTTAAAAAATCCATTGCTCTGCTAGCAAAAAATAAATACCAAATTGTTACCACTTCATCACACGCTAAAAATAGTCTCTATGAATTAGTGTGGGACAAAAAAGCTGTCATCGTTTTTGGTGAAGAAGCAACAGGGCTTTCAAAAGAACTGATGCAAACTGGTACGACGATCAAAATTCCCGGAACAGACAATGTTGAAAGTTTGAATGTTTCAGTCGCAAGCGCTGTCATTCTTTCTGATTATTATCAAAAGGTGAAAACAAATGAAATCAATCCACGGTTTAAATAAAAGAGTTCTTCTTTGTATTCTTGATGGTTATGGAATCACACCGAAAGATTTCAAGAACGCTATCATGCACGCAAAAAAACCACATATGGATGCCATCATGGCAACCTACCCAATGACAACAATTGAGCCAGGTGGAGTTCTTGTTGGTCTTCCAAAAGGTGTCGCTGGTAACTCAGAAGTTGGCCACATGAATCTTGGGGCCGGAAGATCGGTTCGCCAGGATCTTGTTCGTATTAACGAAGCAATCGAGCTTGGCACGCTTAAAGATATGGAAGAAATTCAAAACATCAAAGCGTATGCAAAAGCTCACTCAAACCGCATTCACTTAATGGGATTACTTTCAAATGGTGGTGTTCACTCACACATCAATCACTTAAAAGAATTAGCAAAAATTTTCCACGCCGATAATATTGAAATCATCCTTCACGCTTTTACAGACGGAAGAGATACGGCCAGAGATACCGGGATTAACTTTGTTGAAGAAGCCTTGGCGATTCCCGGATTGAAGTTCGCCTCTATGCAAGGGCGCTCGATCGGAATGGACCGCGATCGTCGTTGGGAAAAAATTGAAGCTTGTTATAAATGTTTCATGGGACAAGGAGATCAAACGACTCTTTCTCCGATTGAGTACATCAAGAGTGAATACGCTCAAGAACGCTTTGATGAATTCATTCACCCGGTGATGTTTGATAAATCTCTGGCGATGACAGCAAACGATGCTGTTTTATTTTTTAACTACAGGCCAGATAGAGCTATTCAAATTTCATTAGCACTGACTGATCCTAAGTTTACCGATTTTCCAGTGAGCACTCGCCCGGGATACTTCCTGTGCATGACCCCTTACATTGAAGACTGGGTTAAACTTCCTATTTTATTTAACAAAGAAAAACTGAAAGGGACTCTTTGTGAGTACATTTCAGAATTAGGTTTAAAACAATTAAAAATCGCTGAAACAGAAAAGTACGCTCACGTTACTTTCTTCTTCAACGGCGGAGATAAACATCCTTTCGAAGGTGAACAACAAGTGTTGATCTCATCTCCAAAAGATGTTGCCACATATGATTTAAAACCTGAAATGAGCGCTTACTTAGTTTGCGATAAACTTGAAGAAGCTCTGGCAGACCACTCGATTAGTTTATACGTCGTGAACTTTGCCAACTCAGATATGGTTGGTCACACAGGGAATTTCCCTGCTGCGATTAAGGCCATTGAAGCATTGGATGTGGTTGTCGATCGCCTGCTTAAAAAATGTGCGGCCGAAGGTGTGACGATGCTGATTACGGCCGATCATGGAAACTCAGATCAAATGGTTTATGAAAATGGTGATATCCACACATCTCACACCGAATCTGTGGTACCATTTATCGTAGTTGATCCAAGATTAAAGAATGAAAAGTTAGAGATGAACGAAGGCCCGATGGCCCTAAGAAACGTTGCTCCAACAATTTTAAATATTATGGGAATCGCTAATCCACCTCTGTTTGAAGGTGTGAGTGTTTTTAAATAAGGATTTTTATGACTAAGACTTCTATCAAAACAATTGCTGTCCTTTGTAGTGGCGGAGATAGCCCGGGAATGAACTGTGCGATTCGCGCGGTTGTTAGAACGGCCATCGGTGAAGGCCTGAACATTTATGGGATTCAAAAAGGATATGAAGGTCTTTTAGAAAATAATATCAGAGAGCTTTCTGTATCTTCGGTAGGTAACATTCTTCAACACGGTGGAACTGTTTTACAAACATCGCGTTCAAAAGAATTCAGAACTCCGGAAGGAAGAGCAAAGGCTGCAAGAATTTTAAGAAGCCACGGGATCGACGCTCTAGTCGTGATCGGTGGAGACGGATCTTATAATGGAGCGATGGCCCTACATAATGAACATGGATTTCCTATTTGTGGAATTCCAGGAACAATTGATAACGACATCAGCGGAACAGATTATACAATCGGATTTGATACTGCCGTTCAAAACGCAGTAGATGCCGTAGATAAAATCAGAGACACAGCAAACTCTCATGCCAGAACCTTTATTGTTGAAGTTATGGGAAGAAAATCACCGGCCATCGCCCTTAAAGTAGGGATTTGTACGGGAGCTGAAAACGTTGTCCTTCCGACAGCGACTATTGATTACCAAAAAATCGCTGGAGATATTGACCGCGGAATTAAGCGCGGAAAAACCTCATCAATTATCATCGCTGCCGAAGGTGAAGAACCTGGTATCGGTTACCTTATTCAAAAAAGCTTGAAAGATCAGTTTCAACTAGAAGCTCACGTTTGTATCCTAGGACACATTCAACGCGGTGGAAATCCAACTCCAACGGATCGTTTGATTGCTTCGCAAATGGGACACTCTGCTGTGAAGGCATTAGTGGCCGGTGAAAAAGCAACAGCGACTGTTTACCTTCAAGGTAAAGTTGTGATGGCGCCTCTAGCAGACTGCTTAAGAAAGAAAAATGAGTTTGATGTGAGTGAAGTTGAGTTACTGACTTCACTTTCAATCTAACTTTTTACCAAAGAAGCAAAAAGCCCTTCCAACGGCAAGTGATAATGATCATCAAAAACCACCGTTTTTTCGGGGGCAATAATTTTTAGCACTTGATCGTCTTCAAGCTTGAACATTTCATTGAGATTTTCTTGCTCTTTGCCATTTAAATAAAGGGCCGAAACCTCCCCTTCTACTGAAATTTTCCCAGAGGCAAAACAATCCTCAAGGTGATCCAGAGGAAGATGCCCTGTAAGGCTCCAGAGCATCAATAAAAGAGGAAGTTCCAGATAGCGGTACTCTTCTTCTTTAAACTTCTTTCCTTCAACTTCCCCTTC
This sequence comes from Bacteriovorax sp., assembly GCA_040376855.1. Lineage (GTDB taxonomy): Bacteria > Bdellovibrionota > Bacteriovoracia > Bacteriovoracales > Bacteriovoracaceae > Bacteriovorax. The sequence goes on from JBEIPV010000129.1 coordinate 6,235, forward strand.
GATGCATAAAACGAAGCGCTTCAAGGGAAAACGCAGTTTTCGTTCACGCGATAGGTAAATAAATTTCTCTTTCATGGAACGTGAGTATTTTCCCAGTCCAACTATTTCAATTCCCGGAATGCCATTTGAGGAATAACCGAAAATATCTACAGGACAATATTGTCCAGCGTAAGGGTATAAGCTTTTTGTTCTCATGTTCATAAAAATCTCCTGCGTCCCCCCTTGCAAAAAAGTTTTTCAGAGATCATTCTAAAGGTCCAAATTTTTTAAGTTAGGGACCGGCACCTGGTCATTTTTTGACAGGTCTGGAATCAAAAAAGGATAAGCACATGAGCGCAAATAATGAATTTAGAATTGAACACGATCTTTTAGGTAAACTGGAAATTCCAGCTCATGCTTACTACGGCGTTCACACTCAGCGTGCTATCGAAAACTTTAAAATTTCTACGGGAAAAATTGGCGACAATCATACGATGGTGAAGGCCCTTGCTTACACGAAAAAAGCATGTGCACTTGCCAACGGAGAATTAGGAACGATTGATCCAAAGATTGCGGATCTTATCGCCAGAGCTTGTGATGAAATCATCACCAACAACAGATGTTTTGATCAATTCCCTTCGGACATCTACCAAGGTGGAGCGGGAACATCAATCAACATGAACGCTAACGAAGTTATCGCCAACCTTGCTCTGGAACTGATGGGTGAGAAAAAAGGGAGCTACCATATCATTCACCCGAATGATCACGTGAATAAATGCCAGTCGACTAACGATGCTTATCCAACAGCTTTTAGAATCGCTCTTTATCAACACGTATCGATCTTAACAGAAGCACTGGAAACTCTCCGTGAAGCTTTCTCTGAGAAATCTGTCGAGTTCAAAGATATTATTAAAATGGGACGTACTCAGCTTCAAGATGCTGTTCCCATGTCACTGGGACAAGAGTTCCATGCATTCTCAACTCTTATTAAAGAAGAAATTAAAATCCTTCCAAGAATTAAAGATCTTATTTTAGAAGTTAATCTTGGGGCGACAGCAATCGGAACAGGAATCAACACTCCTCCAGGATACTCACAACTTGCTGTTGAAAAATTAAATATGATCACTGGACTTAACTTCAGCGTTTCAGAAGATTTAATTGAGGCCACATCAGACTGTGGTGCTTACGTTATGATCTCTGGAGCTCTTAAGAGAACGGCCGTGAAACTTTCAAAAATCTGTAATGACCTTCGCCTTCTTTCTTCAGGTCCTCGTGCAGGGTTTAAGGAAATCAATCTTCCTGAACTACAGGCTGGATCGAGCATCATGCCAGCAAAAGTCAATCCAGTTATCCCTGAAGTGGTGAACCAGGTTTGCTTTAAAGTTATGGGTAACGATCTAACAATCACGATGGCCAGTGAAGCTGGTCAGCTGCAGTTGAACGTTATGGAGCCGGTTATCGCCTCTTCTATTTTTGAATCAGTCACTCTGCTTGCTAACGCTGCTATTGCTTTAAAAACTAAATGTGTTGACGGTATTACAGCAAACCCAAAAATCTGTATGGCAAACGTAATGAATAGTATTGCGATTGTAACTTATCTTGATCCGGTTTTAGGTCATGAAGCTTGTGATGAAATTGGTAAAGAATGTGCGCGTTCTGGAAAAACCGTAGCGCAGGTTGTACTGGAGAAAAAACTTTTAACTCAAGCTCAGCTGGATGATATTTTCTCAGTAGATAATATGCTTAATCCGAAATACCTAGG
>JBEIPV010000219.1:0-2417 GCA_040376855.1 Bacteriovorax sp.
GGCCGATCATTTAAATAAAATGATTTATGACATGCGTTCACGCCATAAAGTCGAAGTCGTGATTCTCTCGATGCATGGTGGAGGAAAAGAAAGTTTTGAGCTGGCAAAAAAACTCAAAGGACTGGATATTTTAGTTGCTGGGCATACTCACAAACAAGAATTTGCTATCGTTCATGATGCCGTTATTAATCAGACCGGAGCTTACGGGGAAAATCTGGGATTTTTAGAGTTTAATTTTGACCCTAAAAACAAAAAAGTGACGATGAAAAATACCAGTGCCAATCACGTCATTACTATTACGGATAAAATCCCGGAAAATCAAAGCTGGAAAAATCGCATAGAGAAATGGAGAGTGAAATCTTTTGAACTTATGGGGGAAAAATCGGCGCCTACAGAAGTTGTTTTCACACCTAAAAAAAGCTACATCAGATCCTCTGCTATCCCGAATCCCATGGGACAATTAGTGACGGAAGGAGTGCTGGCAGAACTTAATTCATCACTGCCAAAAGAAGAGCAAAAGGTCGATGTTTACCTGACTTCTATGGGGCTCGTTCGCACATCATTTTACAAAAACACGCCTTACGACAGATCTGAAATTTTTGAAGCGGTGGCCATTGGTTATGACAAAAACAAACAACCAGGAGTCGATGTTGTATCCTTTTACTTAACACCTAAAGAAGTGAAATTGATCGTGAGTTTTATGGAGCTCTACCGTTTTATTTCAACCTCATTTTCCCCTGCTATTTCACCTAATTTAAGTTTTAAAATAAGAAAATGGGGAATCCCCTTCATCAATCGAATTCACGATTTAACATTGAATGGGACACCTCTTTCAGATATTGATCGTCCTATCAAAGTTGCTACGAATAGATATGTGGTGGATAACATCTCAACGGTGAAGAAAATCACCCGTGGCTGGATAGATTTAAGTCCTAAAACAAAAACGGGTGAACCGATAATCGCTTATCCTGTTCACCCGAAAGAGTATCAATTATTAATTGAACACTTCAGAAAAAATCCGACGGCCTATTAAGCTACGTCCTCGTCATCAGCGTGGTCTTGCCATGCTGAATCCGGGTCAAGGATGATCATCTCTGCGTGTTCTCTGTGAATCTTGTTATATTTATCTTTCTTTTTAAATGCTTGCTTTTCAATTTTTTCCACGGCCATATCAATGGTGTGGTACATATTATCCGAGAATGCTTTAGCGTGATATTCACACTGAGGAGCATGGTAGTAAATTTCAGCAAAATGCTGACCATTTTTTACATAACAAGACCACTTCATCGTTCCTTTTGCTTTAAAGAACTTTTCTAATTTTGCTGATGACTCTTGAATTTTTTCATCAAGGGCCGCAGTGTGTTCCATGTGTAAAAATGATGTCGTAATTTTCATAAATGCCCTTCTTGTCGTTTGTCTTTGCCCCGCAAAGACGTAGGTTCGTAATAATAAAACTAGTTCTTTTCTTTTCGTTTTGATGAAGGTGCAACACCTAACATCTCACGATACTTCGTCACTGTTCTTCTTGCTACTGTCAGGTTCTCTCTCGCCAGGATCTCCACAACCTTTTGGTCTGAGAGTGGCTTCGTTGGATTTTCTCCGTCGAAGATCGCCTTAATTTTTAACTTTAAAACCTCGCTTGCAATGTCTACACCACCGTCTTTTCCTCCAATTCCGGTGTTAAAAAAGTATTTTAATTCAAACGTCCCCAATGGGGTGTGCATATATTTATTAGTTGTTACTCTTGATACAGTCGACTCGTGCATTCCAATTTCATTCGCAACATCTTTTAAAACCATTGGCTTTAAATATTTTGGACCTTTTTTGAAAAATTCCTGTTGTTTTGCCACGATCGCTTTTGAAACCTTCTCAATAGTTTTTTGTCTGTTTTGAATAGACTTTATTAACCATTCGGCAGCACGGAGTTTATCTTTAACAAACTCTGAAGCTTCATCTGTTTTATGTCCTGCCCCTTTTTTGATCATTTCCTGGTAAAGTTTTGAAATCTTTAGGCGAGGAATCCCTTCATCATTAACTTGAACCACAAACTCTCCACCAGCTTCAACAACATAGATATCCGGTAGGATATAATGAGTGTCTGGAGTCGCTACCAGTCGCCCTGGTTTTGGGTGAAAATTTTGTAACAATAATGATGTTTGTTTCACCTGATCGATAGAAACAGAAAGGGCCTTTGAAATTTTATCAAAGTTTTTACTCTGTAAATCTTCTAAGTGATCACGGATGATTTTTTCTAATAATGGCGATCTTTCTTCAGCGATTCTCGCCTGAGCAAGAAGACATTCCTGAAGATTGCTCGCTCCACATCCTACCGGATCCAGCCTTTGAATCATTTCTAAAATATCAAATGCCACTTCACGGTCGCAACCAGTTTCAGCAATCAATTCTTCGAAATTAAC
>JBEIPV010000018.1:0-36844 GCA_040376855.1 Bacteriovorax sp.
TTCACACACCAGTAAAAGTATCTTGGGTTATGCCAGAGTAGAAGTGATCGATCCGGATCAGGAATTTTTTACGGCAACTGTTAAGACTCACAATAAAAGTGGTCTTATTCGTCCGGAAAATTATTTAAAAAAAGTTGATCTGACTAAAACTAAAAATAGAGATATGCCTGCAAGGTTTGATTTACTTTATAAAGAAAATCGCAAAGCGGCAGCGAAGTATCGTCCACTGGTTTATACTGGTTTGGCACAAGGATTTACTGCCGCTAATTTAATTAAAAAAGAATTCTTAGCTGGACCATCAGTTTTAGGTTATGGTTTAACTTCGAGTACTCAGATTAATACCAATCTTATTTCGACAATGTTTAAAATCTTAAACGTCTCGATTAAAAATACAGTATTCAGCAATGATGATTATGAGATCTCGGTAGAAAATGGTTTTCAATACTACCATGACAACGCTAAAGGTTCTTATCAGTTCATTGGTTACCTTGATATGGTTTCTAACTCTAATTTTAATTCTTATGTAAAACTTAGGGCCTTCACTCAAAAGCCTCAGGATGAGTATCTGTATAACTCGGGGGAGTATACAAATGACTTGAACCTTGAGCTGTCTCTTGCTTATGGTTATTTATTCACGAATTGGAATCGTCTTATTTTCGGACCTAAAATCGACGTTAACAAGCAGACCGTCGGTGGGACAGTTGGTTACTACATCATTGATAAAGAGTTCCACACCATGATTGGTGTTTCATCAAATGACTTCTCTGAATTTGCAATTGGAAAAAAAGGGTATTTATTTAACCTGGATTTCTGGTGGCGCTTTTAGACTTTAATCTCGCTAAAAGAAGTCACTGTTTTATGATCTCCGATCACAACATCGTTCTGGCGAACAAGTTGAATCGTCTTCATTCCCGCTGTACGGGCAGCATCCAGTTCCTCTTTGATATCTGAAAGAAACAAGATCTCACTTGGGTCTAATTTTAAAAGACTGGCGATATTTGAATATGAAGCCGTCTCTCTTTTGTGTCCGACAGCTGTATCAAAGTGATTTGAAAAATAGGGTCTCAAATTACCTTCAGTCGAAAACTCAAAGATTAAGTGTTGAGCTTTAACTGAACCAGATGAGTAGACTCCTAATGTCAGACCTGCATCCTTCCACGCTTTAAGCGCCTCTGGAACGTCTTTATAAACATGACCTTTGATCTCGCCAGAAGCATAACCTTCTTCCCAAATAAGGCCTTGAAGGTTCTTTAAAGCAGCATGTTTTCTATCAGTCTTAATCCAATGAAGAAGCAAGTCACAAGCTTCAGCATCGTTTAATTCTTTTTTATCTTCTTCTAAAGCGGTCTTTTGAGTTTGCTTTAAAACATCCTGAACGTCGGTCTTATTGATGTTTGCGGCCACAAAACGTTTTAGGTTTTCGTAGGCGTAAGGAAACAGCGTTTCGTGAACGAAGCTGATTGAAGTAGTTGTGCCTTCGACGTCAGTTAAAATATACTTCATGGATTGTACTTCGCATCTACGTTAGAGTTTGTATAAAGAGGAACCCATCCTTCCATATTTGAAAAGATTCTGATCGCCTTAACAAAGTAGTTAGGGTGAAGATCAAACCAGTGACGGAAGTTTTTTGGAACTGACATAAAGTCACCAGCTGTACAAGTTACAGCGATCACTTCATCGTTATCAAGGTGGAACCAGAAGATTCCTTCTCCATCAACGAAAAATCTGATTTCATCGTCACTGTGACGGTGTTCTTTCATGAATTTTTCTCTAATGGCCTGAAGATTTGGAGTTGATGGATTGACGTTGATAACGTCGGCCGTTTCAAATCCAAATTTTTCCATGAATGGTTTTAATTCATGAGAGTAAGCAGCAAGGATTGTTTCTTGATCAGCATCGTCAGCAAGTTTTGTATTGGCCTGCCATTGTTCGATTAAAATATTGTGACTATTCAAAACAGATTTGATCTGGTTGAAGTCAGTGATTGTTTCATTTGTTTTTGCAATAAATAACTTTGCCATAATTTATGCCCTTCTTGCTGAATTTAAATAATACTTGAAAATATACTCAAAAACTTCCAGGTGGCGTTTTGCTTCTTCCACGCTTTCTCCCCAAACATAAATCCCGTGACCACGAAGAAGTAGTCCGTAGCTGTTTGGTTGAGACAGGATTGCTGGTTTGATTTCTTCAGCAAGGTTTCTGATGTCTTGAGTGTTATCGAAAATAGGAATATTAATTTCCAGTTCGTGAGTTTTAATTCCCTTGAAGCCTTTTAAAAGTTCAAGTTGTTTAATCGTTGCGAAGTCTTTGCCTTCAAATAGGTCAGCAAATAAAAGGGCGTCCAGCATGTGACTGTGAAGAACACAGTTTGCTTTAGTGATTTGATAAATCGTTAAGTGAATGTCAGTTTCATCAGAAGATTTTCGGCCAGTGTTTGTGTAACTTTCCAGCATCTCTCTTGTTCCGTGGTAAAGCGGCAGGAAGTTTTCTTCTGTGAATTTACTCTTATCAATTCCAGACTCTGAAACTAAAGCAATTTCAGGGTTGGTTTTCGAGCGAAGAGAGTAGTTTCCACTAGTCGCTGGATTATGGCCTTGAGTGTTCATAACCCTTACCAGAGTGGCCAGTTTTTTCATTTCTTCGAGATCTTGAGGCTTGATAATAAATGACACGCTTCTTTTCCGGATAAATTTGAGTAAGATTTGCCCTATATATAAAATCTCTCTTTTTTTGGCCATTAGTATGTAGTAAAGAAAGGGTAATAAATGATTATACAGGACCAATATGAAGCCACTTAGCAATACAGTAGAACAATTCAAAGAATCGATCTTTTCCACAATGACAAAAATGGCCATTGAGAATAAGGCCATTAACCTTTCTCAAGGGTTTCCTGACTTTGATGGGCCTAAATGGGTCATCGATCTTGCCTCTAAGGCCATGAATGAGAATAAGAACCAATACGCGCCTTCAATGGGGATTTTGCCTTTAAGAGAGGCTATCGCTCATAACTATAAAAGATTTTATAACTTTACGGTGAACCCACTTAGTGAGGTTGTGGTAACTACTGGTGCAACTGAGGCGATCTTTTGTACATGTATGGGGATTTTAAACCCAGGTGACGAAGTTGTGGTGCTTGAGCCATTTTATGATTCTTATTTAGCTTCTATTCAGCTTGCTGGAGCCAAAGTTGTTCCGGTTACTTTGAAGGCGCCAAACTTTAACTATGACATTGAAGAGTTAAAGGCGGCGATCACGCCAAAGACTAAACTTTTAATCGTGAACAATCCTCACAATCCAACAGGAAAAGTTTTTACTGCTGCTGAGATTGAAGAAATTGGTGATCTTGCTAGAAAACACGATTTTTATATTTTATCAGATGAAGTTTATGAGTTCTTAACTTTTGGAGTTGAGCATAAACCAACGGCTACCTATTCAGATTTAAAAGACCGTACTATTACGATTTCTTCAACTGGGAAAACATTTGGATTAACAGGGTGGAAAATCGGATGGGCGATTGGCCCAGCGAATATTATTAAAGCGATTCACAATGTTCATCAGTTCTCTACATTTGCGGTGTCTCAACCATTCCAATGGGCGATGGCCGAAGCGCTGGTGAAAATGGATGAATACTTAGTGGAGTTTAAAGCTGAGTATTCAAGAAAAAGAGACCTGCTGATTAATGGATTAAAAGAGCGTGGTTTTAATGTTTCTAATCCTCAGGGTACTTATTTCGCGATGGCGTTTCTGCCTGAAGGTGAAAACGATGTTGATTACTGTAAAAAATTAATTGTTGAAAAGAAAGTTGCGACAATTCCAACTTCAGCTTTTTATATCAAGTCGGATGAAGGATCGAGAATGATTCGTTTTTGTTTTGCTAAAAAAGATGAGACGTTGATTGCAGCTTTAAATAATTTATAGTCAAAAAAAGGCCCGCTTAAAGCGGGCCTTTTAGTTTTTAGAATTAGTGTGCCATAAAGATTTTCTTCATGATGTTTCCAGACCAGACTCTGAATCTTTCGACATAAGAGTAAGCTGCAGGAATAACCACGAGAGTCAGTAGAGTCGAAGAAATTAATCCCCCGATAACTGCAATACCCATTGATGTTCTTTGTTTTGAGGCCTCATTTAATCCGATAGCTAGAGGTAACATACCTCCAATTAAAGCAAATGAAGTCATAAGAATCGGACGAAGTCTTGCTCTACCAGATGCGATGATGGCCTCTGATAAACTCATTCCACCTTCAACTTGCTGGTGAGCATAGTCGACGAGAAGAATTGAGTTTTTCGTTGCAACCCCGAGAAGCATAATACAACCAATCATAGAGAACAGATCCAGCGAAGCTCCAGTTAGAGCAAGAGCATAGAAAGCTCCACACATCGCTAGTGGTAGCACGAGCATGATAGTGAATGGTGTAACAAACGATTCATAAAGAGAGGCAAGTACGAAATAGATGAACATAATACCAAGACCACCGGCCACAATCATGTTCACCATTAGTTCCTGGAAGTTTTCGGCCTGACCAACGAACTGGTATCTCATGTTGCTTGGAAGTTTAAGTTCTTCATCTAAGATTCTCTTGATATCAGTGATCGCTCCACCCATACCTGGTCCATTAGGGGCAACATCAGCAGAAATCTGAATGTAACGTCCACGGTCCTGGCGGTTGATGTTTGCAGGCCCTGTTGTATCAAAAGGCTTAGCAACATTACTTAATTTAATAAGTGAGTTGTTGATGTTGGGAATATAGATCGAGTTAAACGCAGTTTTAATATCGCGTTGATCTTCTTTCATACGAACGCGGATATCGTATTCTTCACCAAGTTCACGGAATACTGCAGGAGTTGATCCTTCAACTTGTGTTCTAAGTTCAGCACCTAGAAGAGTTGTTGAAACCCCAAGACGTTCTGCTCTATATCTGTCAGGAACAACCTGGAATTCAGGTTTACCTGGACGGCTTGAAGTATCAACGTCGAGAAGAGCAGGGTGATTTTTAAGTTTTTCCAGTAACAGTCCAGAGTATTTTTCAATCTCTTTCATGTCATCACCAACGATATTGACGTTGAATGGACGTTGCCCACCACCAACACTATCGATATCTTTAACAGCTGGGTTAGCAGCAGCAAAAGGTTTTAGCTGATCACGTACACGGGCCTTAACTGCCGTTGTATTAATTCCTTTACGTAGTTTTGAATCAACAAGAGTGACGAAGATACTTGCTTTTTCTGGCTGACCATTTTGATCTCCAACTTGTAAAACAGTGTAAGCAACTTCTTTGTTTTCTCTAATCAGTTTATCAACTTCTTGACCCAGACCATTCATTCCATCCAAGCTAGTTCCTGGTTTTTGGTCAATTGAAACCATGAATTCCCCGGCATCCTGAGCAGGAAGGAAAGTTTTTGGTACGAATTTTAAAGCAGCAAATGAAGCAAAGAAGATCAATGTTGAAACTAGTAAGACGATAAATGGACGTCTCAAAGTAAAGTGTAAAACACTAACATAGATCTCTTCTAACCAGTTTTGGAAGTCGTTAAATTTATCCAGAAGGACACCAACAGTGTTATCCCAGATTCCTTTTTTTACTTTTGGCTTAGTTGGATCGTGGTGCTCGACCTTACCAGCAAAGTAAGCAGATAACATCGGTGCCATTGTAAGGGCATCAAATAGAGAAATCATCATGGCAAAACAAACTGTAAGACCGAATTCTTTAAAGAACTGACCAACAACTCCATCTAGAAATGAGATTGGAGCAAATACCGCAATAACCGTAAGAGTTGTTGCAACAACCGCTAAGGTTACTTCAGTCGTTCCTTCAATAGCGGCCTTTACAGGTTCTGCACCCATTTCAATGTGACGGAAGATGTTTTCACGTACAACGATGGCATCGTCGATCAAGAGACCTACGGCCAGAGACAGAGCAAGAAGGGTCATAATGTTAACTGTAAACCCTGCAGCTGCCAGGAGAATGAAAGCTCCTAGAAGTGAGTTGGGAAGTGCTAATCCGGTAATGATAGTCGATCGTAGTGAACCCAGGAAGAAGAACACGACAATGATCGTTAAAATCATACCGATAATGATTGTTTCATAAACGTCATAAACGTTGGCATCAATAGCTTTTGATCCATCACGAACAACTTGCAGAGACATTTTTTGATTTTGTGTTTTTAAAGTTGCGTTGATTTTCTCAACTTGCTTTTTAATTCCTTTAGCAACACCAATCGTGTTTGAGCCAGATTGTTTGTAAACAGAAAGAAGGATTGAAGACTTACCATTGTAATAAGCGTAAGTTTTTCTTTCTTCAAGAGAGTCTTTAACTGAACCAACATCTTTAACTGTAATAGGAACATCATTTCCTAGGAAGTTAACGATCGTTGATTCAATTTCTTTGATTGTTTTGTATTCACCAAGAGTTCTAAAAACAGTGTCACTGCTTTCTCCGGAAATTTTTCCGGCAGGAATGTTTTGTCCTGAAATTTTTAATCTCTCAGAAACTTGAGAAGCTGAAATTTCACGGGCCTTAAGCTTGTTGCGGTCAAGTTCAACTTTGATCTCTCTTTTTCTACCACCATAGATTTCAACAAGACCAACCTGATTAACCTGTTCAATCATTGGTTTAATCTTTTTATCTACGTATTGAAAAAGCTCTCCATCCGGTAGATCAGATTCAACTGAAATCGTGATAATCGGCTGATCTGCAGGGTCGATCTTTCTAATAACCGGCTCATCAATATCTTCTGGAAGCTTTTTTCTTGCAGCAGCAACTTTGTCGCGAACTTGCTGTTCAGCGTACTTGATATCAACATCAAGGTTAAATTCCGCAATGATGATTGATACGGCTTCAAGATTTCGTGAAGAAAGTTTTTTAAGACCTGGAACGTTTGAAAGTTCCTCTTCATAAATTTTTGAAACCAGGGTTTCAACTTCTTCCGGCCCGGCACCAGGATAAGTTGTCGTTACTGTAACGATAGGAAATGTAACGTTAGGAAATAAATCGACTGGAAGCGATCTAAGTGAAAGCCATCCAACGACCAGAATAACAGTTACGATACACGTAATGAAGACGGGTCTTTTGATTGATAATGAAGCCAAATTCACTTGGCACCTCCAGCACTAAAAATTTTTAATTGGGCATAAATGTTAAGTAAGTCAGTTTCTGTTTGAATTCTTAGTACATCGGCCTGAGCAAGGTCTACCTCAAAAGTTAAAACCTGGAACGTTGTTGTACGACCGTTATTCAGACGGTTTCTTTCGTTTGTTGTTTTAATTCTTTGAGCTTCAGAAATTTTCTCAACAAGACCTAGTCTGATCTTCGTGTCTTCAAAACGAGTGATTAAGTCATTATACTCTCTGTCTTGGTCGAAAACTTTTCTTTGGTAATTGTATTCGGCAGCTAATTGCTCTTTTTTGTAACCATCAATAGCACCACTCGTTGTTCCAAAATCAAGAGGAGTATTAAATCTTACTCCAATCGCACTTGTAGAGTGATCATTTTTAAAAGAATTTGAAATAGCGTCAACGCGCTCATAATCTCTACCATTTAAAGCATATGACCCGTAAACTTCGAAAGTCGGCCTGTTTCTTTCAATCGCCAGCGCTGCATTTGCTTTCGCAAGATTCTGCTGCTCAAGGGCCGCCTTTGTATCTTCACGAAGATCAGCTTTTGCGGGAACTGCAAGAGACTTTAAGTTTTTGCTGTCAACTCCTTCTAACTCTTCATCTACAACACTGCTGTCGATCCCTCTCATTGAGTTGAAAGTTCTTTCTAACAGGTTTTGTTGTTGAAGAGCATTTTGTAATTCGTATTCACGAAGTTTTAAATTTGAATCAGCTTGAAGGAAGTCAGCGCGCTCAGATAGTCCATTGCTTACTCGGCGAGAGTTCCACGACCTAATGTATTGGGCACGTCCAAGATTTTCCTTTTGAACTTGAATAATTTTCTTCGTTTGAGACAGTGACCAGTAAACTGATTCTGCGCTTGCCAACGTTGTTTGTACTGTAAAGTTCGCAATATGTTTTGAAGCTTTTGCTTGAGCATCTATAAGGTCTGCTTGAGCTTTATTTTCTTTTCCATTCCAGTTTCTCCAAAGAGACTGAGATAGTTCAAGTTTCGCTACACCATCATTAAAATCAGCAAGTGGAACAAATGTTTTTCCAGCATTGTAAATTTTGGTGTGGAATAGGGAATAGCTGAATTGTCCCTTGAGACCGAAGTTAAAGTTTTGAGCAAGTCCAACTGTTGCAAACTGAGAGTCTGTGCGATCACCTTGAGTCGCAGGATTGGCAACCGGTTTTTTATCAACTGTTGACTGTGCCTGGGCAAAAAGGCTTGGGCGGAAAATTAGTCTTCCTTCTTCTTCACGTTCCTGTGTTCCCTCTGCTACTAATTTATTAGCAACAACTCCTTGGTTTTTTTCCTGAACCTGAGCTAGGTATTCATTGAGTGTAAGTTGCGCAGAAAAGCCGAGGTTCGGTGCGATCGAAAGTACGGCGAGCACCGTCTTCATACACTTTCGCTTCATATTTATTGCTCCTGAGTTTTAATACCATCAAACATAATGGCGATAAGGTTATTTATAAATTGATCTCTGTATTCGAAATTTTTTAAAGTGAGATTGAAATGTCTTTCTGCAACGTGATCTGAGCGCATTGAAGATGTCAGCGAATTGAAAATGAATGAGGTTACGAAATGAGCATTGAGATCTTTTCTAATTAAACCTTTATTCTGAGCGTCGGCGAAAAACTCTACGAAGAGAGTGTACGTTTTTAAAAATGTCGTTTCGAAAATATCCTGAATGATGGGATTTTGATTCTCAATTTCTCTGCAGATCATCTTGGTGGCCTGGCTGTTTTCCAGTCCATCTTTGATAAATTCTTCAGAAAAAAGTTTAAGCCTTAGTTTGGCCTCTTCAATGGTATTAGACTTAGTAAGGTATTTTTCTGCTTTTTGCAGACTTTCTCTTCCATGGTACAAAAAGCATTCACGATATAATCCTTCTTTGCCACCGAAGTGATATTTGATAGCGCTAACGTTTGCACCAACAGCATCGCATACATCGCGGATTGACGTGCCTTCATATCCTTTTTCAGAAAATTGTTTTCTTGCTTCTTCTAGAATGAGATCTTTTGTTTTTTCAGACGGAGGAGCTTTTTTGAAAAAAAAGCAACCTTCAGATTTCTCTTTCACCATAGACTTTATATCCCAAATAATACTTCAAACGATCGTTTGAGATGCTAACACAAGTGTTTAACTAAATAAAACGATTGTTTTAAGTCTAAAAGTGAAACTAGTAATAACTAGGGTTTATGATGCTTTAAGGCAATTGAGTTGATGCAATAGCGAAGGCCTGTAGGTGGTGGTCCATCATTAAAGACGTGGCCTAAATGGGAGTTACATTGATTGCAGCGGATCTCAATTCTGGTCATTCCATGAGTATGGTCTTCGAGTAGTTTTACGTTAGAAGTTTTTAAAACATCGTAAAACGATGGCCATCCACTTCCAGAATCAAATTTAGTTTTAGAATCGAAAAGTTCGGTACCACAGGCCGCGCAATGGTAAATTCCTGCTTCATAAAAAGAGTTGTACTTGCCGCTGAATGGTCTTTCGGTCCCGCACATTCTTAGAATCTCAAATTCATCACTAGATAATTTATTTTTCCATTCTTCGTTGTTGTCTGGCTTATTTGAACTCATGCTGCACGCTCTCTAATATTTTTATAGACTTTGATACCAATCATAAGGATGAAGATAAAACCGATTAAGGCGATTATTCCCCAAACCATATTCATGATATTTTTTAGGATAACTAAAAAGACTATGGCAAATAAAAATATTGTGGAGATTTCATTAATAACTCTCAATGCCATTGGAGAAAATGCTATAATATTATTCTGCTGTTGCTTAAAAATTTTATGTAGAAATAAGAAGTATACGTACAGACCTACTACAAATAAAAGTTTTAGCATTAGCCATGGATGATCAGTGATGGGCATGAAGTTTTGTAAAAGTGATCCACCAAAAATTAAAACGGCAATAGAAGATGGAATGGTAATTCCATACCACAAACGTCTTTGCATAATTTTAAATTGATTTTGAAGGATTATTTTTTCAGTTTCAGATTTGGTTTCGGCTTCAGCAAAATAGACGAAGAGTCTAGGCATGTAGAAGAGCCCGGCAAACCAGGTAACCACTGAGATGATGTGAAGAGATTTAAATATTAAATAGTTCATTGCTAATGAATTCTAGGATAGATTGCTGAGTATGAATAGAGTGTTTTACATATTTCGTCATGGTGAGACAGATTGGAACGTTGAGCGTCGTTGCCAAGGGCATACCAACATTCCACTTAATAGTAATGGGTTGGCGCAGGCCATGGATCTAGCTGCAAGGCTGGAGCATGTTCCTTTAGATATTATCGTATCTAGTGACCTGGATCGTGCCTTGGTTACAGGTCGAACTGTAGCAGAGAAAAAATCAATTCCATTAATTGTAGATTCAAGACTTCGCGAAACATATTTTGGTGAAGCAGAAGGTATGCTCTTTGAAGAGGCCATCAGTGCTTTTGGATCAGAGATCTGGGAAAAGTTGATGAACTTTAAAAGTGAGTTCGATCATACTGGGTTTCCTGGAGGAGAAACGCGAAAGGCAGCCCGCGATCGCATCGTTGAAACCCTTATGCATTTAATTGAAACAACAAATCATCAAAGCATTGGTATCAGCACTCATGGTGCAGCTTTGAGAAATACACTTCATGCTTTTTTGCCTGAAGACCATCCGACAATTGCTATTCCAAATTGTGTTCTTTATAGATTGGTTTATAATTACGAAGAAAAGAAGTTTATTGCTGACTCAAGTCCATTTGAGTGCTTAATTGACCCCAAAGAAATCAGCAAAATTTAAGTCCATATAGATTCTGATACCGGCCTGAGCAGTCGTCGCGCTTTTAGTGTCGCCCATTGGGAAATGGAGAACAGAAGCATAAAGATCATATTTTTTAGCGCCAAAAATATCCACGTTAGCACCATAGAAGACGTTTGATTTGCTGTAAGTTTCTTCAAAACCATAAGATGATTTAATGGCATTTAGCGCTGAAGTACTCACGGCCGTTCCCATTGTTTCTTTATAGCTGTTGAAGGCATAACCTAATTTGAGGCTTAGGTGATTATTAAGAAAAATGTTCATATCAAGACCAAATGTTTTTCCGTCATGAATGATTTTATTTGCGGTACCATCATGATTAATATCAGCTTCAAATGACATCTGTCTGTAAAACAATCCCAATTCCACATAACTCATTTTAGATCCGATAGAAAAACCGATTGCTGAACCAGTTGGTTTAGCATTAAGTGAATCCATCTTTTCATTTTTAAATTCACCCAGACCGTAGTCGAGGCGAATATAGCTCTGGCTATCGGCCCCAAAGCTGGAGTGAGAAGCGACTAAAAAAATTAAAAAGGTTATTATCTTTTTCATACACAACCTAATCGAGTCGGAAGACTAAATAAATTAGTATTCGTAAGAGAATCTTAAGATTTCGGCAAAATCTACCATTAGAAATTATTGACAATAAATATTGTTATTATAGTTGAGTGATATCGGACGAACACAATAGAACAATCTGGTTGGTTATATGAAATTTTTAAGCACTGTAATGATCATTTTGACGTTGGCCTCTTTATTTGGATGTAAGCAGGAAGATGCTATTCCAACACAATCTAATCAAACTAATTTGGTAAAGCCCGGAGATATCGTTGTTGTAAACGGAACTTCGCGCTCTCTGATATTGCTCGACTCTAACGGTGGGTACAAAACTGTTTTATACGATCTGGATAACATTGCGGAGTCTATCTACGACGTCACTTTTAAAGAAGACACTAAAGAACTTATTTTTACAGTTAATGGCTCAGCAAGAGTAGGAGCCGTTTCAGTTGTAGACGGAACTTACAGAACACTAATTTCCGATGCGAACTTAACAGGTGCACTTAAAGGATTAACTCAATTAAATAACGGTGACATTTTAGTTTCAGAGGTAAATAACATTGAGCGATTTACGACAAATGGAGTGAGAAGAACCAATGTTTCAGGTGTGACATGGCCGAATACTCTAGGCGGAACTTCGACTACAGCAGAGCAGTTATTTGCAACGGCCGATGGCGGCTTCATCGTCTGCTCATCAGGTTCAGATAATGTAAAGAGATATACCCAAAATGCAGTGATCGTAGGAGCAGCTGTTGCTTCAGGAATTGCGGCAACCACAGATGCTTTTGGTTGTATTGAGCTTGCCGATGGAAGAATTGCAATTGCCTTTAGTGGAACAACAGATACCATCAGGACCTTAACGGCCGCCATGACCGGAATTGCGACCCTTTATTCTGACCTTGCCGTCCTGGCTTCTCCAAGAACTTTAAGCCAAACGTTAAATGGTAATATCCTTGCGGTAGATTCCGTATATAATCAGATTGTAGAAATTACGACGACCGGGACATTTGTGCGGACACTTGGAGGCTCGATTATAGGAACTCCGAATGCAGTTTTTTCCGTACCAAATTACTAGGTTATTATATTGATCATTTTACATTAATATATTTGTAGCGAGGTACTCATATGACTTTCAAAGCATTCCTTTTATCAGTTTCACTTTTAGCAGTTTACCCACATACAAATGTTATGGCGGCATCAAAAAATCTTTGTGATGAGATGGTGGCAAGTGGTAATTCATCAGAAGCTCAAATTGCAAAATGTATTGCTAAATTTGGAGAGTCTGATTTTTATAAAGAAAACAATCAAAAGAAAAAATGGCAGGAAGAAGTTGATGCTGCAAAGTCTGCTGAAGAAGCAGCTAAAAAAGCTAATATTGAAGCTAAGAAGTTTACATCGGCCGATCTTGATGAAGCTGGATTTGGTAAACCATTCTTCGCTATTCGTGTAGATTACAGCAATATCCGCAAACCAAAAGAAAAAAGAATTACAGAAGGTGACGCTCTTTGTGCTTACCTTGGATATGAAAAAGCTTTAAAGAGTATTGTGTCAGCAGAAATTATGCCAGGTGAAGCTAATAAAAATGGTTTCATTATTGATACAAGTTTCATTGGAACTGTAAGTAAAGAACCAGAAATGTATGTTGATAAAGATGAAAAATATACAGTAAGAAAGTATGTGGAAATTACTTGTGCGAAAGTAAGTTCTAAAGACGTAAAAGGAACTGCTGCTGAACTTGGAAAAGTAGCTGAAGATTTAATCGTGTTAAACGTTATGATGAATTCACCAAAAGAAGATAAGTCTGCAGGTGTTAACGATGGGCCAAGAAAGCCGGCCGGAGAAGGAAAATCTCCAATGGGTTACAAAAAACCTGACTGGGCAACTGAGCAGCAACAACAAAAAACAATGTCGAAATAAAATAAGCCCGCTTTAAGCGGGCTTTTTTTTGCCTTAAGTTTCTCTTGTTGCCAAAAAACTGATTTCCAACAACAACTATTACAGTTCGCATGTCGTCATTGATAATATTTTATTATTAGTCTTGAAGCTCTGTTTCTAGCCTCATAGAATCTTCTTATTAATTTAACAACCCCCAAAGAGGAGTTCTAATGAAAGCAAGTCTTACACTTGTAGCTGTTGCTATGACGATGTTATTAACCAGCTGTTCAAGCTTTAAAGCTGAGAGAGTTGATGGAGCTAAAGGTGATGAAAAAGCATTAACTATTACTGATAAATGGGTTCTAAAGGACACAGAGATCGCAGTAAAAGATATTCTTGAACAAATCCAAAAGCACAAAGGTTTCCAAAGATATCTTGGTGACACTAAGAAAAAACCAAAGATTTTTATCATGGAAGTTCAAAATGAAACTTCTGAGCCATATTTCCCAATTGCTGACATGAACGATGAACTTCTAAATGAATTCTCAGCTTCTGGAGAGTACACAATTATCGATAACCAAGGTCGCGATAAAATTTTAAAAGAAGTTAAGTACCAAGCTGAAGGTATGGTTGATCCAGCTCAAATGGTTCAAATCGGAAAACAAACAGGTGCAGACTTAATCATCCTTGGTGCAGTTCGTATGAACCCAGAAACAAGAGATGGAAGAACTCTAAAGCAATATACTGTTAACCTGAGAATGACTAACCTTAAGACTTCAGAAGAAGTTTTACGTGTTCGTTCAAAAGCACAGAAATACTCAGAGCAAGCAAAGTCAGGTTGGTAATTAATGACTAGATTGAACACCCTTTTATGTTTGGCGATCTTGCTTTTGGCAGGATGTGCAGGTAACCAAAAAGAAATTCTTAAGTACCGTGAAATGGTTCAAAAGAAAGATTATAAATCTGCTCTTGCTCTCATGAAGGGTGATTCAATCTACAAAGATGAAGAATCACGTCTCTTAAAATACCTGGAACTGGGCACACTTCACTTATATAGCGAAGAGTATTACCAGGCCCTTCAGTATTTTGATCTTGCACGTGATCTTTCAGACAAATTATTTACAGTATCGATTTCTAAAAAAGTTGCCGGCGCGATTGGTAATCAATCCGCCGACAATTATTATGGCGAACGATATGAACGCTCACTTATTCGCTATTATACAATCCTTGCTCACTACAACCTGTATGATAGAGGGCTTTATGAAGCTTATACTGATGAGCTTCGTGACGAAAAAGGAAAGGTTACAAAATCAACTCCAGTTGCTTCTGTAACATTGGATGATTCTAAAAGAAGATTTCATCTTCAGGCCGCTAAAGCGGTACTCTTGGAATGGAACTCAATTCTGGAAGATTTTAAAAAAACGACTGCTGGAGAAGTAACGTATAAAGACGATCTTCTAGCCAAATTTGTCGGTGCCGTGATTCACGCTAAGGCAGATACATCTTCAGACAAACAAATTGCTCTAGGGCTTTATAAAGAATCTAAGAATACTGTTTTAAAGTATTACAACAGCTATCAAAGCTTTAATACTAAATACAACGACTTCAACAAAGACTATAAAAAACTTCCAGAATTAAGTGCTGATGTTTTAATGTCAAAGTATGTCGGAGCAACTCCACTTAATACGGCAGTCCTGGCGTATTCAGATGAGCAGATTAAAGAAATGAACAAAGGTGACGTAGATAACGTTTATCTTGTTTGGCATGAAGGAATGATTGCCTCTAAAGAAATTAAAAAATATGAATTTCCTATCGGTCTTGAGGCCGCAGCTATCACTGTTGGTACAAAAGCAGACTTTGTAGGATTTTCAAAACATGCACTATTAATCGTCGAATCGGTAGTTCCGAAAATTCAATTCGAAATGCCAACGATACCTTATAGAGCTAATAATGAAGATTACAAAATCATCGTTAAAAAGAATGGTGTCGTTGTTTCAGAAAAATCAGGATTACTAGTTGATCCACTATCTGAAATGGCCTTTTACACAATGGATTCAAAGGCGACATCTGATTTAATTAAAGTGGGAACAAGAGTAGCAGCAAAGCATCTTGTAGCTCTAGGTGGAGCTTATCTAACGTACAGAAACTTAAGAGAGAAGATGGGGGATGGAATTGCTCTTATGTCCGGTACGGCCGCTTATAATCTTGCCTCAAGAGGAATTGCAGAAACTGAAAAAGCTGATCTGCGTTCATGGATGACATTGCCAAATCAAGTTCGTATGAATTCTTTTAAACTTCCTCCAGGGGAGTATGAGTTTTATGCTCAACATGCTGGAAAACCGGAAAGTTTAGTTGGAAGGTTTAGTGTGACAGGAGCAGAGAAAATAAGTCTTAAAACATTTTTCTAGATAATAAAAAAGCCTCCATTTCGGAGGCTTTTTTATTTCTTTATTTAGAAGCTTTCTTGCATTCTTTTTTCTACAGATTCTTTTACTTGCTTAATCATTCCAGCGTCACCAGACATTTCTTTTTCAAGCATAGTCATCATATTTTGTTGAAGCTTATCAAGATTTTTTCTTGGAACAGATAAAACGATGAAGCACTTATATGGATTTGTTTCTTCACCTTCGACTTTAAACCATGTCTTATCGATCATTTCAGCACCAACAATCATGTTCTTACTTTGAGTTTCAATCATTTTATTGAACTCAGTATTTGTGTTTGTTACGGCCATTGCACCAGCTTGTTTAACAACATCGCTTACTTGTTCTGATACTTCAGCAGAAGCTCTTGTTCTTGCCATGTTGTAGCAGTTCGGAACAAGGTCAGCTTTCATAACAGAAGCCTGAGTGACGAAATATGCATTTTTTGGAGCATCTTCATCATCGTTGTAATGGTCTCTTAGTTTTTCAATTTTGTAACCACCATCCATTGTCCAAAATGGTCTAGCTGACTCACCTGATGAAGTTAATTGAAGTTCTTTTCCATCGTATTTTTTTTGAGCAGATGAACATGATGCTAATACAAGCAATCCTGCCACAAGTAGGAATTTAGAGTTCATTAGGTATCTCCTTTAATAAGTAATCACTAGGATATTCAACTATGAAACCCCAAAAAAATAAACTCAATTTTGAACTTTAATATAACCTTAATGTGTCAAATAAATGGCGATGCATAAGTGTTGAAGTATTCACGAAACAAAACTATGCTTTTAGTGAATCTATTAATGATGAGAGGAAAGTATGAAATTAACGACTGGACTATGTTCTCTGATGCTCGCTTTGACGACGTTTAATGCTTATGCAGGAGATTGCGATCGCGATGAATTGATGAAAAGTTACACTCCTTCACCAAATACAATTTTTGGGATTGGTCTTAGTACTGATAAAGATAAATTAAAAGGTAAAGACGAAGCTAAGCAACGCGCTTATCAGGATATTGTTTCTCAATTAAGAGCGAATGTTGAGTCGTCGATGACATTAGATGAAACAGATAAATCTACGGCCTATAAAGGTATTGTAAATGTCTCAACTAATGTTGATAAAATGATAGGTGTTAAGTTTTTTAAAGAGGGCAGAGACTCTGGCAATACAACGTGTATGGCCTACACTTTTGATGTAGCGACAGCATACAACGATGCAGTTGGATTCATGAAAGTCCTGGATAAAAAACTTGAAGACGTTATGAGTGCTCAGAAGAAAAAAGATTTCGTAGAAGTTGTAAGACGCTATGACATCGCTAAAAAAGACCTGGAAACTAACGAGTCTAATATTCTTCGCGCTGATATGTACAAAACTTACATCAAGGCGATTGGGCCTTCATGGTGGGAAAAATTCAAGACTGCTGAAGTAGATCTTGATAAGACCTATGATGAAGCAAAAAGCAGTATTGTTTTCTTCATCAATGAATTTCCAAAATATGATGAAGTGACTCTCGATACTGAAACGATGTTAGGTAGCAGAGGCTTCACGGCCCAAGTTGGTGGAACAAAACCAAAAGCGGGAATTGAAATCGTTTTTAAAGAGGCGGGAAAACCTAGAAAAACGAAAAGTGCATTAGGTTACACCATTGTCTATAAATTTGGAGTGAGCATTAAAGACATTGCTACAGGAAGAGTCCTGGGAACTAACAAGGGAGCTACTGTACAAGGAATTTCAAATGATGATAACGAAGACGATGCAGTAGGATCTGCTGCAAAACAAATGAGCTTAAATGTTATGGAAGCTCTTAAGTCAGCAGTACCAGGATTAATTCAAGATACATAAAAAAAGGGCCCTGATCGGGCCCTTTTTTTTGATTATTTTTTCTTAAGTAATTCGAAACCTTTTAAGAACGAAACCATTTCTTGAGCAGCGTTCGTCGGGTTTGGCTTAATTTCTGTTTTTAATCTACAAGTTCCACCTTTTGGCCCGTCACCAAAACGTTTTGACTTACAAACAACAACAGCATTACAAGTTTTAAAGTTACAGTTTAACTCAGGCCCTGGGTGAGATTGGTAAACTAAGTCACCTCTAGCGATAGCGTTATTGATTCCCGTCACACAAGCATCAAACTTTGATTTATCTTTATAAGTTGTACAGATGTAATCCATAGCAACTGCTTTAAAGTCTTCAACTGAAGATTCTTCATTGATCGATTTTACAGAAGGGAAAGATAGAAGTGAAAGGGCCATAGCTTTTTCACAACGTCCGTCAGTGTTTTCAAAGTTACAGAAAAACTTATAGAAGTTTAAACCTTCTTTAAAAGATCCCCAGTATGAACCGTAACTGTGTTGAGACGGCTTCATTCTCCAGCAAAGTCCAAGTGAACAAGCAACATCTTCACCAAATGTAGCAGGATTGATTGTTACGTAGTTTGTTGGAGTCCAATCTGCTTCTTTATACCATTTGTTGTCTGATTCAATTCTTTCAAAAAGAGTTCCTGTTAAAGATCCTGAAACCGGAATTTCAAGATACTTTGAAAGATCAGGAGCAATTGAAAAACCACTGTTACAACCATTAAGAGTCATATAAGCACCTGGAAGGAAATTTCCTTTTAGTGCTCTTAGTTTTTTCTCGTAAGCATCCGGTGTTAAAGCTGCATTTGATTTACCAAGTTTAAGTGCCCATGGTGATGAGTGACCATAGTAATCAAGGCTGGCAATTTTTGTATAAGTTCTTAATAAAGGAATGAAGACTTCAGGAGTAAAAGAGTCATTGATGACCTGTACTACTGGAATATTGAAGTCAGCGAAAACTTTTTCATCATCAGTTTTCCTTACTTCAGGAGAACTCATGATAACAACTTGATGTTCAGGCCATAGTTGTTTGTATTTTTCAGCGCGGATGATTCCCGATTGGAAAAACTGGTTTGAATCTTCTTTTACAGCTGAACCCACCACAATAATGTGAGTGATTTTGTTAGTGTCTAGAAATGAATCTTTATAAAGACCAATTCTCGTCACGCCTTGGTAGGCCTGTGCTGAAAATGCCATGAAAGTCATAGCAACTATTGATAAAAAACGCATGCGATTGCCCCTAATAATGTGTATTAGGGGCAGAAGTCTCAAATAAAAATATTGACGTCAATTAATCCGGTAAAAAGTATATGGTAGAAACGCGATCTTTTAGTTTTCTTCAGACTCAAGCTTAGACACATCAATGGCACGGGCCTCTGTGACGATCTTAGACAAAAGATATTCTGGAATTGATCCAGACTGATCGAGGATGATGGTGCGCTCTTTTAGGATGACCAGGGTAGGGATAGAGCGAATATCGAAATCTTCAGATAGCTGGTGCTCTACTTCTGAATTCACCTTTCCAAAAAAGATATCAGGATTTTTTTTAGCAACGCTATCGAAGATAGGTCCGAAGATTTTGCATGGCTCACACCATGATGCCCAAAAGTCTAAAATAACAATTTCATTCTTTTCTAAAATCTCATCGATATTTTGTGCTGTAACGATTTTTGAACTCATAAATTATTCCAAGGTTGTATTCTGATTATATTAATGGAAGCTCAAGAATAAGGATAGACGTCAAATAATTGTCACTGAAAAATTAATAGGCAAGTTGAATTTAATAGTTAAGACTTATCGTGAGTAACCATAAATCAAAGGAAGATCTATGAAGTATTTAATTGCCTTAACTGCGGCCATCATCTCAATTAATGCCTATGCCGGCGACTGTCCCGACCTTCAAGGGCGTTATCCAAAATGTAAGTCTGAAATTAGAGATATTCGTGGGGAGTACATCGTTGAACAGTATTTAAAAGACGATACTATGTTTTATCAGATTCATTACATTGATGATGAAACAAACGAAAGTCGTACTGATGCTATTCGCACAGATGGAAAACTTGAATCGAGAAAGGAGAGACTGCCAAGAGTAGGGATTAAGGTAAGAATTGATTCTCGTTCAAAATGTACACCAGGTGCCGTTGTTTCTGATGCGAATGTTTTCTTCTTAGGTAAACAAGTAGGAACTTTTAAGACAAAAATTTATCTTGAAGGTGAAACGCTGTATTCTAATCTTGATGGACAATACTTAGGAAAACCATTAAGCAAGCGCATTGTTTGTACGCAAGAATAAAATATATAATGTCTCCCTACATTCCAGTAGGGAGACATACTTTAAAAGTTGAGCCATGATTTAATTCACTCTCTACTTCAATTGATCCTTTATGAGCATCAATGATCTGTTTTGTGATATAGAGTCCCAATCCTAGCCCACTTATATTGGTACTTGAAATCGCTCTTTCAAATCTTTCAAAGATTTTCCCCTGCATTTCTTTGGCAATTCCCATTCCATTATCTTTAACAATGAAAATGGCCTTACCTGGTTCTTTGTAAACTGTAACTTCGATAGGACTATTTGATCCGTACTTGATGGCATTAGACAGTAGATTTACGAGCACTTGCTCAATTCTATAGCGATCACAGAAAGTCATGACGTTGTCTTGAAGGTGTACCTTGAATTCAATCTTAGCGTATTTGGCCTCTTCAGAAAAACGTTCCATGATCTCTTTGACCATCAGGCTTAGATCAACTTGCTCAAACTTGTATGTTAATTTTCCTGTTTCGATACGTGTGACATCTAAAAGGTCTTCTATCAATACTGTTAGGCGGTCAATTTGATTAGATGAGCTTGTTAGGGCCTTAATAAGTTTTTCAGGAGGTGGAGTGAGTTGTTTTTCAATATTGATCCCTCGAAGCATCATTTGTATTTGCATTTTTAAGGAAGTGATAGGAGTTTTCAGTTCATGGGATGCGATAGAGACAAATTCATCTCTAGCACGAATCGCAGATTGAGCAGCACTATAGAGCAAAGCATTTTCAATTGCGATACCAGCTCTTCTTCCTAAGTCTTCTGCCAGTACCATGTCTAGTGCAGTGAAGTTTGGTTTAGAGGTACCAGCTATAAACGCCAGGGAGCCGCGGATTTTCCCTCGCGCTTTGATAGGGACAATCATACTAGAATTGGCACCTAGCTCGAGTAACATTTCCATCTGTTTTTCATCTTGGACCATGGCCTTCAATTCAGAATTACTAATTTGGTAATTATAAAAAGTTGCATCTTCTCCAACGTTGAAGACTCTGGGGTCAGGTGGGTATTTATACATATACTCTTCAACCAAGGCCGTTTTCTTTTTATCAACGTGAGCACCTGCTGCACGTTCAAAAACTCCATTCTCGTTGATCATCGAAATTGTGCACCAGTCACCTAAGGCCGTAACCGAAAGATTGGCCAGTAAATTGAGTGTCTCATTATAATCCAGAGTCGTAGAAAGAAGTGTACTGACTTTTGCTAAAAAGATATCTCTGGCCGTTGCTATTTCACGCTCTTTTGTAGCAGCTTCTTCTTTAATCATACGAAGCATGTCTTCTTCAGATTTTTTTTTATCTGTAATATCTTCTGCCACCCCCATAATGTATTGAGGCTGACCATCTTTTCCAAATAAAGGTATTTTTTTTGTATGAAGAATTCTTGTGCCTTGATTGTGAGTCAGAACTTCTTCCTCTTTGGTATCAATGACGACTTTTCCAGCAATAACATCATAATCACTAATTGAAAATTCATGGGCCTGCTTTGCTGGAAATAATTGCTGATCTGTTTTTCCAACAAAGTCTTCGCGACTAAAGCCTAGGAGCTCTTCACCAGCTTTGTTTAGATGAGTGTAGCGAAGGTCTGTAACATCTTTTACGAAAACAGTCATAGGAATGTGATCTAATAGAGAGTCGAGGTATTCAGTAGATTTTTCCAGTTCTTCTGAATGCTCTTCAGCTTGCTCATACTTTAAAAAAATCTTTCCCATCATAAAACTTGTTGAAAAACCCATGAGAGAAAAAATAGAAATTTCTACAAGTGCGGCCTGACCTAAACCTTGAAAGCTATAAATTGGAGGGATCAAAAAGTAGGTTGCCAGAAAGACACAGAAGATTGTCGCAAAATAACCATAGCGAGCACCGCTATACCATGCGGTTAAAAATATTGCTGGATAGAAAAAAAGCCACTCTCGGCTATTGTTTAAAAACTCCAAAGATATTTGCAAAAAAAGCGCAATCATTGGCAAAATAATCGCCAGTGCTAATCCCGTAAATTTTTTTTTTGAGAGTACATTTTTCATGATGTTTTTTAGATCCATCCCTTGGTGGAGAGTAGCTCTAATTTATTCTTATTGACAACAAAAGAGGGATTGGCCCAGAGCGCATCACTCATTCTTGTAAACAAAAATGAGATAAAAAAGACTAAACAAATTCTTTGGTTTGGTAATAGAATTAAGGACTCCAGTGATAAGAGATTTTGACAATGCGCTCCCTACATTCATTACCAATTTTAAAAAAATGGAAGAATACTTCCATCTCCAAAAAGCTCTATCTAGTCGTTGGGGGAATGGCGCTTTTGATTATCATTGAGCTGATAACACTTCAGTTTGCGATGTCGAGTTTGTCTGCCTTGAGAGCATTTGTGGGAGGCGAGGCCAGCTGGTCTAAAGCTCAGAAGAATGCTGTCTATCGATTTCAGCGTTATGTGATGACTAAGAATGAATTGGACTATAAGGCCTTTAATGAGTCTTTGAAAATTCCTGATGGCGATAGAGCGGCCAGAATCGAATTGGAGAAAAAATCACCTGATATGAATCTTGTCTACGCAGGATTTATTGCAGGACATGTTCACAAAGATGATATCGACTCAATCGTAAATCTTTTAAAAAGATTTTATTGGGTGAGCTATATTCAAGAAGCAGTTAAAGCATGGAGAGAGGGCGACCAGCTCTTGCTGGAGCTCAGAGAGATTGTCTGGAAATATCATAAAGATGTTGAAGCTGGTGTGGCCGATAATGCTGAGTCGATTGTGCAGCTTGAACGAGTGATTGAAATTAATAATGAACTTACAAGGGTAGAGGAAATATTTTCAAAAGTCTTAGGTGAAGGGTCTCGTTGGCTAGAAAATATTGTGTTCATGACTTTATTTGCTTTAGTGATAACGGTTGAGAGCATCGGCTTAACTTTAACTTTTTTTACCAGTCGATCACTTTCACGTGGGCTTCTTGAATTAAATAAACTTACTGATGAATTCGCTCATGGCAATTTTGAGAGAAGATTAAATATAAATTCAGGAGATGAGATTGGGCAACTTACTCAGTCCATAAATACGATGGGGAATATGCTCCAGAAATCGTATAAGGAACTTCAGCGCTCACACAGTGAGTTGGAGAAAAAAGTTCAATTGAGAACAATGGAGTTGGCTGAGATTGCTAATCAAAATAGTGAACTATATCGAGAAGCAAAAAGTGCCGTTCAAATGCGCGATGATTTTTTATCAATTGCTTCACATGAATTAAGAACTCCATTAACGGCCTTAGGTTTACAACTTTATTTATTGGATAAAGCAATGGGAACTGAAGAAGAAAAGGCCGATATCGAACAAATAAAAAAGATTTCAATTCGAGCAAATGTATTGACTAAAAAACTTGGAACGCTCCAAGGAGTGCTCATGGATCTGGCACAACTACGATTAGGTAAACTCGAAATTAAGAGAGAGCGTTGTGATTTAGTTGGCATTATTTCGGAATGTATAACTCAATTAAATTTAATGGCATCAAAAGAAAAATCAGAAATTTTGTTTGAATTACCTGAGTCGTTGATGGGGAATGTTGATTGCATCAGAGTAGGACAAGTTGTGACAAATCTCCTCTCAAATGCGATAAAATATGGTGAGGGAAGACCTGTTGAAATTAAAGTATTTCATAAAAATAATTTTGCCGTTATCGAAGTGTATGACTATGGACAAGGAATTCCATTTAATAAACAAGATCAAATTTTTGATAGATTTGAGCGAGTCAATTTAGACCCTGCTGTCTCTGGATTAGGATTAGGTCTCTACATTTCTAAACAAATTGTTGAAGCACATAGTGGTAGTATTTCTGTTGAGAGCGAGAAAGGAAAGGCCACAAAATTCACTGCAACTTTTTTGCTTGATGAAGAAGCTTGATTGACAAGAACTAGTTTTACGGTAGGATAATTTCAATATGATCGCTAAAAATAAAAAAACAAAAAAAAATCCAAAACAAATGCGCGAGACACTTGGAAGTTTTATTCGCAAAATGAGACTTGAAAAAGATTTCTCTCAAGCAGACCTTGCCGCTAACTTAGGTTACACAAGTCCACAATTTATTTCTGATTGGGAAAGAGGCATCTCTAGTCCTCCAGTAAAAAAGCTACATGAATTAGCAGTTCTACTGGAAGTTAAAGTCGATGTGTTGTTTGACTTACTAGTGACTCTTGCCACAGAACAACTTGTTGAAAATCTTTCTAAAGAATTCAAGCTTATTAAAAAAAGTTCTTAAAGTTCTATCCCTAGGGAAAAACTTATAATAAGGGCGATAAGAACGAAGCTTGCAATTCCTGCCAGTACATATTCTTTTTGTTTTAAGAACAAAAAGGCCGTGAGGAAAACACGAGTAATTGGCAGGGCAATAAGAATAATCAAGCCAAGATAAGCAATAAGCTCGGACCACGAGTTATCGGCAATTGCCATTCTTAACGTTTCATCAATCGAAACAGCATTATATGTTTTAAGAAGCTCAAAAGATGATCCCTTAAATATTAGATGCGAAATCCATCCGATTAACATTAAAAGACCGGCCGCTAGAACTCCGGCACGAAGGAATTTAGAAATTCTTAATTCTAATGATTCTAGCTCATCCATTATTTAAATCCTTTCATAAGCATCTGAACTGAAACGACAGTCAAAACAATGACAAATATTTTTCTAATTGTAGCAGCTGGCATTTTAGGCATCATGCGCGCTCCAATCCATGATCCGACGATAATACCGACAGAAACGGGACAAGCAATTTCTGGTCGTATGTCACCTCTGAGAAAGTAAGCCCCCGCACTTGCTGTAGCAGTTACACCAATCATAAAGTTTGATGTAGCAGATGAAACCTTCATTGGAATTTTCATGACTCCATCCATCGCCATAACTTTAAAGATTCCACTGCCAATACCTAAAAGAGCAGAAAGAATTCCAGCAAGGAACATTAAAAAAAGTCCAACTGGTACGTTGGCGATTTTATAATGAATAAGGTCACCATTTTTTTCGGAATACTTTCCAGCAAGTTTTAATTTGGCAGACCAGGGGTGATCAATGTCTGCACGATGATCTTCTTTTTTTCGTAACATCATCAATGCTGAAAAAAGTAGAAAGACTCCAAAAAGGATGAATAGGTATTGTGAGTTGATACTCTTAGCTAAAAGAAATCCTACAATTGCACCACAGACAGTTCCTACTTCCAGTAAAACAGCTAAACGTAAGTTGGTAAGATGATCCTTTAAGAAGCTTGCTGCTGCACCTGATGATGTGGCCACTATGGAGATTAAGCTTGCAGCAATGGCGTAACGGATGTCGATGCCAAGAGCAAGTGTTAATACAGGAACGATAATAATTCCTCCGCCAAGTCCTAAAAGAGATCCTAAAAAACCGGCAAAGATAGACGATATAATTAAAAGTATTGAGTACATATTTGGGCATTCTAGACCTGTGCATATCTCATGACAAGTTAAGCGAAAATTTGAAAGTATATTTATAGTTACTGATATTAAAAGTTCAGAGAAGCTATGGCATGTTGAAGATTTTTAATTTTCAACAAAACATTTTTCGCTATGAAAGGGGCATATTGGCCTTACATTGATTTATTTTTCATCGCAAAAACAAAACAGCGAACAATAGCTTTGTAAGTTACTAAAAAAGTGATTTCAGAAAAATCATTTGAGAGCAAGAATCTTACAGCAAGGTTAGATTTTTTTAGTGCAGTAAGTTGGGCGGGATTTTATGAATTTCGCAAGCTTGATATTACATAACATCCATGATGAAGTAATTGCTGAAAAAGAAGGGAATATTTGCGTTCTGGAGAATTTATGAATAGAAAATTTGTGACTAACTTTTGTGTCTTGTGTGCACTTGTTATGATGTCAAAACCAGTTCAGGCAAACTCTCGACTGCTCACTGTTGAAGATGGGCAAGTCTCAGGAATTCGCGCTTCGAGCGACGTGGATGCTTTTTTAGGAATTCCTTATGCTGCTCCACCCGTTGGTTTACTTCGTTGGAAAGCGCCAAAACCAGCAGCTCCCTGGAATGGAATTTTAAAGGCCAATAAATATCCAACGGCGTGTCCACAGATCGGAAACTTTTTTGCGAATGTTCCCGCTACTCAATTTGGAAAACCCGTTGGAACGGAAGACTGTTTATATCTGAACGTCTGGCGTCCTGTTGTTGCTAAAGAAAAACAACTTCCAGTTGTCGTATGGATTCATGGTGGATCTAATTTTAAGGGGACTTCATCTGATCCAATGTATGATGGAACTTACTTAGCTTCAAAATCTAATGTTGTGATGGTGAGTTTAAATTATCGCATTGGTTTACTGGGAGCGATTTCATACAAGGCCATTCAAAGCAGCGGTTCAAAATTAGATAAGTCAGGAAACTATGTAACTTTGGATTTAATCCAAGGGTTAAAATGGGTTCGCGATAACATTAAATCTTTTGGTGGAGATCCAGACAATGTAACGATCATGGGGCAGTCTGCAGGATGTATGAATGTTTGGGGACTAATGCAAACGACATTGTCAGAAGGGCTATTTCATAAGGCCGTATGTTCGTCAGGTCTTCCGAATATTTATCCAAAAGCGATGGCACGAGCACGCTCTAGCGACTTTGTTGAAAATCTTGTTTTCAATGCCGGATTGGTGACTGATCGTAAAAAAGCAGCTGAGTTTATCGATGCTAAAGGTGAGAAGTGGGTTCGTGAGTTTTTATACAGCAGAACATCGGATGAATTAGTGATGGGCCAGGACTACGATGTTCCAGTTCAGCATATTGAAGATGAAGAAGTCTTTCCTCATGGATTGGAGGCCACAGCTTTAGGTTTTTACCAAAAGGTGCCACTAATTCTCGGATCTACAATGGATGAGTCTACTTATCTTTTAAGTGGGAAATATTTTAAAACAGATTTGCCAACACTTTGGGGGTATCTACAAGATACACCACCAGGTCTTAAAGTCGCTGATGTTTTGAAAGACGATACTTCGTATGCCTCTTTCAGATCCACGACTAAGGCGGCTTCATTAGCGCTTAATCGCACGCTTTCTAATATCTACCTGACAGCAAGATTGTATAGCTCAGATACCTATCGTTATAATTTTGAATGGAACGAAACACCTGCGCCATGGAAAGATCTATTTGGTTCTGTTCATGGAATGGATGCCATTTTTTATCTTGGAAATTTTGATACTAAAAATGAGAACTTTGCCCGCTTCGCATGGAATGAAGAGAACCGTGCTTCAAGAGAAGCTCTAAGAGAAAAAATGAGTAAACATTTTACTCAATTCTTTTGGATGGGAAAACCTGGTTGGAAAGGGACAATTGATTTTAAATAGAAAATAGCAAAACGAGAGGGCATAGTAACTATGGCCTCTCGCTTTTTAGAGAGAGCTAGTTATTTACGTTTACATCACATAGAAAAAGAGTTTTTTGATTTAACTTAACAGTGTCCTTAGAAAAAGACACATAAACTTCAGCAATTTTACCACGAACCATTTCTTTATTTTTAACTTCTACTACGATTGTGTTTTGGTCAGCATTTTTTCCTTCGAAAAGTGAATAGGTCTCATTTGATTCACCTTCGTTGTAACCTAATACAGCTACACTTTTAGAAAGTGTAGAAGAGTCTTTTAGCAATGGTGAAAATACCATTGTTGAAGAATCATTACTGATTTGAAGTTTATAAACAGAATGAGAGTTTTGGTCATTACAAACTAAAGTTGTTCCGGCCATTACATTAAAAGATAAAGCTGCAGTTAAAATAAATAATAACTTTTTCATAAATCACCTCGTTTTTCCTCTTAATACGAAAATTTTGGATCTTACTCAAGCAACCGAGTAAAATTGCCATGGGGGGAAGCCCCTAAAATAGTAATGGCCATGTGTATCTAGCTATTTAGGTGAATGGAGGTTAGACTTATTAGAGCTCTTTAAAAGACCTTCATTCATCATCAGATCGTTTCATCCCGCTAATACCCGTCAGGAGTTTTTAATATGGTAGTTTCTACTAAGAAAAAAATTATTGTAAGACAAACGAAGTTTTCAGATGCCAATGTCATTAATGAAGTCGTTCAAAAATGTTACCCAGGGGTGGCACCATATTCTCTGGACGCTCTTAAGGCCCAGATTAATCACTTTCCTGAAGGACAAATTGTTGTTGAGTTTGATGGAGTGGTTGTCGGATTTTGCATTACATTCATTACAAGTGAGAAAGAAGGTCTTAAACCTCATACCTGGAAGGATATAACTGGTGGAGGCTATGCAAGTCGCCACGATCCTTTGGGCAATTATCTTTATGGAATGGATATCTGTGTTGATCCGGCCTACAGAGGAAAAAAGATTGGTGAGCGTCTCTATAATGAAAGAAGAAAGTTATGTCAGAAATTCAAATTAAAAGGGATCATTTTTGGTGCAAGAATACCGGGTTATGCTAAGAAGAAAAAAATTTATCCAACACCTGAACAATATGTTGAAGCTGTTCAATCAAGAATTATAAGAGACCTGACAATTAGTTTCCAGATGAGAAATGGTTTTCACCCGGTACTAGTCATGAAGGATTATCTCCCTTCTGATCATGAATCGCTTGGATACGCAGTTTTAATGAAGTGGGAGAACCCGTTGATAGATTCACAGGGAAATCAACACTACATTGAAGATCAAAAAGATAATGTGAGAATTTGCACAATTAATTTTGAACAAAGAAGAATTTCTTCTTTTGAAGAGTTTCAATCTATTGCCGAGTATTTTATTGGGGTGGCCGCTGATTACCGTTGTGACTTTGTTGTCTTTCCTGAGTTTGTGACAATGTCGCTATTGTCTATTATTAACAGGAAACTGGACCCCGTGCAATCGCTGGAGCATCTTGGGCAATTCACAGAGCCCTTTATTAAGTTTATGAACGAAGCTGCTGTTAAATATAACATCAATATCATCGGTGGAACGCATATGATGAGAGATGATGAAGGACAGATGAAAAATATTTGTCATGTTTTTTTACGTGACGGCGCTATTCATATGCAGCAGAAAATTCATCCTACACCTTCTGAGAAAGAGTGGTGGGATGTTCGTGGTGGAGACAAGCTTTCAGTCATCAATACCGATAGAGGCCCAATTGGAGTTTTAATTTGTTATGATTCAGAATTCCCAGAACTCTCAAGGCATTTAGTTGATCAAGGGGCCAAGATTATTTTTGTTCCTTTTGCCACAGATACAAGACAAGGTTATTTACGAGTAAGATATTGCTGTCAGGCCCGAGCGATTGAGAATCAGTGTTATATGGTTTTATCAGGAAATACCGGGAATCTTCCACGCGTTCAGAACATGGATATCAACTATGCCCAAAGTTGCATTCTGACTCCTTCAGATTTTCCTTTTGCTAAAGATGGAGTGGCAGCCGATACGGATACCAACGCTGAGATGGTGGCGATTGCCGATCTGAGTATTGGTGATTTAATTAAGGCGCGCAATAATGGAACTGTGAGAAATTTAAAAGATAGAAGACATGATCTCTATAGCGTTAGTTGGAATGGGTTGTAGCAGTACAATATAAAGAGGTATTTATTAAAATAATTACACTGACAATATTTGTTTCACTTAACTCTCACTTATATGCTGGGACGATGGATTCATGTGAAAAAATAAGTGATGCAACTTTAGGCAAATGTATTCAAGAAATTACAGCATCTTCTACTTGGGAACCTTTAAAGAGTAATTTGGCCCAGGCCTTAATTAAGTCTCAAAATAATATCAATATTAAATTTGATCCAAGTCTTGACCGCTCAGCTATTACCAAAGTTGAAGTTCAAAATAATCGTTATGTGCCAGTGATTATTTTAGGTAAAAGTGCTGATAGCAATGAGCTTCTTATAACGTTTAATCATGAGTTGGTTCATTATGTTAGTACTTTTGATCGGCTGGCCCATGTTTATGATGGTGTAAAAATTAAAAGCTGTTTAACCAGGTATCAATTACTCACATTACAGGATGAAGCTTATGCTTTTAAAGCAGAGTTAGATTTTTGGACAAATTCACCTATAAGCTTTAAAGAGCATTTTAAAAATATTTTTTTTAATTCTAAAGTCTTTCAAAAGAAAGTGAACTATGAAGAGTTTTATAAGCTGCTAGATAAAAGTTTGTCTCAAGATAAAAACTTCATTTTAAAAAAATACATCGATATGGGTGAATACTCACAATGTGCCAAAGAGATCATTTAGACACTACCAAGCTAAAATAAACTAACATCTGATTTCTTATCTTCACAAAATGCTGACTAGCTATTGACACAGCTTTTTGTAGACGTTGTACTTAACCCACGCACAATGATGGTTAGGGAGGAAAGAATGAATTTGAAAACAGTATTACTATTGGTAACAATTTTTTCGACGATGTCGATTTCACACGCATCAGACCGAATCTATAAAGGTGTGGCACCTAAAATTTCAATGTCTAAATTATCTAGCTCCGAAAAAGATGCTGGACAATTTGGCAGACAAGAAATCGCATGGATTTTAAGAAATGAGGCCGGTGTTCGAACAGTAAACGAGGCCATTAATTGGAAAACTCAAGGTCTTCAGTATGTTAGAGATATTTACGACTTTGAATATTTAACTTCTTGCCCTTTTCCTAATCCATCAGATGCTTACAAAGTGGCAGTCGGCGATTTTATTGCAAAATTTGTTGGAAACTATGTTTATTCTGCTTATGACTTAGGTATGTTGAGAGTTTTGGAGTCTCGTGCTCCAAATGTGAATCAGGCAATGGCCATCAAATCAGCAGGACTTCGTATCCGCTTAAATATTTCAGATTACCTTCAATTAATCCCAGCTTCAGTTGGCAATCCTTCAGAAGCCTATATAAAAGCTATTTCTAACTTTACAGCTAGAAATATTGCTTCTGTGTTAGATTACTATTCTCCAATCTATCTGATTATTGAAGCGGAAAGATTCACGACATTAGTAGGTGACGCAATGATGGTGAAAAATGCTGGTCTTGTCGCTGTACGTAGCAGACAAGATTTATTTGAACTAGCTGCTTACAGCGTGCAAAATCCTTCACCAGCTTATCAGCAGGCCGTTAATACATTTATTAGAGATAACATCAACAGATATCCATACTAGTTGATTCTACTTCCGGCCACTTAGATGTGGCCGGAAAATCTAAGCCTATTTTACATTATATATTAATTTAATTATTCTCTGATAGAGTAACTTGGATTTTACCATGTCTAGAGAGTCAGAAGATAAGAATTTTGATGCCATATTTTATGGCTCAGAATCGCCTATGGTAATTTTCAAAGGTACTGACATGGTGGTTGAAAAGTACAATAAAAAATATCACGAGATTTATCATAACCGCGCTATTTTGGGACAACCACTTTTTAAAGCAGTCCCAGAATTAAAAGATTCTCCTTTCCCAAATATTTTAAAAAAAGTTTACGAAAGTGGTGAACCCTTTATCACTCGCGAGGCCTATGCCCGAATCATCAATATGGATTCGGGAAAGCTGGAAGAGCGTTATTTTGATACAACGTTTTCACGTATTAGTTTTGATGGTGAGTTTTGTATCCTGGCAGTTCCCAGAGAAGTCACTGATAGAGTTGAAGTCAGGAAGAAACTAGAAGTGAGTTTGCGTGAGCTCGAAGAAGAACGTGAGCTGCGTGAGAGATTTGTATCGGCCCTTTCTCATGATCTAAGAACACCGCTTGCAGTGGTAACCATGTGTGCTTTAATACTGAAAAGAAAGAATGAAGATGCAGATACTATTCTAGAGATGGCAGATCGTATTACCACTAGTGTCGCCAGAGCTGATCGTATGATTCGCGATTTACTTGATGCTAATCGTATTAAGGCCGGCCAGGGAATTCCACTTTCAATCGAAGAGTGCGTCCTTGATGAGTGCGTGAAATTTGTCATTGCAGATCTGGAAGAGCTTTATGGAGCAAGATTTAAAGTTGAGAGTACAAATGGAGCGATCCATGGATTCTGGGACAATATGGGGATTCACCGTATCCTTGAAAATTTAGTCAGCAATGCTGTTAAATATGGCACTCCTTATTCAACGATCACAGTTAAATTATCTGCCACTTCTGATGCGGTTGAGATTCAAGTTCACAATGAAGGTGCTCCTATTTCGGCAGAAGAGCAACTTGATCTTTTCAACCACTATAGCCGTTCAAAATCAGCTGAAGGCAGTGGCCTTACGGGTTGGGGAATTGGTCTTGCTTTAGTAAAAGGATTAACTGAGGCCCATCATGGGTCTGTTTCAGTTCACAGTACAGAAGTGGACGGAACAACATTCACTATCAACATGCCTAGAGATTCAAGACCACTTTAATTTAGTAGATTGATAAGGTATCATTATTTTTAATTAATATACCTTTGAGGCCCTAATGAAAGATTGGATGAAAAAAACATTTAATATGAAAGAGATGAAATCTATTACTATCTTAGTAGTGGCCATCTTTGCTTTTCGCTCAACTTTCTTTGAACCCTTCCGTATACCAAGCGGATCAATGATTCCTACATTAAATATTGGTGACTTTATTCTGGTGAATAAATTTTCTTATGGATTTAAAGTACCTTATTCAGACATGTTCACTGATCCGATTTATGTGACTCAGTTTGAATCACCTAAGAGATACGATGTGGTGGTTTTTAAGTATCCACCTGAACCAGGTATCAACTTTATTAAAAGAGTGATTGGTCTTCCAGGTGATGAAATTGAAATGATTAACAAGACTGTTTATGTAAATGGACAAGAAATTAAGGGAATGCCCGACTCAACACCTGCAACGGCAGTATTTGCTAAAAGTTTTGATAATATCTCAGTTAATTTTTATAAATTTAAAAATGATCAAGTTGATTTCTATTTCCAAAATTCAGTAAAAGAAACTCAGGCCGATACCATCCCTAAATTCAAAGTGCCAGAAGGGCATTATTTTATGATGGGTGACAACCGCGACTTCTCTGCAGACTCTAGGTACTGGGGGTTTGTTCCAAAAGAAAATATTAAAGGTAAGGCCTTCTTAGTTTGGATGTCTATGACTTTACCTCTTTTAGATGAAGGGTTTAGTTTTGCTCCATCACGTATTGGAAATGTAATTCAATAGAATTTTCCTGGGAAGATTTCGAGAAGAGAGATTCATGTTTCGAAAGATTAGTATTCTGTGAAAAATTAAGTGCTAAGCTTTGCAAGAATAGGCATATTGTCTTGATTTAGAAGATATGAAACAATAGTGTCATGACACCAATAGAATCTGTAAAAAAAATGTGGCTAGATTATCATTCGTCTCTTGGGCTCAATGCCCCTGAAGATCCAATCTCTGACCACTTTTGTGAAAATGAAAAAGATGCCAACGAGCTTGCTGACCTTGTTAATAAAGGAATTAAGCGAGCAACTGCTGGCGCTCTTTGGGCCTATGAAAAAACCAACTTTCAAATTCCAAATCCTGGAGAAGTTTTCATAGTAAAAGACTGGAATGGAAATGCTGTCTGCGTGGTGAAAACCATGAAGATTACCATTGTCCCTTTCAATGAAATTACTGAAGCCCAGGCAGATACGGAAGGAGAAGGGGATCGATCATTAGAGTATTGGAGAAGAGTTCATATTGATTTTTTTACAAACCAATTTGCAACATTAGGGCTGACATTTGACGAATCGATGCCGATTGTCTTCGAAGAGTTTGAAAAAGTATTTCCAAATTCTTAATCCAATGACGAATAGTTTATTTTATAGAGAAATAGTCCGTTAGGAGAGGCAACTTTCCACAATTGCTTTGAAATCTTAGGCCCATTTAAAAATTCGAGGAAATCGTCAGTCGTTATCTTTCCACTTCCAACCATCCAAAGTGCGCTGACAATATGCCTGATCATTTGTTTCAAAAAGCCATTGGCCTCAATTCTAAGTTCATAACAAGTAGAAATATTTTTAGGAATACTAAAAAGTTTAAATTCAGAAAAAATCTCATGAGGGTTTATCTGTGATAGCTCACAACGAGAAATATTTCGGATAGTGCTCTTTACATTACTTCCACTAGAATAAAAGTTACAAAAGTCATGTTCTCCGATTAATGCTTGAATACAAAAGTCGATGGCATCAAAATCCAACTTATTTGCAATATTCGCAATGAATTGAGTGTCTTCTTTTGATACTTGAGTCTTATTAGTAAAAAAATAACGATACTCTTTTGAGATGGCTTCGGCCGATGGTTTAAAGAGACCGTTACAAGATTCAATGTTGGTGCATCGGATTTGAGGGGGAAGAGTTTTATTGAATACTTCCAAAAATGAAAGAACATCAATTGGATTAATAGAACTTATTTTTACAATTTGCTCCATTGCATGAACACCTGTATCTGTTCTTGATGAGGCCATGGTTGTGAATTTTCCATCAATTAATTTGGAAACAGCATTATTAAATTCACTTTGAATAGTAGTGGTTCCATTTTGCCATTGGAAACCAGCGTAGTTTGTTCCTTCATATTGAATTGTGGTTTTGTAATAATGCATGATTTCTTATTCTACAATGTTTCAAGTAAGGAATAAAGGTAGAACTTTGACTGATGAGAGTCACGTAGACTTTTTACCTAGTGATCATTAATATTTATCTATGAAAAAACTAATTCTATTTTTGTTGTTATTAAGTCATTCTTCTTTTGCGCTAGATGAATGTTTTACTTATAAAGCATCTGGAAAAGTTAACAGTTCAGGGCAATGTCAAACTCGCTACCCGCCTCAATCTACTTTTAAAATAGCTATTGCTCTTATGGGTTTTGAAGAAGGTATTTTACAGGATGAACTTCGTCCTGTTATCCCATTTAAAAAAGGTTATCCTGATAGTCTTGAATCATGGAAGTATCCTCAGGAACCTAGTTCATGGATAAAAAATAGTTGTGTCTGGTATAGCCAGTTTATTACAAAAAAATTAGGCACTAAAAAATTTAAGGCATATCTCAAACAGTTTAATTATGGAAATCAAGATGCATCAGGAACTGCTCGTCGCCCAGATGGATTAATGAATTCATGGATTACAAGTTCTTTAAAAATAGCACCGGAAGAACAACTTACTTTTTTAGAAAATTTTATTCACTTTAAATTAGGAGTTTCAAAAGAAGCAACAAATCACGCTCGCAATATTTTATTTCTAGAGGACATCAAAGACGGCTGGAAATTGTATGGAAAAACTGGGGCAGGGGATCTGCTCAATGCGGATGGCACTAACAGTAAAACCCTTGAGCGTGGCTGGTTTGTAGGCTGGATTGAAAAAGGTGATGAGAAAATTATTTTCGCTCAATATCTTGAAGTGAAAAATATTAAGACGAAGCAGAATAATTTTTCTTATGTTGCTTCCAAAAAAGCTAAAGAGCTGGCGATTCAAAAAATAAGTGAAATTTTATCTAAAAGATAAGGTATAGAGGCCAGTATTTAAATTGAAGCTGAAGTCATTGCAAGTTTTTCGCAAAAGTAAAACATAGATCAGCAATTATAGATTTGAAAAGCAACCTTATTATTGCTAAGGTGTTTACCAATCAAACAAATTATGAAGAGGAACGATAATGTCTGAAGAAAGTCAAACATGCCCAAAATGTAATTCACCATACGGTTATCAAGATCAAAATTTATGGGTATGTCCTGAATGCGCTCATGAATGGTCTTTAGAAGCAGCTGCTGTCGCAGAAGTTAAAGAAGTTGAGAAATTTCTTGATGCTAACGGAGTTA
This sequence comes from Bacteriovorax sp., assembly GCA_040376855.1. Classification (GTDB taxonomy): domain Bacteria; phylum Bdellovibrionota; class Bacteriovoracia; order Bacteriovoracales; family Bacteriovoracaceae; genus Bacteriovorax. The sequence goes on from JBEIPV010000018.1 coordinate 35,646, forward strand.
AACTTCAATCAGGCGATACTGTAAGAGTTATGAAAGATTTAAAAGTTGGCGGAGATACAATTAAATCTGGTACCAAAGTAAAAAGTATCCGTTTGTTAGATGACCCTATCGATGGTCACGATATCTCATGTAAAATTGATGGATATGGCTCTGTCTATCTGAAGTGTTCCGTTGTTAGAAAAGATTCTTAAGGTCATGATTTAATTTTTGAGGTTCCTAAATGGAACCTCAGTGCATTTTTATTCTCATAACTTACATCGTCGTGCCAACTGAATTAGGCATTTTTCAGGGTTTTTTCCCTAAACTATTTAAAGTGAAAACTTAATCTTCCACTACTAATGGCTCGCTTTTGTTTGTCCAACATAAATTTAGTAAAGGATTATCGAATACTCCTTGATAATTAACGGAGCTTTTAAATTCGTCGGGAGAGATGATTTATGTATGCTATGAAAATGGATGAAAAAGAATCTATTCTTGAACTTACGATAGGTAAAAATCTTAATGAAGATGAATTGCGAATTATGTTAAAAGATCTTAAGCATACTCGTCGAAAAATTAGCAATAACTATAGCTTACTAATTATACTTCCAGAGGATTTACGCGAAGGTAATATCGATGAAAAAGAAAAAATTGACCTCAGTGTGTACATGGCCAAACTAAAAGGATTAAGACAAGTTGTTTTGCAAACACCTGAGAAAAACTCAGCGAATGTTGAGCGTTTGAAAGAAATCTATAGAGAGTTATCTATTAGAGTGAGTGTTACCCATAACTCTATTGAGTCTCAAAAAAAATTAGGTCTGTTGTGGTAATTATTGAGATGGGCCAGCCTTTGAGGTTCCGATTTGGAACCTCAAAGGTTTAGAACATAATCTTGAAGCGATAAATTTAATCATCGGCCAATGAAATTTCTTTTGGCGCCTCTAATTCTAAAATAACGGATTTCATTTTCATCAGCATCAAGATTCCAGGAATCGCCATGACTGTTGAGAAAATAAAGAAGCTTGGCCATCCAATGCTTTCAGACAATACGCCTGAAAAGGGTCCAACCCAAACTCGTCCGATGGCCGCAAATGCAGATAAAAGAGCATATTGAGTCGCTGTGAATTTTTGATTACAAAGGGACATTAAGAAGGCAACAAAAGCAGCTGTCCCCATTCCTCCCGTGATGTTTTCAAAACCGATGGCAGATAATAAAAGAA
>JBEIPV010000185.1:0-4039 GCA_040376855.1 Bacteriovorax sp.
CCAGAAAAAGAAAGAAAAATTTCTGGAGAAGAAGCTCAATAATATTACTCATGACTTGAGCGACGTACAAAAATGGCATCTGATGGAAGACGATCTTTTATCAGAAGATGTAGAAATTGAATTTGGTGAACATCAAGCGGTTATTCATGGGCATAAAGTAAAATTTAGCTCTCATCTTAATCAATGGCAAAAGCGCGATGTGGTTTTTGGAAAAATTAAAAAACTAAAAAAAGCTGAAGAGATTCTAAAAACCAGGCTTCAAGAAACAGATCAAGAGCTATCTCTTGTTAAAAAAGGTGAGTTTGAATACGAAGTGACTAAAGAAAAGGCCATTGCACCACTTTGGAAAACTTCGTCAATTGGACGAACATCTGAGCGTACAGATCATAATGTAAAAAACTTTCAGCTAAAAAAACTCACTGGTACAATTGCTTTGGATGCTGAAAGCAATGACTGGTTGAGATCGCAATCTTCAAAAGATCATTATTGGTTTCACATTGAAAATTATCCGGGAGCACATTGTTTAATCAAAAGTGACGATATAACCTTACTTACTGGAGAGGATTTGTCGGCCATTGCTTCAATGCTTAGAGACTATTCTCAACTTGAAATAATGGAAATACCTGTTATTTATAGTCAATTAAAGAACGTAAAGGGTTTAAAAGGCGCGCAAGGAAAGGTGCTGATTAAAAAACCAAGATACCTAAGATGCAATTATATCAACTGGAAAGAAATAATTACCATAGGGTAGGCACGATTGCAGGCAGCGCCCGCACTCTATAGAATAGATAATATATTTAGGGGTTAAAACGCATGAAAACTTTCTTATTATCAATACTTTCAATCGCTACGATTTTTGGGACGACGTCTGTTTGGGCACAGTCAAAAAATGAAACCATAGAGCAATATGAAATTAGAAGTTATGATCCACAAAAAAGTGGATTAACAGATTTAGTGTTTGAAGCACGAATTGATAACTTAACTGAAATTTTAAATAAGACGCAGACTTTTGGAAAATTAGTCGACGTCTATTTTAAAATTTACTGGTTATCTCCTGCTCAATACAAAATTGAAGTGATGGGATTACCAAAAGGTTTTCAAGAAGTTCGTGATGATTTAACAACACTGATTAAAGGGAAATTAGAGTTCATCATTCCAGAGAAGTTTTCTGAGAAATTCAAAGCATATACGTTGAAGTCAGAGCCTGTGGCCGATGGAAAATTAATTAAGGCCATTGATGACTCATATACTCTTGCCGTTCCTGAAGTGGACTTGGTATTCGATAACAACGGACGATTAAAAACACTGGAAACTAAGGCAGCAGCTTCATCTGTGAAAACAGAGTTTTTCCAATCGCCAAAGGCATGGAGTAACAATAAATTGGTCATGGATAAAGTTGTATCAGTTAATAAGCAGGGGCTTGCAGTTAACACGATTACAAATGCGATGGAGTATGTAAGTGTTAATGGGATGGGATTTCCTTCAAAGGTTAGTATTAAAAATTTAACTGAGGCGACGATTCCGGCACATGGTAAAGAAAAAGAAAAGAAAGTGAAGACTGAAACCAATTCAGCTATTCGCTTTTCTAAATATGAAGTTAATACAGGTAAGGCTCAACGCTTTATGACTGAAGGCTTGAGACGTTAGGATTTATAATTGAAAATCAGCACTAAAAAAATTCATTCTCTAATAGTGCTGGCAATTGTCCTTTTTACATTTTCATGTTCAAAACAAGAAGCACCTAATTTAGAAACTGGTGAAATCAGAACTCAGCAGGAAATTGACAGGCTAGAAGCATGTAGTGGAGTTAATTTCAGCAAGGGCGTTCTTCTTCACTTGAATATGCTTAAACTTTTTAAGTGTACGAAGTGGGACTTGGAATTTCCGCATATGTATCAATCGATGAAGAGAATTCAAAGCTCTTCTTGGAACCACGTGATGGGGCCAATTGATAAAGAGTTTGTTGAAAATTTATCCAGACGTGATCGAGTTTTTAAAAACATTAAAGATCTTGATTCAAAGGAAGGATTGGATGATTTAAGCCGTGTATTAGTGGCCTTAAATGAAACAAACTTTTTTGACTCAGCAAAAGACATGTTTAAATGTGTAGAAAATGCATCTGATGAAGTGTGTGCTGAGAGAACTAAGATTCCTTCAAAAACATCGCTTAAAAATCTCATTAAATTAGTTGATATGGACCCCCGTGCGATTGAACATGCTTCGGGGTTTATAAAAGACTTAAATACGGCCATTGGTTCTAATGGAGAAAAACTCCGTCAGGAAATTAATAAATTTAAAAGTGACCCTGTCTATATCAATGTTCGTTTGAAATTGGTGGATGCATTAGCTACAAAAGTTCAAACAGGTTTATCAACAGAGGATAGAGAGTTTCTTGGAAAAATTTTATTGACCGGTAACTCAACGGGTGAACTTCCATGGATTTATACATGGATTCACGATGAGAAGATGAACCGTAATAAATTTAGAGACCTGGTAGAGTATCCCATTTTAACAAATCCGGTTTTTGTCGGAGAGATAAAGGGATTAAAAAGGGCCTATGATGAGAATTTTACTTGTTCTATCAAGAGCACGCAGGATCCAAATGAGCTTATGTCCTTTGATTTTAAAACTCACTTGCGTGACTACGTAACGATTTTAAGAACTAGAGATTACAAATCTTATTATGATTTTTCTTCAGCTGCAGTTGTAGGACTTAAAATGTCTTCAGAGATATGTGGGGAGCTTGAGTCTAACAAGTACAACACTAACTTTATTAAGATGATGAGTAATCTTTCAAATTTCTTAGGCGAAAAGAAGTTTTATGACATCGTAAAGTTCCTGGCACTGCATACAACAGCCAAAGGGGATTTGGATAAAGGTTTTGCAGAAAACTTATACCTTTTTGATATGATTGCCAGCGATCTTTTTTCGAATGCGAATGTTTTAAATGAACAGATTATGAAGCATACGAGAGAGTTCTATCCGGTTATGTATGATGTGGTTCTAAATTTGGAACCAGAAGCTTACATGAATCTGGGCGAGTTCTTAAAAGAAATTCTTAAAGAAGAAAATGATGCGAAATTTAGAGGAGTGGCCGATTTCTGGAGCTTCTTTAATTCTACAGAAAAGAACTACGTATTCAACTTTGTCGATAGACATTTTGAAGGCGATACGCAGTTCGTTTTACTTTTTGATTTTTATACAAAATTTTTAGATGACCTTCATGACGTTCAACCTATTTTAAAAGAGAGCTGGATTGGAAATGAAGATAAGCTAGAAATGTCATATCTTTCTCTGGAAGATTTTTTCTATAATATGGCCGGAGCAGAGACACTGCTAGACTTCAAAAAGTTTTTTGGAAGAGATCAGATTTTAAAAGTTTTAGAAGTCATCTCGAATGGAAGTAATATTAATGCTCTTGCGAGAGAGAATTTAAATTACTTACGTTCAGATGAATATGTGACCCGAGCTCGCAGTGAACGTTATAAGTTTGCAGTGACATATTCACCAACAGTTATGGATGGAGACGATTATGATTCTCGTCCAGTTATTGAGTGTATGCAAAAATTTGCAGAACTTGAGAATGGTTTCTATGAGCTTGTGAGGAAATTGCCAGCGGCCTGTTCTAAAGTGACGAATGAAAATATCGCCTTCAGGTTATTTGGATGGCTCAATACGATTGAAGATACTTTTAAAGAGTTTTATCCAGGGAAAAATTCAGAAGATACAATTTTGAGTAAGCGAGGACTGTTAAGCCCTTATATGCTTAACACAACTCTCGGAAATGCTAAAATTCTTGATTCATTATTAGGTGATATCGATTCAAAACTTCCTACGAAGGGTGGAATTCAATATCTGATGAACTCAGCTAAGTTTCACCTGAACGAACAAGGTGCAGGCGAGCTGGCAGATAAAAATTTAGCCTTTTTTGTACAGTGGTTTGATATTTCTCCAGAAGATAATTTAATCCATAGAAACGCGCTTATTAAATCATTTACTCGTGAAGCAAACTTTGCTCGTGCTAATGATCTGTCTAAAA
>JBEIPV010000197.1:0-3453 GCA_040376855.1 Bacteriovorax sp.
ACGCTCTAGGGTTTATATGAAAAAATTATTACTTCTACTTTTTATTGTTTCGGCCTGTTCTCCTAAACAACACGTCAAAGCTAAACGCTCTCTTTCATCTGAAAGTAAGCGCGGTTTGTACTTTGAAGATGTCACAGAAAATGCCGGAATTCCTTCTGACATTGCTTCCTCTTCTATTATTGCAGGTGACTACGATAACGATGGTCTTGTCGATTTCATCGCGAAGGACAGTCTTTTTAGAAACACTTCTAAAGAAGATATTTCTTTTGAAGATGTCACTGTCAAAGCAGGATTAGATAAACTTTCTGGTTATCCTGTTTTTATCGATATCAACAACGATGGACAACTGGATATTATTACCACTAAGGGAATGGTCTTTATTCAAAAAAACAAAGTCTTCGTTGATATGAGCAGGACTTATGGACTCTCTCTTCCAGAGAGAGCTTATACACTTTCTTTTGCCGATGTTAACCGCGATGGTTATGCTGATTTATTAGTCGGTATGTCTGAAATTTCCGAAAACCATCAGTTTAAATTTATTCCGCCAAAGTTCTTTCTCAACATTAAAGGAAAAACTTTTATAGAAGATAAGGGGCGCTTCAATCTCGATGAATACCCGGCCTACGTGCGTGGTATGCAATGGGCAGACTTTGACAATGATCAAGTCAATGAAGTTTACTTTTCTAACTATCGCTTAAAAGAAAACTTCCTCTTTAAAAATAATGGTAAAACTTTTAGTGAGGTCGCTCCAAAGTATAACGTTCAAGGAGAAAAAGATCCTAAGCGATACATGGACCCTTATTACAAAAAAACATTTGGACCTCAATACGGTCACACGATTGGATCAGTTTGGGCAGACTTTAACAACGATGGAAACTTTGATCTTTGGGCCGCAAACCTAGTTCATAAATTTGTCGGAATGAACAATAAGAACACTTACGATTACCGTGGTTATGTTTGTGACGATTCTAAAATTTATAAAAATAGCGGTGCCCCTGATTACAATTTTACTGATGTGAGAAAACAATCAGGCATTCCTATGATGCCGATGGGAGACTACAGTAAATATAAAGGTGACGAGTTATGGTCGCAAATCACCGCTGCGGATTTTAACAATGACGGGTTCATTGATACCTATGTCTCGCAAGTTTATAAGCTAAACTACTCTTACTCTCTGCTTTTTCAAAATCAGGGAAATTTTAAATTCAAAGATGTCAGTGCAAAAGAGCCGACTCGCGTTTTTGATTCATACGGTGGAATCTGGGCGGACTTTAACAACGATGGAAAAATGGATTTGATCATCTCGGGAAGAGAAACTCCAAATGATGAACAAAGATTAAGAGTCTTCCAAAATATTTATAAGAGCAAAAATCGTTTCGTAAAAATCAGATTAGTGGGTATTTCTTCAGGAAAAAATCCGGTAGGAACTCAGGTACGTGTGACGACAGATAAAGGAGTCTTTTTAAGACAATTCGAAGGTGTCACAGGGACTTTAAGTCAGCAAAATGATCCTACTCTGCATTTTGGATTAGGGACTTCAACGACCATTAAATCAGTTCAAGTTAGATGGAATTCTGGTAAGCGCTTAAATGTAACAGGCGTGAAGCTGGACTCGACATGGGTTGTAACAGAACAAAAATAACGAGAGATAAAATATGAGTGCACAAAAAATCACCAAAGAAAGAATGATTGAACTTGCTCAAGGGCAACTCGATGCTTACAACCAGCGCGACCTGGAAAAATTCATCAGCTTCTATCATCCCAACATTCAAGTTTTCAGACTTGCTCAAAATGAAAGAACATGTGACAACATTGAAACTTTCAAACAAATGTATAAGGCCCGTTTCGATAATAATCCAGAGCTTCATTGCGAATTAAAAAGTCGTATTGTGCTAAATGATTCTGTGCTTGATGAGGAATGGGTCACAGGAACAGGACCTACTCCATCACATGTTGTCGCCATTTATGGATTCACTGACAATCTCATCAGTCACGTCTGGTTTGCCCGATAATGCAGTGAGGTCATAAGATTAATTGATCATCTTATAAACTCAAACTATTTGATCTACATAAATAATATCTCTATAATTTTTTAAAAATTAGGGGGGATCATTTATGAGTAACAATCCAGTACAAGACGATAAATCTAGAAGAAACCGCACAAACAAAGATTGGTGGCCGGATCAACTTAACATCAGTGTTCTTCACCAACACACACCAAAATCAAATCCACTTGGAGAAACTTTCAAGTATGCTGATGAGTTCAAAAAATTAGACCTGGATGCAATAAAAAAAGACATCAACGTTTTAATGAGAGACTCACAAGATTGGTGGCCTGCTGATTATGGCCACTACGGTCCTCTATTCATTCGTATGGCCTGGCATAGTGCTGGTACATATAGAATTGGTGACGGTCGTGGAGGATCAGGCTCTGGTAGCCAACGATTCCCTCCTCTAAACAGCTGGCCTGACAACGCTAACCTGGATAAGGCGCGCATGCTCCTATGGCCAATCAAACAAAAATACGGAAAGAAAATTTCATGGGCCGACTTAATGGTGCTTGCAGGAAACTGCGCTCTTGAATCAATGGGCCTTGGCACTTTTGGATTTGCAGGTGGAAGAGTTGATATTTTTGAAGCTGAAGAAGATATCTACTGGGGCCATGAAAATGAATGGCTGGGAGAAACTCGAATCACTAAAGATAAAGAATTAGATAATCCCCTTGCCGCTATCCAGATGGGATTAATTTACGTTAACCCAGAAGGGCCTGGTGGTGTTCCAGATCCAATTGGATCTGCTCGCGATATTAGAGAAACATTTGCACGTATGGCGATGAATGATGAAGAAACAGTGGCACTAGTTGCTGGTGGACATACATTCGGAAAAGCACACGGTGCTGGACCTGCAAAACACGTTGGTCGCGAACCAGCTGCCGGAACACTTGTTGATCAAGGTTTAGGTTGGAAGAATGCGATGAACACAGGTCACGGTGTTGATGCCATCACAAGTGGAATTGAAGGAGCATGGAAACCACATCCTACGAAATGGGATCAAGGTTATTTAGATATGTTACTGAACTACGAATGGGAATTAACAAAATCTCCAGCAGGCGCTCACCAGTGGCGTCCAAAAGATCGTGCGACAGATACACTTGTTGAAGATGCTCACGTTCCTAATAAAAAACACGCTCCCATGATGACGACTGCAGATATGGCATTAAAGATGGATCCAATCTATCTGGAAATTGCTAAGAAATTTCATGCTGATCCAAAACTTTTTGGAGAATCATTCAGACGTGCCTGGTTTAAATTAACTCACAGAGATTTCGGACCAAAGGTCAGATACCTTGGTAAAGAAGTTCCGAAAGAAGATTTAATCTGGCAAGATCCGATTCCAAAGTGTGATTACGTTCTTGAGCAAAATGATATTAAAATCCTAAAAGATAAAATTGCA
>JBEIPV010000104.1:0-10094 GCA_040376855.1 Bacteriovorax sp.
TTATAATCCAAGAAACGATCTTCAAGGATTGCTTTACGAGCGCCTTCTGCCAGCATCTTGTAGAAAGCGATGTTGTGAGTTGTCGCTAACACTTGTCCTAAAATTTCATTTGAATCAAAAAGGTGCTTAATATAAGCGCGAGAGAAATTTACACAAGTGTAACAAGTACAGCTGTGGTCAATTGGATAAAAGTCACGTCTATAGTTTCTATGGCGGATTCTGATTTTTCCACGTGAAGTAAATAGCGTTCCACCACGGGCAAATTTTGTAGGAATGATACAGTCACTCATATCAATTCCATTTTCCCATAACATGAAAAGATCTTCAGGGTTTCCAATCCCCATTGCGTAACGAGGTTTGTTTTCCGGCATAAGAGGAGCAGCGTATGAAACAATTTTTTCCATCCACTCAGCACCTTCACCAACTGATACACCACCAATCGCGTAACCTGGAAGGTCGCGCTTTACTAGTTCATCAATACACTCTTTACGAAGGTCATTATAAGTTGATCCCTGGATGATCCCGAAAAGCGCTTGCTTTGGATTCGTCCAAGTTTCAATACAGCGGTCAAGCCATCTGTGAGTTCTGTCCATTGAATTTTTTGTGTAATCACGAGTCGCAGGATAAGGAATACATTCATCGAAGGCCATCATGATATCTGATCCAAGATTTTGTTGGATCGTGATTGATGTCTCAGGAGATAGAAGAATTTTTTTACCTTTTTGATCGGCGAATTCAGCTCCTTCTTCTTTGATGCTTTTTTTCTGTAGCGAGAAAACCTGGAATCCACCCGAGTCAGTTAAGATTGGGCGTGGCCAGTTCATGAATTTATGTAATCCACCAGCTTTTTTGATCAGGTCAGATCCTGGTGTCATGTGAAGGTGATACGTGTTTGAAAGAATAATTTTAGTATCCATGTCTTCAAGAACTTTTGGTTGAAGCGCTTTAATCGCTCCGTGAGTTCCTACCGGCATGAAAACTGGAGTTTGGATCTCTCCGTGAGGAGTTGTGATAGTCCCTGCGCGAGCTTTAGAGTGTTTATCAACGTGATCTAATTTGAATTTGAAATGTTCTTTGACTTGGTCTTGAATGCGTTCACTCATCGTTTCTCTCCAGGTTTTTCCATTGGCGCGAGTTGGTTTTTAATGTCGTTAAAAGATTTATAAACGTTTTTGTTTTTTATAAACTTTTGTACAGCTTCAATGTTTCTAACGACAGCGAGCTTCGCTTGATCAGTAAAATCGGCTTCGGCGTGTATTATCTTAACGTTAGACAGACTATTAGCAATAGCGACGTAATAAGTCAAAAAGGTTTGCTCGTCACCGTGTAAAAATGCATCCTGTGCTTCTAACAAGGTTACGTTTTGATTATTTGGTTTAATTGAGTTTTCCGAGTCCGGCGCAAGCTTTGTAAAAACAGCTTGCTCAAAGACTGTTATCAGGTTGCCTTTATGAAGGGAGTCCACCACAAAGCGCCTGATGCGATCTGTACCCAAAAGATAAAAGAAATCTTGTTGAGAGCTGCTTAAGAAGAAAAGGGGAGTTTCTGGTTTATAGGTTTTTAACACCATATCGTTTTTGATGTTTGAATTCATCAAAGACTCTTTAACCAGAAGGCCACTTCCAAAAAATGGACCTAGGGTTTTTGCATTTTGAGCTAAGTGAATAGGTGAGAGAAGAAGAACGCTCTCAATTAAGGCCTTTTTCTCTTTTAATGAATCTTGAACAAGAGAGGATTTATGAATCGTGCTGTAAAGAGGATTTCCGTATTTTAATTGGGCCTCTAAGCTTTCATAACTTTGATCATCTGTTTCAGAAACGATGATTTTCTCACCGGACTTTAAGTCGATTAATTCAAAAGATCTTTTGCTGGGATTTACAATGGTTGGAAGTAGGTAGTACCTAAAAGGCAGCTCAGCTGAAAGCCCCATTGCCAAGTCTTTCGAATAACTCATAATCGTTCTGGAGTGGAGCTCTTTTATTCCAAACTCATCATGACTAACTAACGTTAAGTTTGAATTGTAGGGAGATGGCAGTAAGAATGGTGAAACTAAAATAAAAATTAAAACAATAACGATCCCAACTTTTCTTAGCCCTTTAAAAACTAAAGTATTCTTCACAGTGTTTTGAGCAGGTAAAAGAAAAAGTGAATAAATAAAAGTCTTCATTCTAAAAAAGATAAGCTTGCCGAATGTATTGTCCGGATTATTGCGAAGACCTAGGATCGACTGTCCTAGAGTGGCGCCAAAAACCAGTGTTTGAGCAAAACTCAAAAGGTACCAGGCAATAAAAAAACTAAAAAATGAATGATGGTATGTCGGGAATAGGAGAGACGAAAAATAATTAAAAATACTTAAGGCAAAGTGATCCACAAAAATCAGGGGAAGGGCGACAACCAAAACCAGATAGGTGATAAAAGCATCGACGACTAGTGAGTAAAGTTTAATGATCCAAAGAGTGAGCAATGAACCTCGCTCCATGTTGTCGATGATATTTGGGCGCACATGAATTTGTTTTTTCATTGATCCAGTAGGATTGTCCCTGTAAATGATCCCTTCTGTCACTGTCTCTGGAATTAGCTCGTTACTTGATTGAAAGATGACCGGCTTAATTTTTTGAGTTTCATGGATATGAACCAATTCACACTGAATAATGATCTCTGCACCAGTTAGCTGAAGTCTATCTCCAGGCTCCAGTATATAGGTTTTATTTTCTTCCAGCGGCAGAGAATTCAGGAATGTTTGATTGGTATTTCCGAGATAATGGAGAGCAAGATTTTCCCCTTTTTTTTCGAAAACCAGGTGCCGGTTATTTATTTTATTTCCTACGAGTACCAAATCATTTCGTGGATCCAGACCTGCCGTAACAGAGTCGACCACGTCGATTTTCATCGGAGGCTTGTTTTCAAGGCGTACATCGAGGCGAAATTGATTTGTTGATTGATTCATTCTGAAACTATTATTGAAAAATTCTCTTACTCTTGCAATCAAAAGATAAAGGTGTACGACATCCCTCGGACATATTGGTCTTTACAATTTTTTGGCCTTTACTATCATAGTTACTAATAGGAAATTAACATTCATAGATCAAGGAAGATTTAAAAATGACATCAAAGAGAGCTCTTCTGGCCCTAGGGTCACTAATGGTTTTTTCAACTGCACATGCTTATGACGTGGTTGAGCGCTACAAACTTATCGAAGACAAGTTAAAAACAGAGGATATGTTAAACCCAATCGGGCACGACTTCTTTTTAAACGTTGGTGCCTCAATGAATAAGAACATTACAGACGTTATTGATGACGTTGAAAAGGCTTCAAAAACAAATGACGTTAACGAGGCCAATAGAGTTCTTACAAAATACGATAAAACAGAACAAACGGTAAGAGTTAAGGTTGGACTTGGATTTCCATTGCCATCATTTTCTGCTTGGGATGTTAAGTTTAAGCCTAACTTCCGAGGCCTTGTAAATGTTGGTGCTAATATTGGCATTAGAAACCAAAAATTAGATAATCAGGATTTAATTGACCTTTTTAAGGACCAAATTCCAGCTGAGCTACAAAGTTTCATTTTAACTTTGGATTTGAATGCGATTTCAAATCTTCCAGATGCTGACCGTGATGTAAGAAAAATCTGTCTTGATCAATTCCCTACGGCGGGTGTTGTAAATACTTACTGTACTAATTTAGAAGTAGGGAAGTACGTCGTTCCTGCAAATGGTGCTAATGAACCAACCATGGCCCTTCTTGCAAAAGCAGACGCCAAAGTCGGTTTTTTCAACGATTACACATACGGAGAGCATTTCTTCGGTAACTTCAACCTTTATGGGATGGGAAGAGCGGATCTTTACCAATTCATCACTGGGACTCAGATCGCAAAAGGTGAAAAAATCGAATCACCTAAGAAAATGAACACTGAGATGACTCTTCAAGCGGACTACCGTTTGGGTTACAAAAACACCAACTACAGCATTTTTGCTTCAGTTGAAGAATTAAAGTTAACGAAGCTGAGCGATGCAAAAGAAGGCTCAAAAGAGCACACTTATGGGTACGACCCATTAATGAGAGTGCACGCAGATGCACTTTTCCGTACAAATAACCTATCAATTCAGCCTTTTGCCGGTGTTCATAAGAGAGAGGGCTATGGATTTGCAGACGGGGCATATCTGGGAACAGTGCTGGGTGCACACGTTTGGGGAGACCGTTTAGGGCTTCAACTACGCGGAATGGTCGATAAACAATACTTAACTATCACTCCAAGAATGAAATTATGGCTGATGCAGCTTGAATATTCACTTAAAAAGCCACTTAAGGCCGAAGATGGAGACGTAAAACTTACTGCTCTTCATAGCGTTGATTTCCGCATTTTCTTTTAATCGCATATCACTCGTGGTAAGCTAGCAATAATTAATTATTACTAGCTTACCTCACGAGATCACCATGAACTTTGACAAAATTTTATCACACCCCTCAGTACTTGCCTTTTTAGCAGAACAAAAAATTAAAGAAGCAACGACGATTCAATCGTTAGTTATTCCAGATTTTTTAACAGGGAAATCTGTTAACGTTATCGCGAAGACTGGTTCAGGGAAGACATACGCTTTCGCCCTTCCGATTATGGAGCTTTTAAAAAGTTCTGAACTAGATAAGCCGGCAGGCGATCCTAAAAAACAATTTGGTAAACCACGTGCGGTTGTTCTAGCTCCTACACGCGAGCTTGCACTTCAACTTCACAAAGTTTTTAAATCAATCTCTCACCACGTAAAGCTTCGCGTACGTATGCTTGCTGGTGGAGAAGCTGCTAAGACAAACCATCTATTAGCGCGCGATACTTTTGATATCTTAATCGCGACTCCAGGGCGTTTGAGTTCAGCTTTAAGAAGAAAAGAAATCAATCTTAAAGAAACAAACTACATCATCATGGACGAAGCAGATCAGCTTTTAGAAATGGGATTTAGAAAAGATCTGGAAAACATTTACGGGTCTTGTGACGCTAGTTTAGTTCACGTTGGATTATTTTCTGCAACTCACTCTGAGTCACTGGATGATTTCTGCAGAACTATTTTTAATGCGATCGATTTCGCCAGCTACAACAGCGAAGACAAAAACAAACTGACTCAAGCAGTTCGTACTTATAACATCTATCTAAAAGACGAAGAAAAATTACAGATGACTGAGGCCTTCCTAAAAGGTCAGGCCAAAGGAAATGGGATCATCTTCGTTAACAAGCACGATACAGTAAGCAGCTTATACGCTGATCTTCCTGCTAAATTCCCAAAAATGAAGTTCCACGCTCTTCACGGAGAGATGGAAGCGAAAGCTCGTAAAAAAGCTTACGATTCATTCTTAAAAGAAGGGGGAGTTCTCATTTCTACGGATATCACGGCACGTGGTATGGATATTGATGACCTGATGTGGGTTATGAACTTTGATCTTCCTTTCGAGGCCGTTTACTACATCCACCGTTGCGGACGCGTAGGTAGAAGACAAACTGAAGGGTTTGCTTACAACCTTGTGACTCCAAAAGACGTGAACATCATCACGAGAATTAACGAAGCGATTAAAAATCAAACGGCGATTAGATTAACGTCTTTTGATGAAAAGAAATTCGCAGCCGTTAAAGCTATCAAAGCAAAAGGTGTTGAATCAAAACTTGATAAAAAGAAAAAGCAGCTTGATACGCTTAAAGAAAAAATCAACACAAGAAAGAAGCCGACTGACAGAAAAGGCGTTAAGACTGTTAAGAGCACTTCGACTCCAAGATATAAAAGAGAAGAGCTTAAATCATCTAAGAAACCAGTTCGCAACACGGACGGTAGAACAGATAAAGCAGCTAAGCCTTACTCAAAAGGGAATGCAAAGCCAAATGCAAGAACAAACCCTAAGTCGAATACAAACACAAAAAAGAGAGCTGTTGATACTTTCAAGAGCGCTCCAAGACCAAAAAAATCAACTAGAAGATAATCATGGTTAAAGTTTTAGTTCTTGTTCTTAGTTTATTTATCATCTCGGGCTGCTCTAAAAAAGAAGTTGCGCCCGAGTTAAAATACACTCAGGAAGAATTCGACCTGATCATGAATTCAACCGACGCCGCTCCTGATAAAAATGCAGCTAATGCCATTAACTATGCTGATTACTCACCTGGTGTAGATCGCGTGAATTCAAAAGCACTGATCTATCAAAGATTGAGTTTTGCAGCGATCGGATTTGAAACCGAAAAGCAGGCACGTGATGAGGCCATGAGATTAAATCAGTATTACTCTCGCAATTGGCTGTTTGATAAAGTTGACGGTGAGCCGATTCTGGAAGATCTGGTCATCGTAAAATTTCATGCCACTAATCCAAAACGCAGAACTCAAAGAACTCCTGTTAATATTCCGGCAGGGGGAGCTCACCACGAAGCTGGTGGCGGTGGACACTAGGAGAGGCAATGGCCTTTACAAAAAAAGAAAAAGAACTTTTATTAGAAGCGCCCTATGTTGGTCCCAAAGTCATTGAGCGACTTGAATCAATCGGGATTGATAATTTCAAAAAATTAAAAAAATCAAGTGTTGAAGAGATTACAACTTTAGTGGCCAGCATGTTGGATACGACTTGCTGGAAAAATAGTCCTCAGGCCAAAATGGCCATCAAAAATGCGATTTCAGTAGCAGAACAACACTCTTAAATTTTAAAAATTCTTTTTAAACATCATAGGATGGGACTTGAAGCGCTCTTCAAAAAAGGCGATTCTCTTTTTCCACTCAGCGGTGATAAGTTGAATCTCTTGAAGTTCTTCTGCGCTAGCTTGAGTTCTAAATTGCTCTTCCAGTTCATCCAATGTTTTATGAAATAAAACAATCCAGCGGCCTAATTCGCCAGGCTTAATTCCTAATTGAAGGTGAGTGAAGAGCAATTGAAACTGCTTGCCTTCTAAAGGCCTTGTAACCTTCCCAGTAAGCTGCATTTCCCAAAAAGTCGTAATGCGCTCTAAGTGAGAGGCCAAGTATTCAGGGTCTCTAAAACGGGCAAAATGATAGCCTAGAAGCACATCATTGATGGCCTTCTGGTAAAACGATTCTACGACGATAAAAATGAGCTCTCTCATGGGTTTTGGTGTCCTAAATCCTTAAAATTCTATATCAGACTAAAAAAGTAAACTTATTTTTTCAATATCCGATAGGACTACTAAAGTAAACCTTATGAAGGAATGTAACAATGGGATTATCCCGTTTTTATAAATTCATGCTCTCAATGTCGCTGTCGCTGGCCTGCTCAATAGGTGCCTCGGCAGAAGATGCGAATGTGCAGACACTCTCTGAAGGAGCGTGTTGGTACGAGCAAGGTGAGTTTTTAAAAGTCGCAAGCTTTAACGATCGTGAATCTTTGTTTATCTCCCGCGATGACATTGAATCTCAAGTTGAAGATCTACTTAATCAAAAGAAAAAATCAAAATCCCTGACCAGTGACCTGACTTTGCATTGCGGAGGGTATGGATCAAGCCTGGTGATCAAAACTGAAGTTGATTATAAACCAGTTTGTTTATGGGTGAAGTTTGTAAAAGGGAAACTTATTCAGCGCTCAATGGGTGGCCTTGAAGACACTCGCGGAAGTGTTTGCGATGGATACAAATGGGGAGAGTTGATTGTTGGAGTGAAGTCACTCGAGCAAAAGGCCATTTTAGAATCAGAGCATTTTGCATCGACGATAAAATCGGTGAGCACAATAAGTGGGACGACGTTGAAGGTGACGCTCTTGCCACAGTTTCACGGGAAGGAAGTTGAAGTGATGGGTGAATTGAAGAGACAAATGGATCTTCGATATATTGAACTCAATCTTTTTCAACATCCGGTCGGTGAAGCAGCATCTCTAAAATAAAAAGGCCCGCAATTGCTTGCAGGCCTTTTATTTCAATCAAATTTTTGTAATTGAGACTAGCGAATTGTATCGTGAAGTGCACGACCTAATGACTTTGATTTTTTATCAAAGAAATTATTGTTTTCTGCCATTTCAGCTTCTTCTTTACATGCAATGCAAAGTTCTGCTGTAAGGCGTGCGCTTAATCTTTCGAATCCGATTTCAGCGTCACATTCTTCGCATAGACCGTAAGTTCCACGAGTCATAGCTTCAAGTGATTTATTAATCTTCTTTAGGTAGAAGTTTTCACGATTAATAAAACGAATATCGTGAGAAGTTTGTGTATTAACACTTGCTTCATCTAAAGGATCAGACAGTTCATTTCTGTCTAATTGGTATTGCTCTTGTTCTAATTTTTTATTAGCAATACGCTCTTTATCCGCTAGTAATTTCTCTTTCAAAATAGCAATTTGTTTGTCTGACAGATAAGCATTCTCTCTCTTCATTCTTACTCCTGAAAAATACTGCATTCATCCTCAATGATTAAAGCAGTGGCAAACATTTAAAAGAACAATTAATATTGTGTTTCTGGAAATTGACAATACAGATGCGCGACTAATCTAGTAAATTACTAAAATCTAACAAAGCTTAACATCTTCTAATAGGATCAGTGAGTTTTACTTAATACCATTGGGAAAAGAGGCTTCGCAGTAAGGGCAGAAATGCCAGAATTGTACGTCAACTTCGGTCTTACATGACGCACATGTGATGATGTGCTCTAAGTCAACAAAGTCTTCTCCACCCATGAAAAGCTCTTTTCTCATAGCGCGAATTGTGACTGGGTGAGCGCGGAATTTTCTTGGATCTAGTTTATCTGGGATAAATGCAGCAGGAGCAACATTTTTATCGGGAATAACATTTACCTGGTGAGTTTCGTGATAATCAGTCTCGAAAAGTTGCAGGTTCGCAGCATTTTTATAGGTCGCTAGTTTTTCCAGTTGCGACTGGGGATCGTGGTTTTTTTGCAAAAATTTTCTGACTTCTTCTTCGTTATAATTTTTAACCATGATGATTTATCCTAACATGCGCTTCCATTCTTTTTCTAAATACTCAATCAACTGCGAGCTGGCCTTTTGGTGTTGATTAAAGATTTTCAACAATCCAGGTTTGGCAGCGAGTACTTCTTGTTTAAACCTTAAGCTTAACGGGCCCATCGTTTCAATAGTTCTTAAAGTCCATTCTTTGATTTCTGGGTTTTTACTAAGCAGTAAACTTTTCAAAATATCAAAGTACTCTATGGAAATCATTTTCCCATTTTTTAGTCCATCAGCGATCACATGTTTTTGTGAAGCCGCTAGAGTGTAAATAATAAGTTCGTGGTCTTTGATTTCTTTAAGTGTCTTGATGAAGAGTTCGTTGAGCTCACTGGTCGTCGTTTGCGAGTTGTCCAGAATGCATAAAACCTTTTTAATGGTCTCATTCTGCAGAACTTTATCAGTTCCAGAGGCCAGGGCCTTTTCCCATTCTTGCTTTAGTTCAGCTAAAAGCTCGGGTGTAAGCTTGACCTGCGGTCTCTGACCGTTTTTAAGTTTCTCGATAGTATCCTGGTATATTCGTTGGTAATTCTCATTCATATTGAGTATTTTATCACTTTTTGGGGCCATTAATACTGAAAAATCTACCTGTTTAACCTTTGGCGTTTGACGCCCGTGAATCATCCCTGTAAAAAAAGCGATTACTATGAAAGGAAATCATCTCATAAATTCTATTTACCGTGCCACCGAAGGGGAAGGCGTCTTTTTAGGACGTCCGCAGGTTTTCGTGCGCTACCAGGGCTGTGCTATTGGTTGCTTAAACTGCGATTCAAAGGACACATGGGACTTTGATAAGGAAACGGGGATCGACGTTGAAGAGATCTTAGAGCGCGTTCATTCTGAAGGCCATAATGGCTCAATTAAGAACGTTTCAATAACTGGGGGAGATCCACTTCACCCAAGTCACGTTCCTCACGTTTTAGCACTGGTTAAGGCGCTTAAAGAAAGAGGGTACTTCATCAATATCGAAGCGGCCGGAACAAGAGTCGTTGATGAGATCTTTGATTTAGTGGACTACATCAGTTTTGATATGAAAACACCATCAACTGGTGTGAAGACTCCGATTAAAAATATTCAAAAAATGAATTCTCAATACAAAGGCAAGTTTCAGTTAAAGGCCGTGGTTGCTGATCGCACGGATTTCGATGCGGTGATGGATGCTTTTAAAA
>JBEIPV010000003.1:0-66402 GCA_040376855.1 Bacteriovorax sp.
AACACTGCTGCCGATAATACTTTAGTCTTTATTGATATCGATAAATGGAATGCAAGAACGAAAGAACAAAAAAGACTGCTTATTCTTCATGAACTGACTCACTTCATGTCTCTCATAGATCATGGTTATAAGATTTCTTATTCAACATTAGACAAAATTGACAGATTTAAAAAACTCGAAGCTAAATACCCTAATGCTGAGTATCCAATTGATCAAGAGATAATAACGACTTTAAAATTATGTAATCTTACTAATTTTGTCTTGGCCTATTTATTAATTGGTGACTTAAATCACGTCGTAGAAGAGAAAAATAAATCGATTTCACAATTAGTTGAGCAAAGCAAATGTAGCAATATTCAAAATTATGCTCCATTAAAAAAAGCAATGCTTGAAGCTAAAGCAGTAAATTAATTCATTCACAGCTACGCAGAGCAAGAGAGAAATTTTTTGCTCTGCCACTACTCTCCTTTTGTTCGCACATTGTTCATTGCTTTGATCCCCCTCAGTTGATATAACTAATATGTGAAATTTCCATTCGTTAAAACTCTCATCTTAATGCTAACTCTATTACTATCTCTTCATGCGATGGCCGCATCTGATATTGTCGTTATTGTTAACGAAAAAAATCCGGTTTCATCCATTAAGAGTAGCGAACTAGTGGACTTTTTTATGAAGAGAACTCGCAATTGGCCAAATGGTGATACGGTAAGATTCTTTGATTACCGTGATGAAAACGTTAATCGTAAAGTATTCTTAAAAAAATTCGTACAAAAAACTTCCCGTGAAGTTGAACTCTACTGGATTGGCGAAAAAATCTATACCGGCAACATCGCTCCTATTCAAATCACTTCAGACTCAATGATGACGTCAATGGTTTCACGCTTTCCTGGTGGAATTGGATATGTATCAAGTAAATATAAAGTTCCAAAAAATGTAAAAATCATTGAGATTAAAAAGGACTAAGAATTGACCGCAGAGACCTTTGTACAAAAATCATCAATCGTAAAACGCATCCGTGCCGTTATGGTTTCGATCGTTCTTTTTATTTTAGTTTGTTTTATCGCTATTTATATTTCTAACTACAATCAACTTCAAGATATCCAAATGCTGAGCACAGCAAACAATTTACTGAGCTTAAACACTCAGGCAATTGAAAGCTTAAACTCAACAGAACAAAACATGAACGTTATCTTTGTCCGCAAAGATGTCAGCGAACTTCGTTATAAGTTTGAAGAGAATTTAAAAGTTACAAAAAGACTTTTATTTGACAGTGTCCTGCAGTCAAAAGATGACCCTGCTCTAACTAACTATCTCAATGATGCGATCCAGGCCCTTGATGAACTGGAAACCAGCCACGAAGTAATTTTTAAAAAATTAAAAAACATTCACCAGATCACAAATCAGCAGCAGATTGAAGACCTGAATGCTGACCTCCTGGTTGCCAATCAATACCTGATGGATGGAAAAGAAATACTAAGAAAAATCCAGATCCACATCAATAAACAAAACGAAGGGATTTTTAGTTCAATTTACAAAAACAGATACCGCCCTTTAATGATTGCTATTGGTCTTTGTATTCTATTTTTAACTTTAGTTGTAACGATTGGATGGGCCATGGCCAGAAGTGCCACCCGATCAATCATCAATCTTATTTCTGCAACCGAAGAAGTCAGTAAGGGCAATAGCGACTACCAGGCCCCTATTCTGGAAAAAGATGAAATTGGACGTGTGACATTTGCCTTTAATCGTATGGTCACTTCACTTCATGCTCAACAAGAGCAGTTAAACCTGGCCATGGACAGAACCAACCGCCTTCAAAGTATTACTGAATCTTTTTCAGAGGCACTGACTCCTGATCAGGTTTTTGAAGTTGTTTTTAAACAGGCCTTTGAGGCCATGGAAGCTGCCACAGGCTCTATCGTTTTATTATCAGAAGATAAAATGCACCTTGAATTAAAACGCCTTGTGGGCTTTTCTGAAGAGGTCTTTAAGAAATGGCAGAGATTTCCATTAAGCATGGATATCCCTGTTGCTGAAGTCGTGAGAACTGGCGAGGCGATGTTCTTAACCAGTGAGATGCTGGAGAAGTACACACAGCTGGAAGCAAATGATCGCGAAGAAAAAAAGTATGCCATTGCCTACCTTCCACTGATCATTGAAGGCAAGTCTCTTGGTGCACTAACGTTCAGCTTCCCTATTTCAAAGAAATTCGATAGCTATCAAAAAGAATTCATGATCGCCCTGGCCCGTCAATGCGCTCAGGCGATTCACCGTTCACAACTTTACGATGATGCTAAAAAGGCCATTGAAGTTCGTGATGAATTCTTATCTATTGCCTCTCATGAACTAAGAACTCCTCTGACTCCATTAAAAATGCAAATTCAAAGTGTGGCCCGTCAGATCAACAATGAAAACGGTTCCACTCTAACACCTGAGCGCTTAATTAAGATGGTTGAAACATCAGACCGCCAAATTGGAAGACTCTCAGTTCTTATTGACGACCTTCTGGACGTCACTCGAATTTCGGCCGGAAAGCTTTCTTTAAATAAAGAATTCTTTAGCATGCAAGAGATGGTTAATGATGTTGTTGGGCAATACGCTCACCAATTCAAGTACACACAATCAACCGTAGAAGTTGTCATTGAAAATGACATGGTGGGATTCTGGGATAAAGTACGCATAGAACAAGTTATCATCAACCTGCTAACCAACGCCGCTAAATATGCACCTAAGCAGCCTATCCTTGCAAAAGTTACGACAAGTGGAGATATCGTTAAAGTTCAAGTCACTGACAGGGGTCCTGGTATCGCTGACGAAAATCACGATCGAATCTTCAAGCGCTTTGAACGCGTAAGTGACAAACAAAATATTGGTGGATTAGGTCTGGGACTTTATATCTGTAAACAGATTGTAGAGGCTCATCAAGGGAAAATTTATGTTGAAAGTACTCCTGGAAAGGGTGCTACTTTTACTGTAGAGCTTCCGGCCAAATAATCTAGTGCTTAACTGTATCGGTTTCTAATCCAAACTCCTGGGCCTTCTTCAAAATGAAATCGTTTGAAGGCTCTCTGAAAGACTCTAATCTTCCATCATTCATAACCATTAAGTAATCTAAATCGGCCACTGTCCCTAAACGATGAGCAATAACTAAAACTGTTTTATCTTTTAACTCACGTCTTAGGACTCTTTGAATTTTTGCATCTGAAACAACGTCTACACTTGCTGTTGCTTCATCCAGCATAATAATTTTAGCGTTCAATAAAAGTGCACGTGCCAGACAGAAAAGCTGTCGTTGTCCCTGAGAAAGATTCGCTCCACCATCACTGATTGGAGACATTAATTTCAAAGGAAAATTCTGAACGAGATCATACATACCGGTTTCTTTTAAAACCTTCCATATTTCATCATCTGATTTTCTTGAATAAGGATCAAGATTACTTCTCAGTGTTCCCATAAATAAAGTCGGGTCCTGAGGAATAATCGCAAGCCTGGATCTCAATGTTTCCAAATCGACACTGGCAATATTCACCCCATCGATTTCAATTGTGCCTTCATGGATATTAATAAAGCGATAAAGCATTTGAAAAAGTGTCGTTTTCCCTGCTCCTGTTCTTCCAACAATTCCGACTTGAGACTGGCCAGGAATATCGACGTTTAATCCCTTTACCACCTCAGGAAGGCTTTCATCATAACGAGCATGAACACCACTGAACCTGATATGCCCATGAGTGGGCCAGTTTGAATCAACATTTGATCGCTCTTCTGTCAAGAAGAGTTTCTCACTTGGAATTTGAGTCATAAATCTGATTCTCTCAATAGAAGTCATACGCGACTCCAGATCAGAAAGAATACGAATCCCCCAGTTTAGAGCTCCCCAAAATGACATTGAGTAGATCACCACCAATCCAGCAGTCGCAGCGCTCAGATGGCCGCTATACACGCTATAAATTAAACAAAGAGCAGTCGTTCCTGAAATCAATCCACCAATCATTGGTATTCTTATAGAAAACCATCTATTGAGAAGAAAATTATTAACCGAGGCCTTTTGACTTTTTTCTAAGAAGTTAAAAAACTGCTCTCTAAACCATGCTTCTTTTTTATAGGCACGGATAATAGGAAGACCACCTAATGTCTCTTTAAAGTGAGCATAACGAGGCGAGCGCGCAATCGAGTCCATTCTCTTTGCTTCTCTTGCTGAAGCTCTATACGCAAGCTGTAGCTTCCAGTAAATCAAACCAACTGGTAAGACCATCACTAGAACTAAAGGTACCGAAACAACAATTAACGTCAGTGAAACAATGATCTGGAATAATGATTGTACTGCAGCTTCAAAACTCCACTGCAATTGAACATCGACTGATTCAAGGTCTCTGGAAAAACGCTGAAGCAATCGTCCAACAGGAGTGGTATCAAAAAATCTCACCGGAGCTTTTAGAACTCCCGCCAGCATTTTATCATGCAACTCCACTCCTGCTTTAATCCCTCTTTGTAACCAGAAAATCTGACTGCATGTTAAAATGACTAAACTCAAGGCCGCAATAATTCCGTAAATCATAACACCTTGAAGAGCAGAAATTTTTTCAGGATGACCCGAAAACCAACTCAACCACCACTGATTTAAAAGCGGCGATACTGAAACGCTAAGTACACCTAAAATGAGCACGGCAATAATAAGTTTGTGGTGACGTCCTTCCCCTCCCAATGCTCTAACATAATCCCAATACAACGAACCTTTTACGGCCCCTTGTTCGCGGTCTTCATCACTCATTAAACGCGACTCTGGCCTGGCATTCTCACCTGCCATAGTATCAAGCCCCATAGAGTTTTGCTCCATGGCCTGAACTTCTAAGTGGTGAGAATAAAAATGCTTAAAGACTTCTGAAGTCATAAGTAATTCAGAAAGTGTGCCGTCTCCAGCAATACGCCCTTTATCTAAAAACAAGATGCGATCAAACTCTCCCAAGGCCTCAAGACGATGAGTTGCAATAATTACCGTTTTTTCTTTCCATGCATGAAGGATCAAATGTTCCACCAGAAAATCTTCGGTGTGAACATCGACGGCCGAAAGTGGATCATCCAATAAAACGATTTCCGGGTCCTGTAAAAAACAGCGTCCCAAAGCAAGTCTTTGTTTTTGTCCACCGCTTAGATTAACACCCTTTTCACCAATCTCTGTCTGCAATCCACCTGGAAGATGAGAAATATCTCTTTCCATCGCTGTGACATACAGAGCGTGATCTAATTTATCGCGAGAGATTTTCTCTTTACCCATCTTTAAGTTTTCAAGAACTGTAGCGTTCATGATGTAACTTTCCTGACTGACGTAACCGACACTATCCTGACCTAAATGAATCTGCCCTCGCGTGGCCTTGATTTCCTGAAGCATCAATTGCAGCAGTGTTGTTTTACCTGAACCAACTTCACCAACAATGGCCACAGTCGATCCTCTTTCAATTTGAAAATTCAAATCGTGAAATTTGAAACTTCCATTAGAGCTTTCATAATGAACATGATTAAAAATAAAATCAGCATTGCCCATCATATTTCGAGGAGTGACAATTCTTGCTTCGACTGTTTCTGCTTTTAAAAAATCGATGATCCTCTTACTAGATACCCATGCATTAATAATACGGGATAAAACCCCCGGTAAGTGACCAATAGGCTCCTGAAGCAATCCAAATAAAGAAACACAAGTTAAAACCAGCGCGGGACTCAATGCTTCTCCACGAAGGACATGCACCCATAAGGCCACGAATAAAACTAATGTTGAGATGGCCATAAAACTTACGCCCGAGAGCATTTCAGCTTTCGCCAAACTTCTTCTGGCCTTAATCTCTTCACTTCTTACTTGGGCCACTTGGTTTGAAATTTCTTTTTCCCACACAAAGTACTTCACCAGCCTCATCGACTGCAGCACTTGTCCCATTAGGCTTACACGCTGGTCTCTTTTTTTCATCATCTCATCTTCAAGATGCATAAAACTCTTAGCAACTTTACGAGTAACAGGAGTTAGCAGAGCAAGGATTCCCACAGCAATCAACGCCGTCCATCCCAAGTAATAAAAAAGCATTGAAATCGAGCCAAGCGTAAGAAGTGTGGCCCAACCCAAATCTCCCAATAACATTGGCAAATCGGCGATCGCTTCACTATCGGAACTCATGTGATTAACAACATCTCCAACATTAACTTTTTGTCTTGCCGATTGAGACAGCTTTAACGCCTGCTCAAAAATGAGTCTATTTAGTCTGGCAATAATTTTGGTGTTGGCCCTTAATGTTCCGTAAAAATTATGCTGATAACCAATCCCCGTCATGATCCCTATTAACCCAATGCCAATAGCAACAGGGATGATGGTTTCATATCCTTCTGTCCCTTTAGAAAGGTTAGTCAGCCTGGTGATGAACTGGTTAATCAAAAGTGGACTAATAAGGCTGGCGGTAATTCCCAAAAGGTAAAAAGACCATGCTCTGAACACTAATTTTTTTTGTTCGAGGATAATGCATTTTAAGAATTTTTTTTGTGAACTCGTATCAATTGGTGCTGCCGTTTGAGACTTATCCAGCCTGACTTCTATGGGAATTGGCAACAAGTCGTCGAAGGTCAGAATTTTTTCCTGACCTTTCTTCACCAAAGGTGAAACATTAAAAAAAAAGAAGTTTTTAAACCAAATAAACATGACAACAAAGAGTACAAACTCCCTTCTCAGTTGTCATACTATTTTTTACTCTGAAGAGGCTTAATTGCACCGCAATCACTTGATAGCCACTTACCTTTTTGAGTCATATCCATGCGGTCTTGTTTACCGTTTAATGTGGTATGTACAATCGTTTTACCGTTATAAGCTGTTGGACTTGTTAAAGTAAACTCTCCTTCTCCTGAGGTTTCTCTTACCCCTTTGCAATCAAATTTCATCTTAACTGAATTATTCGTGCGCTTCACAATTTCATGGGTGCAGTTCTCATTTTGACCTTGTGGGATTTCCAGATTTTTCGCCTGCTCTTGAGAAATACAGACTTTCACATTATTGGCCTGCTGACTTACACCTAAACCTTGCTTGGCCATTACCTCTTCCATCATTTTGCGCTGTTCTGCTGGCATGCTGGCCATCTTAGACTTGAGATCGGCCATCGCTTTTTCAATTTTTCCACTTTCACTTTTAACCGTAAAACTATTCTCCCAGAGTCCTGGTTTCATTTCATTTAAGGCCGCGTGTATTGAAAAAGTAAATGCAAAAGAAATAAGAAAGATTAAGATTTTTGATATTTTCATAGAGACTCCACTAAAAATATTCTAAGCGCATAAATAACTTACTTAAAATATTTTTAGTGGGCAATTTTTTAAATAGAAAAGTTTCCGTTACAAGTTGATGTGGCCCATTTAGCTTCACGCTCACCATAGATAAAAACAACTGAACCGTTTGTTTCTTCTCCATTGTCAGGATTCTGATACCCTTCCAATAAATTAATGACATGGTCAATATAATCTTTACTGATCATAGGACATCCTGCAGAAAGCAGACGTGCCGAAGACTTCGTGACCATAAGGTGTTTATGAATGACCACCGCTCTTTGGCAGGCATTATCATTGATCCCTTCTTCCAGACCGTGCAAAACCATGCTTCGTCCAAACTTTCCTTCATACTCCACACCACTCACAAAAAATCCACTTGAAGGAGCATTTGATCCCAATTCATTGCTAAAGTACTTCGCCCATTTAATAGAGTTTTTATTATGAGAGAGATGAGTGTTAATCATGCTTGCATTGTATCTTCCATGGGCCACGGCCATTTTAGAAATTTCACCTGTCTGGCGGTCTACTAAAAACATTCTTCTGTCATTACTTGGAGCTGTGTAGTCAATCAGAGCAAAAACTCTCTTTTTATCCAGTGTAATTTCAGATGAGCCTGCACATCTATTTTCAGTTCCACCATAGGACTGTTTTTTTTGAAAAATAGTCTTTTCGTGTTTTTCAAAAAAACACTGAACGTGGCTTAATGCTTTAGTATTTAAGTTTTGTGATTTAAAACGATTTTCGATTTCTTTCCACGAAAGATAATCTGCTTTTGTTTGTGTCGTGATTAGCAGAGCTATAGCAGCTGTAATAGTTTTAGTTTTCATAATGATCCCCTCTCTCTTTATTCTACCCGAGAGGAAGATCTAATTGCCGGGCCGGGAGTTTTATTCCCAAGCCCGACACTAGAGATCGGATATCTTCACGCTAAGGAACAGTTCTCGTTCCCTGACGGTCGGTCCTAATATTTCGCATACAATCGCTGTAACCAGCTTCGCCTTGATCGTAAATTTTCCCTTCGTACGTCTTACAACTCATTTTATTTGCAGAGGTTTTAGTCGTTTTAGTCGCAGGTGCATTACGAGATCCATTGCTATGATTAAGCTGGAGATCATTAGTCATTGTTCCTGAAACGCTCGGTGCGATAGTGCTCCCAACTTCATTTGTATTGCGTGGAGAGGTTCTTTTTATATCTGTTGCAGTGGCCGTTCCCGATGGATTCGGATTAACATTTGCCACAATTGTTGAACTGATTCCTGAAATAAACCCTGCTGCCAGAGCATTATTAGTCAAAAAAAAGGCCAGCAATAAAAATGTGTATCTCTTCATACCATCTCCTTATTAGACTCTCTTATTTAGCGATGAGCTCGAGGAGTCACATGCTTTTGAACTTTCGCAATAAAATTTCCTGAAATGCGATGACCTAATCTTCTGATACCTGAAACTTCTTTTTGTAGTTTGGGATAATCGCGAAGATCTTTTGTCGTAAAACTTCGAAGCTTCATAAATTGAAATCCCATTTCATTAAGAATGGTTTTATCCAGATCTTTTCTCATTTTCGGAAAGACTTCATCTTCTTCTTCTTTAATATGATGTTCAACTAACTCTGCCAGAACTTTTAATTCAACTTCCAGCTCATCTGTTAATGTACGAAGTCCTGTCAATTTAGGAATGAGCATTTTCACTTTTCCATCGACTATACCGTGCTCAACTTGTCCTTCTAATATATTCATTTTTAAATCTTGTATTTTTACACATGGAGCATAGACAGCTTTTTTTTCAGCTTCAGAATGTTTTTGAAGAGCATCTAAAAATGTCTTTCCGTGCTTAAGCTTAATTTTTTTATCCATGTTATCGTCTTTAAGGTATTTGATACAATCTTTCAGATAGCGGTGATCCATTAACAATACGTCTACAATATTAAACTTACTGTTTTGCATGATATCTTCCATTTGTACTGTCACTTGCAACCTCCATGGTAAACATTTCCTGTCATATAATAAAAAAGCAAAGTTGAAGCCAATTAAACGGCACTACAAATCTGTGTCATCTTCAATATGTTCATGACAGTTGGTCAACTTTCCCCAACTAAGTTTTTACAAAATGATCATCTTTATTTTGTTTTTCCTGATGAAGAAATAAAAATCCTTCTACGCTCAAAAACATGGTGAACGAAGAATAATAGGCCCACACAAGAAAGACTAATAAAGTTCCGGTGGCACCATAGACCGAACTCATGGCCACATTTTTAAAATAAAGACCCATGAGAATTTTCCCAAAAATAAAGGCCACAGAAGTAAAAACGGCCATTTTAACCGCTGATTTTAATTTGGGAGTTCTTGTCGGTGCAAAATAGTAAACAGCACTGAACATCATCATGTTGATAAGAAAGCTCAAAAAATTTGAAACAATCTGCCCCCAAACTCCCTCTTCCATATCTGTACCGGCCACATACTTCACAATATTGGAGACAAACAAAGAAAGGAAAAACAACACGGCCGTAAAGACAACGACAACCATTGAAAAAAGGCGCTCTTTAATAATATCAATAAGGCTTCTTGAAACATCAGGATCGTAATACCCATAAATATTGTCCAGAGAAAATCTCAGCTGGATAAAAACAATTGAAGATGTAAACAGCAGTGTTCCCCCACCAATGATCCCCGAAATCGAAGCAAAGTTAATTCCTTCATTCGCATTACTAAAAATCATTTCCGTAATCTTTCCCACTTCTGGGCCTAGTACAAAATAGGTCTGGCTAATCAGCTCAGACTGTAGACGATTTCCTAACAGAGCTCCGACTTGCAATAAGATAAGCAAAAAAGGAGCAATCGCCAGGGCCGCATAATAAGAAATTGCAGAGGCATGAAAAAAGATATTGTGCTTTACAATAAGAAGAATGAAATCTTGAATCTTGAAATAGCATTTTTTTGATAAATGATATAGTGACGAAATAGTCATATCGCTTCCCGACAGCAAGAATAAAAATTGGCCTTTGGAATCAGTAGAACTCCGCAAGGCCAATTATTATTTTCAGAAATAAAAATGCTTACCTATTTTCCTTTAAAAAAGAATAACCATGCCAAGATACAAACGAAGCCTGGGACTCCTAATACGTACATTAAAATTGGCATAGCGACTTTTCCATTTACGTTATCCACCAAAGTTTCTATTTGTTTCTTAGCAACTTTCATCTCAATCCCCCTATAATTAAGCTTCTGTCGAAGAGGCAATATCATGCGCCCCTGTGACTTCTAATAATTGTTTTGCACTCTTAATTGAGTCTGATGTATCACAGTGAACTGATAGCAGAATCCCGCCATCTTTCACTGAGCCTTCATATCTTTTTGCTTCATACTCAGGAATTCCCAGACCAACAAGTGCTCCACTGACTCCACCAACTGTTCCTGCCACACCGGCCCCTGCGATCGCGGCCATAATCGGTCCGGCCGCAACGAGAGGTCCAATTCCAGGTATAGCAAGTGCTCCCATCCCAGCAAGCCACCCCAGTGTCCCACCGACAACAACACCTGTTCCAGCGCCTGCTGCTGCTCCTTCAGGGGCCTTCGTATGTTTTTCATGAGCAAACTCGCGAGTGCTATCTCTGTCCGGCATAAGAACCGAAATATCTGTCATTCTAAAACCCGAAGTTTTTAGACGCTCAACTGCTCTTTCTGTGGAATTTCTTGTATCGAAAATACCAAAGACTGAAACATTTTTATCATTGCGAATTGGATTTTTCATAACTCCTCCTTAAATTAAGATCACTTTACGACACTCATTTGATTATAAATTCTATGTTTTGGTGCCGTCGTATAGGCATGTTTTAAGATGGCCTCTCTTTCAGCTGTAGTATTAACAGGTCCTTTCAAAGTAACTCCGTTGTTGGCCACAATAACTTTTACATTTTTAGCTTTAATTGAAAGTGAATCATCTTTCATTAATTCACGACGGATACGCTTTACTGTTTCAAGGTCTGCTGGTCTATTTGATTGATCCCCTACCGTCATTCCATCTTGCTGTGAAACAACTCTAGGATTAGGACTTATATCCTGTCTTGCGATAACGACACCTGTATTCTGTTTTGCGATAACGATGCCTGCAGAAACGCTAGCAATCACAGCAATAGTCAGTAATAGTGCTTTCATTATTCTTCTCCTATCGATGGTTTAATTAACTAAAGACAAGTCTTTAATTCATCTTATATACAGCAAGCTGGATGCCACCTTTTTCCCAATAAAGTAAGTCTTTTTGCCTCATCATGATGATGAATAAATTAGAAAATTTAATTGATAAAAAGACTTTGAATAAAGACCTCAGGCCAATGATAACCTGAGGCTTAATTGACCATTAATTAAAGTGCAATCGGGAAAGACACTGAAAGAACCATCGATTCGTTTTTAAGTTCGACATCACTGTAAGTTGTGTTTGGGTTAAATACACCCACTTCTTCCAAGACAGTGTCGTCGTAAGTCACTTTTTGATATTCAATGTTAATACTTGCTAGGGCAAGCTTAACCCCTGCACCGACTCTGTATCCCTGACCGCTTTTAAATTCTTCTTTTACATTTTTTGATTTATCAACGTCCATTCCACCAGCAACAATCCATCCTCCCCAAACTCTTAAACCAAATGGCGTAGGCATTTGCATCCCCACAACCGGTCCAACGTTCCAGGCCTTTGCATCAGCATCCTGATTGATTTTGTTATCTTTAAATGTTGGCATTGAGTAACGACCGTCTACAGCTAAAAAAATGGTATTGTAAACGTGCCCACCAAATCTTGCCCCAACACCAAATCCATCGACTTCTGTGTCGGCACTACTGATGGGTGATGGAAAATTGACGTCCCCACGTCCCCGTTCCCAAGTGATCATCGGTTCAACGAACAATCCACCTTCGTTATCGCTGCTGTCTTGCGCGTATGAAAGGCCTGAAAAGGCCATCATCATAGACGACAATAAAATAATTTTTTTCACTACAACTCCTCCTTGAAATTTTTATTAAAGACTAATCGATTGCGTCTTCAATCTTATCACCTACGTTTTGAGCTGAGTGCTTAATCTTTTTCCCCATACACTTCATTTTTCCATCTATCATTTCGCAAGTTTCATCTTGAATTTTTCTTGCACCTTTTTTCATTGCTCTTTTTGTGTCTTTTCCAGCTTCAGAAACCTTCTCTTTAACTGTTTCATCTGCATGAGCAAAATTAGATGTAAATGATCCAAGAAAAGCAGTTGTTACGACTGCTGTAAGCAGCATTTTAAAATTCGTTTGCATAATTTCTCCTTTAGAAATTGCGTTGATAAAATGGTTTATTCTCTAATGTAAGTCTTTATGTCTTTTGCGTTCAATCTCTGCACTTCCGATAAAACTCATTAGTGCGAAAATAAAAAATACAGAGAGAATCATCTCTCCCAACTCAGAAGACACACCTGCAATTCCAAAAGCGCCAAATAGCATGGCAACTAAACCTAAGATAAAAAATATAATCGCTGCTTGTAACATGTAGAACTCCTTTCTAACTTGGTTAATGGATAGGGCTTCATCTCAACGTTGATATAGCAGTTTGTATGCCAAAAAGTTTTCCTGTAAATTAAAAGGTTTTCTTAAATTAATGTGGAATTTTTGTACACGAAGCCCGAAATTTTGTCTCATGTGGAAAAATGCCTAAGCACTCAAGAAAAATATGTATATAAAGATAAAGACCTCTTCTTACTTGAGGTACCACATTGCCCTTTAACGTTTCCTATTGCCCCACTAAATCCCTATCTCACTCCTTAAAAGAACTTCAACTCCTTAAAATTATAAAAAACATTTTGTGGCACAAAGTTTGGAATATAAGGAATGAGAAAAAAAGTTTTCATAAATTTTAAGGAGAGAAATATGAATACACAATTTGCAGAAGGATCTTTAAAAGATCTTAGAGGCTCATTAAAGCAAACATGGTCCAAGTTAACTGATGACGATCTGACTTATCTTGATGGTGGAGTTGATCAAGTGGTAGGAAAAATTCAAAAG
Organism: Bacteriovorax sp.; assembly: GCA_040376855.1. Taxonomy (GTDB): domain Bacteria; phylum Bdellovibrionota; class Bacteriovoracia; order Bacteriovoracales; family Bacteriovoracaceae; genus Bacteriovorax. The sequence goes on from JBEIPV010000003.1 coordinate 13,311, forward strand.
GCCTACGGATTCACCAAAGAGCGTGCGACTGAAGAATTCGATAAATTCAAAAATCAAAATGCAAAATACTTTCGCGATGGACGCGATTCTGTAAATAACACCAAGGAGAAAGTCATGGCAACAGCTTCACAACTTAACGGTCAATACGATGCAAACAAAATCAAAAATAAGGCTTCACATATGATTGAAGACGATATCATAGAGCCATCAAGACAATACCTTGAAAGAGCTAGAGATATGAGTGCACAATTTGTAGATAGAACTGCTGGAGTTGTAAAAGAAAATCCAGGATACGCTATCCTCGGTGCTGCAACTGTAGGATTCCTTGCAGGAGCTTACTTTTTCCGCCGTAGATAATTAAACAAACATTCATAAGTGAGGGCCTATTTTTATAGGCCCTTTTTTTTCTCGGAGGTTCTATGAAGTGGCTACTCCTAATTTACTCTCTTGTAAAACCATTCTTTGGTTCTTCACATGAACATGAAATGCCCAATCCCATTGCAGAATTCAAAGAAATGATAAAAGAAAACGCACTAAAAGTAGTTGGTGTTTTTGCGGCCGCATCTGCACTAGCAACTCTTTTTGCTGCTGGAATTGTAATTATTGCAGTTGATATTGGAGCTCAGTATGATCAAAACGCTTATGTCTACTTCTCTTCCATGATTATGATGGGATTGTGTTTAAGTTTACTCAGTCTTCTCATTGCTGGAGTGGTGGCGAAAGTTATTTCTAATGAGGATACTAAAACTCCCAAGCGAGAAGTTTTACAATCAGTTGGAACATCACACCCTCTTCAAGATGCCTTAGCTCTACTTATCCACGATTTTGTCAAAGAAAGAGAAATGAAACGTGCTCAAGAAGAAGAGCTGGCAGCGACAAAAAAGCAACGTCACTCTTCTCGTACTGACGAATCTCACTACTATCCATCAGAAGAAGTTCACTAGAGATATTTTGGATAAAAAGGGAACTCAAAAGTTCCCTTTTTTTAATTCTTAATAAAACGGGATTTAATTAACTCACCTCTATTAGAAGCTTGAATTCCCACCCAGTGTTTAATGATCCCATAACCAGTCACGACGTCAGTCATCAATCTATCATAATCTTTCTTAATAACTTGAAGCTGACGACGAAGAGCATCTTCATCATGTTTCATCTTTTGCATATCTGCATTTAAATTATCCTTTGCATGCACTTCATTAACCATTTGAAGAACTTTCTTTTGACGAGCATTTTTATGAACTGCTTTTTTTACTGACATAACTTCTTCTCCTTCTCCATTATTTGAATGACCATCATCGGTCTCAATACTTGTAGCAATTCCGATGCCTTCAAATGACACACATTACCCGTCTAAATTGGGTCAGATGCCGCGCCATAAAAAGCATTTTGCTACGTCCTTGAGTAATTTTACCCCTATTGCACTTAGTAAAAACTAACTTAAGTGATTAAAATATCGCTTTAGTTAAATTTGGCATGGGAGATGCAATGGATATAAATGAGACACAGATCATGAGATCGAAAATATAAACACTGAGGTTTAAGATGTTAAGCAACCAACAAATTCAAAATAATTGGCCAACAATTAAATCCCACGTTCTATCTAAGTGGAGCAAACTCTCAGAAGCAGAAGTAGAAAAAACTCATGGAGATATTAATTCTCTAGGGAAATTAGTACATACAAGATATGGGAACAATGAAGAATTCGACAGAGCTTACGATCAAATTTGTAAGACAAGTATTCATTCATCTATTCCTACTTCAAAAAATACATCAACAGCAGGTGAAAAGAAATTTTCATCAAAACAAGCTGACGGAGTCCCTGATTTTGAAAACAGATCAAGAACAGCTCCTGCGGCCGAAGCAGGCATGGCCGCTTATGACTCTGTAGCAGCTGATGATACATTCCACTCTGGCTCTCCTGAAAGAAGAGCAAATGCAAACTACGCAAAAGTTGAAAACACTAATGAGTTTAATCGTGAAGCTGATGATGAGCTTTCACATTACACAGCTGGTTCACGTGCATCTGATATTGATGGCGATGACTCGGCCGAATTTAATAAGTTTGACAGTTATGAATCAAATACGCATTTTTCTGCACCGGATGAATTCTACCCTTCTCAAGATCCGAGCCCAAGCCGCGAGGATATCACTTTAGGAAGAAACACTTCTTCTGCAACCAAAATATCTACAGCGAAAGCTGCACCTATCTCATCCGAAGCATCAAATGATGCAAAAAAGAAGATATAGCGATTTAGTTATATCTTGTTGAAGCTCTGCCAGAAATGGCAGAGCTTTAATTATTTTGGCCTCAAAAAAATCTATCTGATTTTTTATTTAAAATAATAAGGACATTCAAATGACAAATATCAGTGAAGAAATTGCCGTAGATAATAGCTTCAATATCATAGATATTTTACTTATTGACCACGCATATATGAAAGAATGCATCGCCGTTTTAACCAACGATTACGCTGATAAAAATGAAAAAATATTCTATGCCCGAACCTTCCTGGATACTTTAAAAAAACATTCACAGGCCGAAGAAAAAACAGTTTATGAGTCTCTGAGTGAAATGGAAGATCTTCGCATGATTATTCTTGAGGGCGAAGCTGAACATGGAATGGCCAAATTTAAATACGACACACTTATTCCTCGCCTCTCTAAAATGAAAATACTAGATGATGTAACAGAAGCAGAAATAAAAGTTCTAGCAGAATTGATTGAGCATCATATTGATGAAGAAGAGACAGAGCTATTTCCTAGGATGCGCTATAATCTGGATTCAGGAATATTAAATGAAATTGGATTTCAGTTTATGATTTTACGTCAGTTCACTCCCCAGGATTTAAAAGATTATCCTGAACTCCAGGCGCAAATTTATCAACAAACCTTTATTGAACCAAAAAGGTCTCGCAAAAATATTTATCAATGGTCGGGAAACTTTGTAAAAAAAGTAAATCGCTACATTAGTTCATTGGTGACACAGGCCCCATCGCTAAAAAACAACTCTCGCTAATGAAGCCTATCTAGAAAAAGTTAATGGAGTTTTTATGAAAAGCTTACTCTTTATCATACCTGTCCTGGTCATAATATCTGCCTGCAGCCGTCCGGAGACACCACCAACAACACCAGTCCAGCCACCGACGGTTGAATCGGCCACCTCAACACCTTCATCAGAGGCCCAAAAGCATTAATTATTTTTTAGAGTGTTTTTCTACTGTTGCAATTAATTTATTGAGATTAAGTGGCTTTAATAAAACTTCTGCAAATAAACCTGGGTCAATTTTTTCTTTTACGACCATAGGTGCTGCTGAAACCATCACCACCGGGCAGTTTTTAATAAAAGACTGAGAATGCTGTCGTTTTAAGTCTAAAAATTCTTTTCCGTTCATTTGATCCATATGAAAATCTAAAATAATCAAACTAGGTGGATAGGCCGTCAGAGTTAAATCCTCCAAGGCCGTTTTAGCATTTCCATAAGAAAAGACTCTGTATCCTTCTTTTTCAATTGCCCACGTCATGACTTCACGAAGATCCTCATCATCATCAATAATGTAAACATTCTGAGTGCTGTGATCAATGCGATCATGTGCTCCATTTTTTTCAATCTCAAGGGAGTACTCTAATGATTTAGGGCCAGGTATTGAAAACCAAAACCTTGCCCCTTTTCCAGGCACAGTCTCGGCCTTAATGACACCTTCATGGGATTCAACAATCGATTTGCAGATGTACAACCCCAACCCATTCCCCGATCCGCCCGTCCAGTACTTGTCAAAAATATGCGGAAGATTACTCTCCAAAATTCCCGGACCACTGTCAGTGACAGAAAAAATATTATCTCCACACTCGGTTTCTTCCAGCTCAATAACAATTTCTCCTCCGACTGGAGAAAATTTCAAAGCATTACTCAATAAATTAGAGAGAACCTGAAAGATGCGGTCTTTATCAAAATTCACTATCATTTTTCTTTGAATAATAACTTTTTTGATCGAGAGATTTTTTTCCTGAATAAGTGGCTTATAGGAATCCAGGACTTCATTTAAAACATGAAGAGGATTATGAAATGATTTTCTAATAATAAAACTATGTTCAAACTCTGCGTCTTGAATCGGCTTATTATGCTCTAGAAGATCACTCACTAAAATTTTCAATCGATCGACAGTCTTTAGGATCCTCTTGGCCTGAATACGTAAATCCCCCATCATTTCCTCGCTGGGTTCTTTATAAGACAAGAGTTCTAATAACTGTGCATCCAACTGAATGGCAGCTAGTGGATTTTTGATATCATGGTAAACGATGGCCAACATTTCTTCTTTTGCTTCAAGGGCCTTTTTAGCAATCGCCCTCGATTTCATTTCTTGTTCGTGAATATCAAACTCACGCATCGCTCGTTTTACAACAGGAGTTAACCTCTCCAGACGTGATTTAATGACGAAGTCTTCAACTCCGGCCTTCATCATGTCGGCAACACTCTCTTCTCCAACCAAACCTGAAACAACAATAAATGGGAGATGTTTTGAATTTTCACGAACAATACCTAGGGCAGCTAATGGACTAAAGCCTGGAACATTATAATCTGCAATAATCAGATTCCATTTTTCACGCGCTAAGGCCTCTCTCAACTGCTCTTCTGTTTCAATTCTCTCTGAATAAATATCAGTAATCCCACCCTTCTTTAAATGATGGAGCATTAACTCATAATCAATTTCTGAATCTTCAATATTTAGCAATTTCATAATTTATACTGGAGGTCTCTCATTCAAAATTAACCAATATGTTCCCAGGCTTCTTACGGCCTCAGTGAATTCGTGAAAATCAACCGGCTTTCTGACGTAACTATTGGCACCCAATTCATACCCGCTCAAAAGATCGCTGTCTTCTTTAGAAGTTGTCAGGATGACGACTGGGATTAATTTGGTACGAGGACTAGTTCTGATTTTTTTCAAGACTTCCAATCCGTCAACTTTGGGAAGCTTTAAATCTAAAAGAATGAGCTGTGGAAGATCTTTTGCATAATTAGAAGCTTCTTCATTAAAAAGAAAATCCAGCGCCTCTGATCCATCACGCGCAACTTTAATTTCATTTAAAACCTTATTCTTTTTTAAAGCTTTAATCGTCAGGATTTCATCCTGCTCATTGTCTTCAACTAAAAAAATATAGGGTAATGAATTCATCATGCTCTCCTTTAAGACGCTAACGTAAAATAGAAAATACTTCCCTGACCTAATTCTGATTCGGCCCAAATGGTTCCATTGTGCCTGCGAATAATTCGTGCAACTGTTGCTAACCCTATCCCACTGCCATCAAATTGATCTTTGTTGTGTAATCTTTGAAAAGGCTGAAATAGTTTATCGTAAAAGCGCATATCAAAACCGACTCCATTATCTTTCACATAATAAGTCACAATCCCATCTTTTATCACTTGCCCTAATTCAATATGACTCACATCCTTTGTCTTTGAATACTTCCAGGCATTTGAAATTAAATTCTGCAAAGCGGCCCTTAAAAGCCCCGCATCTGCCAAGATGTTATGAGAATTGAAGTTAATGAACTCAACTTTTCTCTCAGGATTTTGAAGCTGTAACTCTTTGATAATCTCTGCTGCCACGACTGAAAGATCGACTTCTACTAAATTAAATTCGGCCCTCGTCAGCCTCGAAAGATTGATCAAGTCATCTATCAAAATGCCCATCTTTTGCACACCCGAACGGATAAATCCTAGGTATCTAATCGCCTCTCCATCAAGCTTATCCCCGTAGTCCTCAACTAAGATCTGGCTGAATCCATCAATGCCTCTTAGAGGTGCACGTAGATCATGTGAGACAGAATAACTAAAAGCTTCAAGCTCTCTGTTAACCATTGTCAGCTCGTGGGTTCTTTGGGCCACTGTTTCTTCAAGGTGATCCGTTGCTGCAGATAAAGATGAATACGCTGTCGTATAGTTATTGGATAATTGTTTCAACTGTAGAAGCGACATCGTTGCCAGCGTACATCCTAAAAAAATCCCCAGCCCTATAATAATATAAATGGCCTTCCTTGAAGTCTCTTCAGCATCATCCCAACGCTTGTTTCTAATTTGCCTTTCAGTAGAAATAAACTCATCAAAATTTGCTCTGATGGCATTCATGAGTTCCTTTCTCATTTTTTGAGCTTCTAACGGCGTATCACGATTGAATTTTTCTCTATAGGCCAAAGTCTCCAGCGCCTCTGTGTTCCATGAATCATAAAGATTTTTAATTTTTAAAACCTGTGTCGACTGTATCGAGTTGTCGCTGACCATTTTTAAAAGTTGTCCGGAAATTTCATTGAACTGACTGCGGGCCTGATTCCATGGGACCAGGTACTCATCATTTTTCGTAATGACGTAACCTCTAAAGCTAGTTTCGGAATCGAGAACAAGTTTTAAACTCTCACCTGCAACATTTAAAACTTCATCGGAATGTCGAACTTTTTGATTTTCATCTAGAACGCTATAAACTTGCTGTATGAATAGCACTGAAAGAAAGAGTGATAAGGCGATAGGAAGTAACGTGGCCTGAATAAGAATTTTTTTAAATTCTTGGGGATTTGTATAATGCGAATCACGACTTAATAGCGCATTTAACACTTTTTTAGGTAGCTCTTGCATAACATCCTTTAACAGAGAATTACTTAGGCTACCTTATCCCAAAGAAAAAGAAATTAGTACTTCTTTTCAATTAGGTGAGTGCCTAAAATCTCTCTTAAAAAAACTTCTACAGAAACTTTTTTTCTTAAGCGACGTGAGTCTTTTTCAGACTTTGCCATCTTTGATCCAGCAAGTTTCTTTTCTTTTTTTAACAGCCCTGTTCCTAACATGAAAGTGATACACTTCATAATTGACTCCTTAGAATTTGTTTAGCAAATGTTAGGCCAGAATTACGCATCCTTGGGGCATCATAGAAGCTATTAAAATCATTTACCTGAGTACAATATTCCTTACTAGTTCGAGGCAATATTCCATTCCTCTTAAGACATTATTCCCACTCCTTATCTCTAAAAGGTTAATTAAAGGTCATTAAAAAATTGGAACGAGTTTTGCTTTATAGACCCGAGTACACTTCGACTTGAAGTACAAATTAAAAACTTAGGAGTTTTCATGAAGCTAAAAGGAATGGCAATCGTAGCGCTACTGTCTTTAACATCAGTCGCATGTTCATCGCAAAAAACAGAAGATACAAAAATGGCAAAAAAAGAAGAAGTGAGTAAAACGACTCAAGCTGTGGCCGAAAATAATGGGGCCTATTATGCTGTTTTACAATTTGATAAAGGAACACAACGCCTAAGCGAGGCCAGCAAAAAAGACTTAAGAGAATTTGTAGCAAGTGCTCGTAGAGAAGGGCGTGAAATTGATGACATTAAAATCCTTGCCTGGGCAGATAGAGAGTATCCTTCAACAGGAGTAAGGCTTACTGACCGCGATGTAAAAATGGCAAATGAAAGATCAAAATCAATTGAAAAATATTTAAAGGATGATCTTAACACAAGTGGAGATTATGAAACTTACAATATGGCAAAACGTCCAAACAAAGTAAGTGAATTCTTTAAAGGTGATGATTATAAAACAAAAAGAATTTTTGAAAGATCAGGTGCTGCTCCTGCTGGAACTGATATGCAAGCTTTCATGAATAGCAAAGCTTCAAAAGCACTAATTATGGTTGATTACAAAGACGAATAATCTTTGTTGGCAATAATGATAAAAAAAAGGGTGATCTATGATCACCCTTTTTTATTGCTGATTAATAATTTTAATATTTTCTTCGATACTTTCGTCTAGAGATTTCACCATCTCTCTTAACTTAGACATATTTTTTTCTTTCGCTGCAAGCTCCATCTTCACACCGATATCACTGATATGTGGAAACCCAAACGTCTCCCCATGACCTTTCAATCTATGCCCTATCATCAGCGCAAGCTCAAAGCTGTCTTCAACAAGACTTTGCTTTAATTGTGCGACTTCTGTTTGTCTTCTCGTTAAGTACACGAGTTTTTGGTCTTTCATGATTTCCATACTTAAGAAGTTACACCTGTTTTTGGCCTTCTCCAACATGGATTTTACGAAATCGTCTTTAGGAAAAATTAAAAAAGCCACCCCTTAACAGGGCGGCTTGAAGAAAGAAAATTGAAATGTATAAAACATGTGACTGAATTCTTATCATTATGAATTAAATTTCAATACTATAAGAACCTCGCTCTTTTTACTGCGCTACAGTTTTTGCTTTGCACTTTCACTGGCCTCAGATACAGCATTTTTTGCTTTTTCGGCCGTCTTTGCTACACCTTGTTTTACGTCAGTCCATGCATTACCAAAGTAGTCATTTAACTTCGTTTGAACAGACTCCTTCGACTCTCCATAACGCTGTTGAATGATACCCGTAAGAGCGGTTAAATCCCCTTTAGCCTGGTCTAAATCATCATCAGTGAGTTTCCCCCACATCTTCTGAATTTCACCCTTTGCTTCCTTCCATTTACCTTTTAATGTGTCTTCATTTAAAACGAAATTACGTTTTACTAATTTATCTGTGTCATGTGTTTGCATACATACCTCTTAGATTGTTCCAATGAGTAGTTCATTGAATTCATCACTTATATAAAGCATATATGATGCCAAAAAATAGAGATGCATTTTTATCAAGTTAGAGTTTTGGGAATAAAAAAAGGGGTATTTCTACCCCTTTGATTGATTAGTTTAGTTCGTAGGATTCTATTTCTTTGAGCTTTCGGTATAAAGTTTTACGGTCAATATCAAGTTCTTTTGCCGTTTGTTCTTTTGCAAAATTATTTCTTTTGAAAATAAACTCAATATATTTTTTGCAAACATCCTCTAGTGTCATCAGTGAATTAATGGCAAAAAGAGCATTATTAGCACCTGCTTCAGATTTATTTTCTCCACCAGCATGTTCTTGTGATGGAAGATCATCAGGCTCAATGAATTCAGAAGTCGCAAGAACAACTGCACGCTCGATAGCATTTTCCAGCTCACGAACGTTCCCTTGCCATGGATGATTTTCTAACTTCTTGATAGCTTCTTTTGTAAATCCTTTCAAAGAGACGTTGTTCATAATGCTGAACTTTTTTAAGAAGTACTCAGACAATGGAAGAATATCTTCTTTTCTATCTCTCAATGGTGGCATGTAGATAGGGATAACATTCAAGCGGAAATATAAATCCTCTCTAAATTTTCCTGCCTCTACTTCTTTTTTTAAATTTTTGTGAGTAGCACAGATAATACGTGCAGTGATATCTCTTGAAGTGTTTTCACCGATACGTTTGATTTTTCTTTCCTGTAAAACACGCAGAAGTTTTGCTTGCAGTGGAAGTGCTAAATCACCAATCTCATCTAAGAAAAGTGTTCCTTCATTAGCCTCTTCAAAAAGACCAATTTTACTTCCCATCGCACCTGTAAAGGCCCCTTTGGCATAACCAAAAAGTTCCGATTCAAGTAGATTTTCAGGAATAGCAGAACAGTTAATCGCGATGAATGGTTTATTCTTTCTCTCACCAAGTTCATGAACTGCACGGGCCACAACTTCCTTACCAGATCCAGACTCTCCGGAAATGATAATGTTCGCTTGGCTAGATGAAACTCTTTTAGCAAGCTCCATCGCTTGTTTAAATCCAGGACTTCTTCCGATGACACCTTTAAGGCCCAGGAAATCCTGCTCTGTAAATAAACTCTTCAGAGTTGAATTTTCTGTCTGAACTTGATTTAAAAAAAGTGCACGTTGAACTGAGATTAACAATTGAGGAAAGTGTAATGGCTTCAAGACGAAGTCGTATGCACCAGCTTCAATTGCTTCAAGAGAAACTTCTAAACTTCCTTCTGCTGTCATTAAAATAATCGGCAGAACAATATTTAGTTTTCTAATTCTCTTGATGAAATCTACACCCGACATAACAGGAAGTTTGAAATCAGAAAGAACAACATCAGCATTTACTTTGTTATTCTCGATATCATCCAAGGCCTCTCTGGCGTCTGCATAGGTTAAAACGTTATAGCCTCTTTGTTTAAAAAACGAGCAAAGCAGGTCTAATAAATCCGGATCATCGTCAATAATCATTAGCGTTGAAAGTTTTTTTGTTTTCATGGGGTATTTTTTCCGACTGGGGTTTTTATGACCGTTTCTAAAAACAGTGTGGCATATTTCCCATACACTCGTCAAGTACATAACATAACTCACCGTTTTTGTGTAATGAGAAATGTGGCATGACTCCTGCTCTAGATAAGCTCAAGAGATTTACTAACCTATTATCAGGAGATCTATATGCTACGCGCCGCAATCATTTTCTTCGTTCTGGGGCTTGTTGCCATGCTATTTGGAGCTTACGGAATCGCCGGAGTTTCAATTGAATTAGGTAAAGTTCTACTAATGGTATTCATTGTCCTGGCCATTTTAAGCTTCGTTGTAGGCTTAATTAGAGGAAACGGATCAAACCGCATCCCGTAGGTCTTTTGAATCAATTTTAATGAAACAGTCTTAATGGCCTTTCAATCCTGCAAACATTGAAAGGCCATTATAACGAAGAAGAGATTTTAAAATCCTCACACTCTTTTTAAAAAACATCCGCGTTGATAAGAATTTGTCATAGATGAAAAAAGAAATAGGAACCATTTTAGATCTCATTCAAGCTATTGATCGTCTTCTCTAATTCAAAGGACATTTGATGCTTAATTCATTGATGGTTAGCACTCTGCTAGCACTTGTGACAACTCTTGCCTTCGCAGAAGAACCTGCACAAAAAAATACTTCTACTTCTCCAGATTCAAAGTCTCTTCCAGGAGATGCTACCGCCACTATGATGACTTCTCCCAACAAAGAGGTTCAGGAGGTATCAAAGGCCATCTTTGGAATTGATCCAAAAAATAAATTCTCTCTTTACCAGCCTTCCTATTTTATTTTTGGTAAAGAAAACTTAAAAATGCAATTCTCAGCTAAGTATAGAGTGGCCAAAAACTACAACCTCTACCTGGCCTATACTCAAGTCATGTTGTGGAACATCTATGAGCAGTCTGCGCCCTTTGATGATATTAATTACAATCCTGAAATTTTTTATCGACTGGTTGAGGGAGACGAAAAATTTATCCGCTCTATCGATTTTGGATATCATCACACCTCTAATGGTGAAGACGGGGCCAAGTCACGCTCAATGAATCGCTTATTCTTAAAGAGTAACTTTGCAACCAACCTCGGACGAAACAATATTCTTGGGGAATTAAAACTTCAAAATATATACAGTAAGGCCGATGCTAATAGTAAAATCGTTGATCATATGGGTTTCTGGGAATTAAAACTCATTCTTACCCATGTCATCGTTCACGAATCTCAAAGACTCGACATTGAATATCGTTTTTTTGCCGGAAAAAGCATCGTCAATTTTGGAAAAGGCGGGCGTGAGCTCGGTCTGATTTATAGGCTGGGAAGTGAAAACTTTAACCCTGCCTTCTACTTACAATACTACAGTGGTTACGCTGAAACCCTGCTTCATTATAATGCTAAAATCAGTCAGGTTCGTGCTGGTCTTCTTCTTTTCTTCTAATCATCAAAAATAAAAAGGCCACCTCAATGGGTGGCCTCTTTATAATCTTCTATAATTTAAAAAATTACTTCGATACTACTTCTAGAATTTTAGCTTGAGGAGCATTTAAAAACTGCCCTGCTAATACTGGAGATGCTGCAGAAATATCTGTCACACCTAAAGTTAATTTTCTTTGGTTGTTTGAATCAACCAGAGAGATGATTCCTTTCTCTGAAATAGATACTTTAGAAAAAGACATTAGTGCGTTGTCATTAACTAAAGAAGCTTCGTAAACAGATCTGTCTTCTGCTCTCTTACCAATAGTAAGAGTCATGTCGTAGTTTCCTACTTTTACAGCGTGTTTACCAACAAGTTGCTCAAGAGTTACACCTTCAACGTTCGCTTGAGAATAAACAGAAAGGTTCGACTTAACTAGTTTCCCAGAGAAAGTTGATTTTCCATAACGAGCTGTAGAAAAGTAACCTTTTACAGTCTTCGTTTGTCTATCTAGTTCCATTTTGAAGTATGGAGATTGAATTTGAGGGTTGTTGTCATTGTTGTAAACATCTTCATTAGCGAAGAATACGTTTCCAAGAAGACCAGCTTGCTTGAAAGCAACTTTGATCACTCTTGAGTTGCTTGCTACAAAACTAACAACAAGAGCGTCACGGTCATTTGACTCCATAACGATTACGTTGTCGATTTTAAGGTCTTTGTTTACTTCAGCATTATCGAAAGCGATTGAGTAAACACCTTCATGTCCTGGACGGATTTTAAGAGCTGCAAGAGTCATTTTACGAACGATTGCAACACCTGCCTGGTAAAGATAGTACTCATCACCAATTTTTCTTGAATAGTCTTTTGCGAATTCAGCAAATTTTACCATTTCATCCATTTCTTCTACAGTAGAGGCCTTATTAGACTTTTCTGAAAGAGTTGTTAAAAGTCCGTAACGTCCAGATTGAACAGCTTGAGACTTATAAAGTTGGATATAAAGAGAACTGTCGATTGCAGATACTTTTACATAACGAATTGAAACGTCACCTAAAAATATTTTTAGATCTCGACATGACCATTCATTGCATCCATCAAGTTTTTCATAAACTGGAACTAGAACTTGAAGTTCATTATATAAGTTTACGATAGTTTTTTCTGTTTCATTTTTATTAAGAACGTCTTTAAGGTAATAAACAAACTCCCCTCTTGCATCAAGACTTACCGTCTTTAATACTTCAGTGATTTGATCATTACATAGAAGAACACCTTGAGAAGTCAAACATGCCTCAACCATTTTAACAGCTGGCTCAAGTTTAGCATTAATAGCAAAACTTGGATAAGAGACGATTAGTCCAAGAATCAATAATAGTTTTTTCATATATACCCCGGTTTATTTTGTAATCGAAAATTTAACTTGAAATTCATGACCATTATCTAAAGTAACGTTAGCTACCCCAGTAGTTGTCGCTGGTACATCTTTCGCTGCAGCTGTTACGCCGTAGTTAGATCTACCATCATCAGAGAACTTCGTTCCCAGAACTTGTTCATCAAACTCATACTCTACTTTTGAAACAGTTCCGATTTTTGGTGAGCTTAAGTAGAAAGTCACGTTATCGCCTTGTTTCATTTTTACAGTAAATGAAGCTTCATCTAGCTTGTATAATGGATTTGTTTCAATTTGCCCTTGTAGAGCTCCTGCTTCATAATTAGGATTAACTGTGAAGTCATAGTTAGCTGATGTTGCGAAGTCGTCCAGTGATGACCATGCCACATAGTGAGCAACAACTTTGCTTCTGAAATCACGAATAGCACCAATTGCTGTTTCAATAACTGAATCTTCGTTGATTTGTCCCATGTCATGAGCTTGAAGAGTGTCTTCAAAAATTCCCAGTGAATTATGTGAAACATAATTATAGTTATCAAACACATCAATATTAGAATCTAGCTTACTTACTTGAAGTAAAACATTTGTCTTAACTTCTTGAGCAACTGATTGCTGACGAAGAGAAGCGATTCTTGCTTCGTTCTTAGCATTTTTCAAGTTTCTTCTGTAGTTAAGGCTGAATCCTGAAAGAGTGATAATAGACCATCTCACTTGTTTCACATTTGATTGAGCAGCATAGTACTGGCTAGATGATGATTTATACTTATTACTATACTTCAGAGAGAATTTTTGTAATTTTTCTAACTCAAGTCCATCTAACACTGATTTATTAAGCTCTGTTGGAACTTGAGAAAGTTCATAGGCTTCATTATCAGTTGTACTGATTAGAGTTCTGATTGCTGCAAGTTCTGCAAGATATAGTTTATAGATATCTACACGTTCCATACCTAAACGAAGGATATACTTTCTTTGCTCAGCAAGTCTCGCTGGTGAATACTTGTTAGCAATCCACTTAGCTTCCTGATACTTTAAAACTTCCGTTTCAAGATCGATCGTTTTAAGAATTACTTCGTGAGTAAGAATATCGTAATAAAGGTGAGCGACTTCATTGTTAATTGCCTGGCGAACATCGTACAGATTGTATTCTGCAGATCTTGCAAGGTGCTTATTCTTTCTTACGTTGTGAATTTTTGTAGGAATTGAAAGAACTGCATCCACCGCTAAAGGCGCCCATAGGAAGTTGATTCCCATTGCGATCCCTAAAAGGTGACCAGTTGTAATCGGGTTAAACTGAGCTCTTGCAACTGAAACGTTCTTCTTGGCAATAATGTAGTTTTCAACAGCACCGCCAATTTCAGTGTTTCTATCGTTAGCAACAGCTTTCATTGCTTTTAGGTCTTTACGAGCTGGGGAAGATAACAACATCTCATCCAGGCTTGGCTTCACATATGGAAGTGGGCTTGCGATTTCAGCGTTTGCCACTCCCATCGCTAGCACTAATATTAATACTAATAGTTTTTTCATATAAGTTAATCCTTTACCAAATTACATTTTTGTTAATTAAGAACGGGGAACAACATTAGTCAGCATGTTTGTACCTAGAACACGCTTAAGCTTTACGTATTGAAGCTCTAGTTCGTATTTAAGTTTTGATGCTTCTCTTTGAGCGTACATTAAATTCAATTCAGCTTTTTTAGTATTGATGAATGAGTTTAATAATGAAGTTTGAGCTTCTAGTGCCGCTGCATACTCAGCTTCCGCCATAGTTAACAATTGGTTTTGGTAAACAATTTTTTCTTTTTGTGATTCAATTTGTGCATACTGAGCAGCAACTTGATTCTTGATTTCGTAAACTGATTTCTTTTTATTAAGAGCAATCTTGTTCACTTCGTGTTTTGCAATTGAAAGTCTTGCGAAGTAATCAAACCCTACTCCTGACCATGAAATCCAAGAAACAGCAACACCTTTCTTTTGCTTGTTAGCAGCTTCAATTAAATAATCGAACTGTTCAACTTCTTTAGAGTTGTTTACTGCAATTGTTGCAGCTTCAGCAGCCGTTGCAGGGTAATCAAGTGTTTCGTTGTAAAAGTTAGTTTGTTCAAGATCCAGTGGTTCATTGTTGTTAGCTTGAAGAATTAACTTAAGAGCGTACTCTTCAGTCTTAAGAATTTGTCTTCCGTTAACAGCTTGTGTGTTAGCAGAAACGACGGCCCTTTGAGCTCTGTAGTAATCAGAAAAATCGATGGCCCCAAGATCGTAAGCTTCTTGTGAACGAGTTGCGATTTCGTTTGCAATCTGGCTTTCTTTGTTGAAAGACTCAACCATTTCTTGGTGGTATTGATATAAGAAAAAAGTATTTTCTAAATCAGCAAGAAGGTTCTTTTGAACAATCGTTTTGTTTAAACGGGCTGCTTGTTTAAGATCTTTAGAAGCTGCTGCTTCAAAAAATCTTTGTGGTTCTGGAACAATAGTTCTTAAAACTGCATATTGATAATCGAACATCAACATATCAACAGTAAGAGTTGGCAATAACTGCATAGTCTTTGCTTGCGCTTGACCTTTAACCAATACGTACTGTTCATACGCAATTGAAACATTGATGTTGTCGTTAACAACTTGTTCTTTAGCTTTCGCTAGAGAATACTGTTGACCCGCAAATACTTGGCCAGAAAAAAGTCCTACAAGGACCACGAAACCCATAATCATCTTCATACTCAGTTCTCCAAAAAATTAATACCCACTATTTATCATAACTACTTAGGAATCCTTCCACTTCAATTCATAAACATATAATTTTTACTCAGCAGAGTTCCACCAAAGCCCCATATTTTTTCCAAGGCCGATAATGATTCCACTTTGTACATCAAACTCCGCGAAAGTTTTTTGCCACTTGAGATCTAACAAACTTTCTTTGTTTATCCAAGAGTATGTAGAAAATTGAGGAGTCACTTCCGCTTTTTGGTCAGTTAGATCTGATTCCAAAAGAGAGCCTCCCATACATGAATAATCTCCATAACTTGTATTAAATCTATAACTAAATATTTCCTCAACTTTAGTCTGAATTTGGCAAAATTCGTCTTCTGCGAGCAAGCCTTTAGGAAGATTTAAATTCTTCGTACTACCAAGTATTTGCATCAGACCTGATTCATCAGAAGAAAAGTAAGCACCAAAAGAAGTGAGAAATTTCACTTCATAGTTTGCTCGTGAATGCACTTCAATGGGTTCATTATTCCATTGGTAGAGTGCCGTTTTAGGATTTGAATCCCATGCTCCACCTCTGGCTGAAATGAAGTAAACAGAGCCCTTAATCACTTTGGCTCCGAAAAATAAATTGCCCATCTCTCGAATGGAGAAGCGATTTAATTCATCCCATTCAACAGCATATACAACAGGAAACTCTTGATTGAAATGAGTTTGAATCAAGGCCTTTTTTAATTCAGCACTCGACCACAAGACCTGATACTTTTCATTAAGAGATGGCGCCAGTTTAGTCCATGATTTGTCTAACAAGTTCACGACAACTGAATAATACTGGTCTTCATTTTGATCAACGTAAGTCAAAACAGCATGTGGATATTTATATGAAGATATCTTCACAATACTCATATCAAATCGAGATGGTGGATTATCTAAAGTGATATCTACATTTTTGGCCTGATCGAGATCAATAAGACTCATGGAATTTTTACTTAAAGTAACGGTCAGTAAAGGTCCTGCCTGATTTGTAACTCCATTATGTTCTTTAATAAACTCAACCTGATCATCTTTAATTCTGAAAATAATCTGGCCACTTGCCAGTGTTTTTCTAAATAAGGTGTATCCCTGGTCTTCAGTGATGTAGAGCGGGCGCTGTTTTTCAAGCTGCAGCAACTGATCCGGATCTGCAACAGGAATCCACTGAACCACTCCATTCGTTAAAGACAGGCGCTTTATTTCACCTAATTCATCACTAATTTTATAGACGACACCTGAATCAGTCAGAAACACTCTTGAATTACGATCTGCTTTATAAAGCAATTTACCGTCTTTAAGATTCATCAATTTACTTGAATCAAGAAGTGCCAAAGAGTTTTTTGAAACTTTAATTGTCTCAAAATAAGGAAGTGCTCTGGCCACAATATTTTCCGGCAAATTCCCCCATCTTCTCTCAATACTGACTCGAGGGTCTGAATGGAAATAAGGGATTAACTTAAACCAAGAATCAAGTGTCTTTGTTTCATTATTATAAGTGAGTGGCGCTTGTCCTTTAGTTGAAAAGAACTTTAAACATTGATTGTTGGCAATTAAAGTACAATAAGTATTCACCTGAACATAGTGCTTATTAAGTTCAGCATCAATATGATAAGTATTCAATCCAAGCCAAAGCGTATTTTTTGGAAAACAATTCTCACGGCATGGATTCTCATCTCTACTGATGACCGCATTTCTGTCTTGAAGCAAGTTGTGAATTTCATCCATCCACGTAGTTAAAAGATCTGAAGCATTAACACCCCATCTTTTTTCAGGTTTATCGCTGGCAAGGCTTGAATGAAGGTTGTTCTCCATAATGAAGCGCAAACTTGCCAGAGTGATCTCTACTCCTTCAACTTGCAGAGTTGTATGACGAAGCCCTGCCATCCAACGCTCATAAAGACCTGGAGAAAGATTCTCAAATTGTTTAACGAGAGTATCAATGTCATGGAATTTTTTAAGTAGTTTTGCATCTCTGCTAGTTGTTCCCCAATCCTCATCTCCTGGAGTACCAGGTTTGCAATTATTTTTTTTGCAGTACTCATACCCTTTACTGACAACAGCTGCTCTTTGGTTGGCATAAGTTAAGACATCATTAATTCCTAACTCAACCAGCTTAAGTGGATCATAGCTCTCTTTAACTCGAGATAAAACAAACTGAATAAAGGCCGGGAATTCTACTTTAATACCGAGATCAAATTGCTCTAATGAATAAGTCGGTCTGGCATCTTTAGCTTCCAGTCTCCATCCTGAACTCGTTACGACCGGCCATCTGAAGGCCAGAATTTCTTTGGCACCAATTGAAGGCCAGTCTTGATCAAGTAAGACTTCACGTGCTAGCACGCGAACTTCTCTAGGACTCGTTGAAGCAAGGGTGTAGATAGGAAGCTCGGTAATTTCTTCGTAATGAGTTTCTGAAATAACCTTAGCGTGCCCTGCCCCGTTATTTTGAGTGATAATATATGTACCGGGAACTAATCCTTCTCTGCTGATCTTAACAGGAAAACCATCGTGAATGATGGTTCTGGTACTCGTCAGGTTCATAATGTAATCAAGGGCCGCCATAAAAAGCTGATCCTCAAACCAATTAGAGGCCGTACCGTATTTCCTCCATTCCTTTTTCATAGAGAAATGTCCAAAAAGATTGCCGGTATCAGCAATCGTGTTGGCCGCTGGTAAAGAGTTCATGCGGGCAAAAATCCAGCGTAGTCCAACCACGGCGTCAGCGCAATCAGTCGCCAGTTTAAGTTTTTTATAAAAATCGGGAGTCACTTCATTCTGCAACCACTGTGCATATTTTAATTCCCATTCATCATTCCATTTATTTTTTGGATACCAAATGGCCTGGTTTTTTTCACCTTTTCCAAACAGTTTATCTTCACTTTTTTCAAGAGTGTTTTGCACCGGCCAGTAAGGCAGACTTTTGATGGCCAAATAGTTTGGATAATTGATACCCACATATTTTTCAAGCTCAGATTTATTTTTAAAATTTGTCGCCGAAATGAGTGATTGGTACTCACCTTTTTCTTGCGAAAAATGTTTTAACTTAGGGCCGTTATCGGTTGCCTCGATTGAAAGAAAAAAGCGTGTGGATTTTTGTGTTCGAACCCATAAATCGCCCGCATACAAGTTGTTAACTGTCACCAATAACAGAAGCCCTACATATCTCAATATTGTCTTAATATTTTTCACGGTTCCCCAAAATAAATGTAAACACTTGATGACTTTTAGGTCTTGATTGACAGATATTCCACTTGCTCTGTAATTTTTACTCAGCTTACTTTGAAAAAACCTTAACTGGACTATACTGCCGTGATGAAAACTCAAATACTTGCTCTAACAATGCTTTTTAGTCTTGGCCTTTCAACTGCCAAAGCAGATCTTCTTAATATAGATAAAAGTGTATGGATTGGAATTGAACCAGTAGTGCTTAGTAAAATTTCAAAAAGCCGCTTTCCTGTCTTTGCTTATAAAGATCTGATTCAAGGTGAAAAAGAAACATTCTATAAAATTAAAGAATCGGAAATGGATAAAATTTCACATTTTATTCATCATAATTTTAAACGTTGTGGTGGCTATAGAATTTTACATAATGAACCTAAAGTAGAAGACAGGTTATCAAAGTTAAGATCTCTAACTAGATCAACAGGTTTTGGATGGTACGATTTTCAAAAAGAACTTTTACCTGATTACAGTGTAAATCAAGAAAGTGAAGTTCTTAACTGGTTTCCTGAAATCTCTATTGATTACATGAACAGCGTCGTGACTCATTTATCTTCTTATAAGAACCGTTACTACAAATCTCCTGAGGGTGTTGCCGCTCTTAAGTGGATTGGTGAAGAATGGTCGAGACTTACAAAATCAAGAAGTGATGCAAAAGTTGAATACTATGAATATGCCAATCACCAACAACCAACAGTTATTTTAACGATTGAAGGATCAGATCCATTACTTAAAGACCAAGTGATTATTCTTGGTGGACATGGAGATTCAATCAATACAGACAATGAAGGTGTAGATTCAATTGCTCCAGGTGCTGATGATAATGCTGCAGGTATTGCTGTTTTAAGTGACATGATCAGGCTGGTTGTAAATCAAAATTACCAACCAAAACATACTATTCAATTCATTGCTTATGCTGCCGAAGAAGTCGGGATTCAGGGCTCGTACGAACTGGCGCGAGTTTATAGAGAAAAAAAAATCAAGGTTCTAGGAGTCATGCAGTTTGATGGTGTTAACTACAATCAAAAAAGAACTTATGATATGGCCATCATTAGCGATAACACAAATCAAGAACAAAACTTATTTCTTGCTTCCTTAGTTGATAAGTATTTAAAAGTGAGATGGGCATGGGATCAATGTGGTTATGCTTGTTCTGACCACGCGGCCTGGAATTATGAAGGTTATCGCGCAAGTTATGCAGTTGAATCCCTTCTTAGCGAAGAGAGTCCGTACATTCATACCGCTAAAGATACTTTCGAAAACTACGGTAACACGACTGAACATGCATCACTTTTCCTAAAACTAGGAATCGCCTACCTTATTGAACTAGATCAATAGCCGCATTTAATAAATTGTCTTCTTTTGTGTTTGGGTTCTGATAAGCAGTAATGTTTGGATGGACTCCGACTCCTTCATAAATCATTCCCGGAACCTGCCAATTCACACATGTTGGAAGATTAATCGAATAAGGAGTGTTCTTAATCCCAAAAATAACCGGATCACCTGAGCCGCCATGTGTGACCGAACCAATAAGTTTGGATCTCTTTTCATTTTTTAGAATAGAGGCGATCGTTTCACATGATGAAAAACATCCACTGGAAATGATCGTTGCGACTTTATTAGCGTAAAATGTTTTTTTAGGTCGATGTACATCAGGCCGAGTGTAGTCATATTCATCTGATGCCCATAAAGGAAGCTTAATAAAAGGCAAATACTCCGTGATCCATTTCATCTTTCCCGGATGCGTTCGACTCAGATATTTGAAGTGGTACAATAAAACTGGTTTTTCAATAAAAGCATTGATGACATACTCAACTTCTTCATCACCTCCGCCACCGTTTTCACGAAGCTCTAAAATAATTTTATCTTTTTCATTTGCACCATTCATAACTGTATCAAACTGACGTCTAAAATTATCTACGATCTGCTGCCGATTCCAATCAGTGCCATTGGTATCATCACACCACAAATTGGCCACATGAACTTTAAAGACGTCAGGAGTGATCCTCTCTCCGGTCACACAAGGAAAATTCTTCTGATCAACGGACTTCCATGCAAGAGTCGTGGTCATCATTCTCCCACTAAGATCTTGGAGCTTTAAGATGGTTTCAGCATTATTTGTTTTTTGGCTTAAAAGCCTACTCACTCTATAATGCCTCCCCCAATCAGAAGAAGCTGAAACCTGGAACTGCGACTGATTATAAAAATCAGCGTATGGAACATTATTAACTTCTAAAACTTGGTATTTATTTTTTGGAAGGGGCGGTTTGCAATCAGTGCATGATTCAATAATGTCTGAACCAATCAGGAATTTCACCCCACTAGAATAAACAATATTTTTTTCTTTACGTTCATCAAAGATAATGACGTGACCATCGTTCATTTGATTAAGTTTGGTTTTAACTTCTTCAATCGTTTCATCATTTAATTTATGAGTTTTAAAATACTGGCGCAAATCCTCCACAACGGCCCTTTTATGAGGTTCATTATTGTAATAAAGGTTGGCGTATTTTTCTTCGATAAAAGTAAGTAGTCTGTCCTCAGGTGTTTTTGAAGTACAGGCCGATAATATGAGTAAAAAACAGAAAATAAATTTATTATGGCCTTGGTTCATAAAGCATCGAACTTCCAAAAAAAATATAAAATAGTTTAGTCCTATCGTTAAGATCTATAATAGCCGATCTTCCATTATATTGGTATGGAGGAATGGTATTCTTCTTCCAAAAGAGTTACACCGTTTATTGTATAAAACAATCCCCGTCTCCCCAAGTTCCATTGATCTTATGCAAACCATTAAATAAGCGTCCCCTCATGCCTTCAGTAATTTTATCTGAAGAAGTGAGGTGCCCATAAGCGCTATAGGAATGTGGCACATTATGCCTACAAAAGGCGATGCTTTAATGGTGCAATCTTTGGATTTTTTAGCAAAAAAAAACCTCTCGCATGGAGAGGTTTTTCATATTGAGAATATTTTAAAAAACTAGTTTCTGATTATTTTAAAAAAAGTAACCATTTTAATCGCCGTATAGTAACTGATTAATATGTTAAACAGGATTGAATGCCTTTGA
Source organism: Bacteriovorax sp. (assembly GCA_040376855.1). GTDB lineage: Bacteria > Bdellovibrionota > Bacteriovoracia > Bacteriovoracales > Bacteriovoracaceae > Bacteriovorax. Next base: position 35,247 of record JBEIPV010000003.1, read on the forward strand.
TCGATATAATAAATATCATACTGGATCTTTTCACTAGCAGTTGCATCATATGGAAGACAGATTTGTGCAAGACCTGTTATCCCCGGCTTCACTTCACGACGACGTGTATACTTGGCAATTTCAACTTCATAAATCTCTACAAACTCTGGTCTCTCGGGACGTGGCCCTACAAAAGACATATCCCCTGTAAGAACATTAAAAAGTTGTGGAAGTTCATCCAGGTGACTCGCACGAAGGATGCGACCAAGGCGTGTGATACGTGGATCATTTTTTGTCGCTAACACTGCTCCAGTTTTAGCTTCTGCATTTTCGATCATTGTACGGAATTTATAAATCGAAAACCTTGCTCCATTTTTTCCAACGCGAGTTTGAGAATAGAAAATTTTTCCACCCATGGTTAGTTTTATCGCCAAAGCAACTAAGAGCATAATTGGAAAAAATAGGATTAAAAGTAAAACGGCGAACGTTGCCTCAAAAACAGCTATTGTTTTTTCACTTAACGTTAAATATCGAAACAAAAAAGATTCGGTGTAGAAGAAATTCTTCATATCGAATTTTTCAATATCTAAAGTTCTTGAATTTGAAACTGCTAGATTACTCATAACGAATACTCCATTCACATACCCAATTTAAGGTAAATTTATCGACCACTAGATATCACATTTTTTTTTGAGTGACTAAAATAAAAGCCGACCCAGTGATATTTACAGATGGCAGGAGCAAGAAAAATACCATGTGGATAAGTTGTTTAGAACGATGTTTTTTAAGAGTTTATAATTACACGACTATAATGAATTTATGAGAAAAAACGAAAGTTTGCCCCAGAGCTGGGACATTAAAACTCTGCTTATATATGAGGATTTCATCACAATGAGTATGACTGAATACTTATCGGCGCAAAAGCTTTCTTGAGGCCGATGAAATGATATTTGCCACAGGGAATATGCTCGCTTTCATACCATCAAGGTTCGCTGATTTCCCTACTGGTTTTGGATTTAGACCAAAGCTTCTCATGCGATGATTAAACCTCATTGCCCTACTCCACATTAACGTTTCATCAGTATGATAAAAAACTGAAAGAGTAATAGAGATATCCTCCATACCATTTTTTACATAGTGGCCCGAAGTATATGGGATATGAACGGCTTCACCTTTTTTAAAGTTGAACTTGTTAGCGTAGACATCCATTTCGTCCCTCCACTCAGGAGTCTGCCCTCGCCAGTCAAGGTAAGCCTCAACGTCGCAGGCCCTAACAACTTCTTCCTTCCCAGGAGGAAAGACGGCAAGCTCCTTGCTTCCACGAATCTGCATAATAAAATTTGTAAAACGGTCAAAGTGAAAAGGAGTTACAGCACCAGGCGAAGCGATAAAGAGCCATAACATAGGTTCATGGGCCTTTGTCCCTGTCTTATTTGCCCTCATGAAAGATTCAACATCATTCATAATATCTTCGTATAAGCCTTTAAATGACGGGTGGAGTTCAAGATTTCTGGCAGCGATATACGAATTCGAATTGCGGATTGTTTCAATAATTTCATTTAAGTCTATTTTTTTTGTATCTTCAGTCAGAGCACTGTCGAAATTCACTCTCAAGTCATTTAGACCTTTTGAGAACATCACCTTCTCACTTGGTAACTCTAAAATAACTTTTGCAATATTTTCCAGATCAAGGGCAGGATGATCAGCTAATTTATGGTTTAATCTGAATGGAGTGCGATCAAGAAGTTCTGTCTTAATAGCTTCAGTAAAACATTTTAGATTTTCCATTTTTATGCCTATTTTTTTAAGAAAATATTTATCAAGTGTTCATCCAGTTTTGACTCAAACTCGCGAAAGTTATTTTTCTTATTACTCATGAAAGTTGTTGATGAGTAAAAGTAATGCTCTTTGCGAAGTCCATCCATCCAAGACTTAGCGGCAGTAAGAGCGGCCACTGGTCCATCGTTATTAGCTATCACAGTCTCAAGAATTTTAAGCTTCTTATAGGCGTGAAGGCCCTCAGTTGCCAGCTCAAAACGTACAGAGTGTAAAAGTTTACCATCTGTGGTTGGGTAGAACATTACTGAATCAGACTCCCTTCCGTCAAAGTCATAATAAGGGTAATTATTAAAGGCCGTGGCATGCCATTCCAGGTATTGAGATAAGCCGTTTAAGCGAGCGATATAAAGTCCCAAACCAAAAGAGAAGCGCGGATCATCCAGATTTCCGGCAGAGGCATTATAGAACCCCCAGCGCTGGTTATTGTTCTTAAGTTTTGTAATGTCCCCTTTAGAAAGACTTGAATAAAAGCCGAATTCAAAGAAACTGTTGAGCTTATTTGAATCCCCGCCATGGAATGAGCCAAACCCTCCTAGCGCCATAAATGGTATGTGCTGCTTATACTTCGCTGCCAGAGCTATGTCAGAGCTAGTCCTATTGGAGTATCCACCGGCCTCATCACTGAAGGTATGGACGATTTTAGGCCAGTCCTTTCTACCCAATAAAGGCTTCAGCTCTTCTGCTGCCTTTTTATAGTAATCATCTTCGCTCAAATCCCCTGGTTTATTTGATAAATCCAAAAGCTTCTGCGGGAATTGGCCTCCATATGAGTACACTGTATTGATGCCGTACTTAGCAGACTCTCTAAATAGGTCGTTTAGTTCACCGATGTCTTCAGGCAGTCCGGTAAAAGTCGTAAACCCTGCCTCACCTAATTCGCGTAAGGCACGGTGGCGGTACTGCTTGCGAAGTTCAGGGTACCCGCTTCTTGGGAAATAACTGTACGGTAGAGGGTCTATACCGAAAAAGCCAACTGGGAACTCCACTTTAGGAAGTGAGTACGACAAGCTGGTGATCTCTACTGGGAATTCCGTTTTTTCAGATCCCTGGTGAAAAGTAATGGTCCCTTTAAAAATTCCTTTTGGAGTCTGGTCATTTAAAGGCAGTTGTATCCACAGGTAACGGTTCTGATTTTTTTTCAGGATCAAAGAGTGATCGGCCATCGGTTTTAAGTATTTTCCGGTGATCAAATAAGTTTCATGATTTATATCAGGAGCTGTGTATTGAAAGATAAGATCACTGATCACCATATTATCTTTACTTATTTTCTGCCCTTTTTCATTGGTAAAATCGCCATAACTCCAGCTAATCTTCTCTTCAACATTCCCCGAGGACAACTGAATGACCTGGTAAGGACGCTCACCAGCTCCGCCAATAAAATGTAATGACTTGGCATTAGATTTTTTAGCGTTGAAAGGATTTAAATATAAATCTGAATCAACTGCTGTAATAACAAGTTTAGAGTTAGTATTTTTCTCTGATTTTTGAAGAAAGCGAGACATCCAGTCAAATTCATTTTTCTCTCGCACTCCAAAAGCTGCAACATAGGCCAGTCCCGCTGACTGTTGCTCTTTATTCCATAAAATAAGCGAGTTTAAACTGATACCCGTCTGGTCTCCGGCAAATTCTAAATCCAGATAGCCGTTAGTCACTTCTACTGTCTGGTCGATCGTCTTAAAGACTTTTTTTAGATAAAGATCATAAGGATGATCTGTGACCTCTGGAACAACAGATTCAAATCTTAATAAGTCATTTAAAAATTCTTTTCCTGATCCTCTCGTTTCTTTGAAGACGATATTTCCATTTACAAAAACATTGCGATCTGCCCAGAAAGGTACATCCCAATAACCTAACTTATCAATCACCAGATTCATCTGATATTTTCCATTGGGAAGCTTAACTTTAAAATGACCTTCGGTAAGTCCAATTGAATACCGATGAGCTGCACTTGCATATTGGGAATCTTCAATTCTCCAGAATTTTGGCGATTCAAAACCATAACCACGATCATTGCTATAAAGATCCTGGGATGTCACTCTAATAAGATTTCCCGGATCAGAAGCACGGTGAGAAGTGAAATCAAAGGCCATGACTCCTGATGGAACTGGTGGCATAGGATTAGATGAAAGATAGATGTTATCAATCATAAAATTCTTTTTTTCGAATTCTGATTTTTTATCAGGATCTACGACAATAAAAAACTTTTGTAGCTTAGATAAATTCACGGGACGCTGAAAACGATGTGACCCACGTTCTCCTACATATTGAGTAAGTAAGAGGCTTAACTTGTTCCACCCTGGCGCCAGGGTTTGTTTGTAATTAGTCTGAGACCAATAATTCGTCGTCTGATCATCTGTCAGTGTCGCAAAAAAATCAGTGTAAGTGTCATTGGGATTGAAAACGTCCATTTCCAGGCGATCAAATCCACTCCAGTCTTTTACAGGCATGCTCGAAGGCTTAAAATTAAAAAATTGCTGTGGAGAAAATTCTCCGGCCTTATTTTTTACAGCAAAAGGATGGCCTGATTCAGATCCTTCGAAGGTATAAAGCTTTTTTCTTCCGGCACTAACAGCGGTCATCTTAGCGATTGGGGCCTGCTGCGTTTTAGGCAATGAAAGAGCGGGTTCTATAGAAATATTATTCTGAGCGCTTTCAACTTTTTCAAGATAAAAATCGTCAACCCAGATTTGGCCCGGGGATTTTAATCTAAACCACACAGTAAGTTCACTACCTTTTACATTGATAGTGTATTCAACTTTTCTCCAGTCATAACTTCCATTCAGATCCATAAAGGGTGATTGAGTGCCAAACCCACTATCATAAAAATGCCAGAATGAAGCCCCTTCTGTTCCTGGTTGGACATCTTTCGCGCGGACATAAGTAATCACTTTGTACAGGCCTGGAGTTAAATCATCCCACTTAAAAAAAGCGGTTTGAGTCTCTCCCCAATCCGTTGACAACCACATACTACCCTTATCTTTTCCACGGCCTTCGTCAGTGACGTAAGAGGCCAGTCCTTCGCCGTAAAAGCTCCATTGGGGTTCCTTAGCGGTAAAACTGAAGCTCTTTGAGTAAGCACAACCCACAAGAAGGCAGAAGCACAAAAAGCACAAGAGGATATATTTAGTTTTCATAGTTTTTAAATCAATTTTTTTAGAACGTTAACAAGCTCAGCACTCTCAATAAAATTTTCGTGAGTACCGGTTATTTCATAAGTTTTAATTTCGCCATTGATAATCCCTTTCCATCCCATAATCGGATCACTGTACCAGCCTGTCGGCTCCAGGTGTGATCGAATCAAGTGCAGGTCTGCATTCAAGCGCTCAGTTGGGTAATAACTCCAAATAGCCTGGTAATTTTTTCTTTCAATTTCCACTAATAAAATAGCAAGAGGAACTGGAAGACCCAATGTACGATAAACTTTAGATAAGAATTTATTAGTCCAAAATTTTTTTCTGATGTTAAAAGCATCTTTAAATTTTGTTATATAAGAACTGTTCTTTTTCACATTGTACGATTTTAAATCGAGATTAGGTCCAAATGTGTCGAACATAATCAGTTTTTCAATTTTTTCACCAGCTTTAATTAATTGGAGTGCGGCCTCAAAAGCAACCATTCCCCCCATAGAACCCCCGGCAAGCAGGTAAGGTCCTTCAGGTTGTACCAGACGAATCTCTCTAATATAGCTTCTGGCCATTTCTTCAATAGTTCTTAGCGGTGGAGTAATTCCGTCCAGACCAACTGATTGTAATGCTAAAAGAGGTCTGTCATTTTTAGCTGCAGGAATTAAGGTAACATAGTTCAGGATATTTCCCCCGACTCCATGAAAACAAAAAAGAGGATTTTTTGATCCACTCGATTTTATCGCAACCATTGATTTGAATAATTGAGGAACTACCGTAATCGGATCAGTAGACTTAGTTTGATTATCCAAAAGAAAAACTGAAGCCGATGAAGGATGAAGTTTCTTTTCAAAATTGCTGGCAAACTGTTCAAAATTATCTGCCTCCAAAAGCGAAGCGAGTGGAAGATTCATTTTAAAAACTGAAGCTATCCGTGAAAACAACTGCACGGCTAGAAGTGAGTTACCACCTAAGTTAAAAAAGTTATCAGTATCTTTTATTTCACTCATTCCTAACACTTCAATCCATAGCGAACGAACTTTTTCTTTTATTTCATCACCATCATTGCGGGCCACAACCGGAGCCCTTTCTTCTTCGTTCAATTTCATATTTTGAACTTGAATTTTAGGTAAAGCCTTCTTATCAATTTTTCCATTTAACGTTTGAGGAATTTGCTTCATGTGAGTGAAATGCGAAGGAATCATATACACTGGAAGCTTTTTACTTAGACTCTCTCTTAAAAATCTTTCTTCTACAGGAGTATGATTGAACGTCGAATAATAAGCAAAAATCCTAACATCACCAGGACGGAATTCTCTAGTGATAACAGCTGCGACGTTGACACCGGAAATTCTTTGAAGTTCAGCCTCAATTTCACCTAACTCAATTCTATACCCTCTAACTTTTACCTGACCGTCATTTCTTCCCATGCACTCCACTTCGCCGTCGTGGGTGAAACGTGCTATGTCACCTGTGGCATACATTCTAGCACCTGGAATGAATGGATCTGGCATGAATCTCTCATTAGTAAGATCTTCCCTGCCAAAGTATCCACGAGCAAGGCCGTAACCACCAATAAATAATTCACCGGCAGCTCCAATAGGTTTCATAAAACGATTATCATCTAAAATATACATCGACGTATTAGCGATTGGACGCCCAACAGTAATGAACTCATCATTTAGACTGAGCTTTTTGCATGAAGACCAAACCGTTGTTTCGGTCGGCCCATACATATTCCAGACTTCCAGACATTTAGGGATAAGCGCTTTGGCCAGGTCTATAGGGAAAGCTTCTCCACCACAAAGAATTTTGATCTTGTTATTGCCTTTCCATCCTGATGCCAAAAGAAGTCTCCAGGTCGAAGGCGTGGCTTGCATGATGGTAATATTCTTATTTTCTAATACTGACTTGAGTGAATTTCCATCCATCGCCTCACTTGATGTGGCAAGATAGATACTTCCCCCCGTAATCAGCGGTAAAAATAACTCAAGGACTGCAATATCAAAACTTAAAGTCGTAACGGCCAAAATTTTATCAAAAAGCCCTGCACCGATTTTTTCTTTCATTGATAAAAGAAAATTTGTGACAGATCCATGAGTCAGCTGAACACCTTTTGGATTTCCCGTACTTCCCGAAGTGTAGATAACATAAATCGTATCAGTTAATTCGTTTTGAACTTCTGGTATCTCTCTGTCAAAACGAGCTTCTGAAATAATCGATGAAATGATTAGTTTGTCACCACCATGAGTAAATCTGCCAGCAAGGGACTCTTCAGTGATCAAAATTTTAGGTTTAGAACTCTCAATCATGTAATCAAGACGCTCTTGAGGAAATCCCGGATCAAGAGGGACATAACCAGCACCTGTTTTCAAAACTCCCAATATAGAAGCAATCAGGTTCACATTTCTGGTAAGGGAAATACCTACCAGCTGCCCTCTCTTTACGTCTTTTTCCAATAGAGCATTTGCAAAACGATTGGCCAGACGATCCAGCTCACCAAAAGTGATTTTTCCATGACTTGTTTCGATGGCGATCGTATCTGGATTATGACGGGCATTTTGTTCAAAGATTTTATGAAAAGGAACAAAGTCATCAGTCTTCGTCCACGTATCATTCCACTTAAGCATGATCTGGTCTTCGTGGGCCAATGGGATGGCCTTAATGATATTCAAAGGTTTATTTTCATTTTCAATTAATAAATCGAGAATATGAAAAAAACTTTCTTCGAATCTTTCAATTGAAATTTCTTTGAACAAATCCTTACGGTATTCAAATGCCCCTTCAATCTTACGATCGCTTGCTTTGATCCATAAGTCGAGATCCGTATGAGTTGAAGCCTTATCAATATTGATTTGAGTATAAGGAGATCCATTGAGTACGGCCGAACGATTATTGACATCCTGGTATGAAAAAAATGTTTGAAAAATCGGCGTGCGAGTTGCATCTCTTGGATAGTCGATTTTATTCAAGACAATTTGGAATGGTACCAGTTGGTTATCAAAAGCTTCCATACAAGTATTGCTGACTTGTTTTAAGTTATCTTCAAATGATTGATTGAGATTGATCTGAGTTCTAAGAGCAACAGTGTTAACAAAATACCCTATTGTCTGCATGATCTCAGGCTGGTTTCTTCCTCTTACAGGAAGACCTACTATAATATCATTCAATCCACTATAACGGGCCAGATTGACTTTAAAGGCCGTTAAAAAAACATTAAAAAGTGAGGAGTTATTATTTTTGGCGTACTTTCTAAGAGCAAGCGCTCTCTCACTCGATAAAGTAAAAGGAAGAGTGGCACCTTCGTGAGAAATACTTAGTGGGCGTTTATAATCTAGTGGCAAATCAAGAATGGGCAAAGGACCTTTTAGTTTTTCTTCCCAATAACTAATCTGTTTATTTAAAACTTTTTCAGTTATCAAATTATGCAACCAAGAACTGTAATCAGCGTAAGTGATGTCTGGATTTTTTATAAAACTGGGAACTTCATTTTTCACATAGGCCGAATAAACAGTATTAAGTTCTTCAAAGAAAATATCAAAACTCCACCCATCCCAGACAGCATGGTGAACCATGAAGAAGAATACGAAGTCTTCCGGTCCTAGTTCATAAAGTTTTGCTTTCAAAAGAGGTGGTTGTGTTTTGTCAAACGAAACTTGAGCTTCGCGATTAAGCAAATCTAAGATTCTTTCTTCAGAAGTTTTGATCAACTCTAGACTAGGTCTGAAGACAGGAAGACTTTTATCTAAAATTTTTTGAACTGGGATTCCTTCTTCAACAACAATGGCCGTTCGCAGTGAGGGATGTCTTTCAATAATAAAGTGCAGCGTTTTTTCCAATGCAACACGATCAATCTTGCTTCTGATCCTGATTGATGCCGGAAGATTGTGCATCAGCGTTTGTGGATGCATTTCTTCAAGATACCAGACTTGCATTTGGTTGTGGCTGACATTCACTGATGTTAAGGCATTGGCAACCAGTGCCGGTAAATTATTTTGTGGACCCTGAAGACCCAGGCCAATTTTGTGAGATAGATCTAAAATCGTTGGATTTTCGAAAATATCTTTAATTGTAAAACTAGATTTAAATTCTGCCTGAAGAAGTGTTGCCACCTCAATCGCCAGAAGAGAATGTCCACCAATGGCAAAAAAATTATCTTTTACGTCCAAAGAATTATTCAATAAAACCTGAGACCAGATGTTTTTAATTTTCTCTTCAACCTGTGTGTTGCGAACTAAAACCTGAGCTGATTTACTCTCCTCTACAACTGCAGGAGTTGGTATCTTTAAATATGGAAGTGAAAATGATTTTATATTTTGTGAAGGTGTTGTCACTAACTGGTTAAGCAATTCAAGGAAAGTTGAAAACCAGTTTTCAATGGTTGATGAAGTAAAGAGATTAGTATTGTACTGACATTCAAAAACAAGTTTATCTCCAGCACTTACAGCGTTCACGAAAATTTCAAAGTTTTCATAATCTCTAGGGACAGTTTGATAAGAGGCCTTAATTCCTTCGAATTTTAATCCTTGATCTGGTGCTTGCTGGTCAATATTAAATACCACATTAAGAAGCGGCATTTGAGAAGGATCGCGAACGAGATTTTTTAAATCTTTAACTAACGGGCCATAAGAATAAAACTGATGATCAAAAGCATCTAGCATTTTTGATCTTACAGATTTCATGAATACATTAAAAGGAACGTTCCCACTTAAGTCAGTTCTTAAAGGCAGCAGATTTACCATATGCCCGACCAGATCATTGCGCCCTAATCCTGATTGTGAAGCCGAGGCCATTCCAACGACGATGTCTTTTGATCTGGTTAAATTGAAAAGAAAAATATTAAAAGCGGCCATCAAAGTGCTGTATAAACTGCACCCTTCTTTTGCTCCTAGTTTTTTGATAGCACGAGTAAGCTCTATGCTCACAGTAACATCATAGCGAGCGCTATTAAATGTTCTGAATGCCGGTCGCCTATGCTCTACCGGAAAAGAATTAACATTAAGTGGTCTTTCAAATTCTTTAAGCCAATATTTTTTGTGCTCTAGATTGACTCCGTGCAAATATTCATCTGCAGCAAAGTTAGCAAAATGATCACCTTCTGAACTTTGTGGTGTTTTATTTTTTATAACATTGTCATAAAAATCACTAAGTTCTTGAAGTAAAATAGCAAAAGACCATCCATCACAGATTATATGGTGAGCAGAAAATAAAAAGAGATATTGATTCGCGCTTTTCTTAATCAAAGTTGCGCGATAACAAGGTCCATTAACCAGATCATACTTAAATTCAACTTCAGCTTTTTTTAGAGCTTCAATATCCTGAAGGCCTTTAGAAGTATAATCGAGATACTTAATATTATCAGGCGCAAATTCTTTTACATAAAAAGTTTTACCATCGGGACTAAAAACTGAACGAAGTGAATCGTGCTTGATCAACAAATGTTGAAAAGCAATATTAAGAGCATTTGAATTAAGGGCACCGTCTAACTCAATAGCAAGAGATTCGTTGTAACAAAGAGTCGCATTATCATCCATAACGATAGAGGCCCAGATTTCTCTCTGGGCCTGTGTCGATGGTACTGCTTTTGATAGAGGGCCTGTCTCAAATGGATTGTAAGTGACTTTATTTTTCTTAAGATCACCACTCGCAAATTTTGAATCCATTATTTTAGCCCTTTAGTAAATAATACTCTCCGGCCTTTTCTGGATCTTCTACAAACCATGCCGGGTTTCCATTTTCATCTCTTCCAATTTTAGCACCAACCATTGGTGCTCCTTTTTGATCGAAAATCTTTGGGTCAAGATTAATTTCAATTTCGTTTGCTTTGCTACCTACAGGAAACAATCCCATGTTTTGCATTGTCTTCACTGACTTCTTAAAGGCATTAAGAACTTCATCTATCTCTTGATCGGTGTGAGCAAGATTGATGAACCATGGAAATCCGTCATAAACATGAACTCCATTATATCTTAGGATAGCGAATAACAAATCACCACTAGCAATATCTGCATTCCACTTTGGCTTCATTAAAGGGCCAAAGTTATTCATCTCAATTGGAGCATTTTCTGTTAATAAGAAAAGATTCAAATCATCAGTAAATTTTTGCGCTTTCTTATTTAATAGATCAAGACGCTCAATCCCACCTTCTTTTAAAATTTCAAGAGCACCTTTCGCCGCTGCAAGAGCTAGAGGGTGACGGACGAATGTCCCTGCAAAATAGGTGACTCCAACAGTCGGTGTTGAATCATCTCCGTATTGCCAGTGTCCACCATCCAGAGCGTCCATGTATTCTGACTTACCTGAAACAACTCCTATTGGCATACCACCACCAACGATCTTTCCATATGTACAAAGGTCAGCGCGGATATCAAAGTAACCTTGGGCCCCAGCTGGGTGAACACGGAAACCTGTAATAATCTCATCAAAAATTAAGCATGTTTTTGATTCAAGAGTAATCTTTCGTACTTCCTTTAAGAACTCTACCGGGTGAAAGTTGCAGCGACGACTTTGAACTGGCTCTACCAGAACCGCGGCGACTTCACTTGCCATCTCTCTGATAATTTGCAGAGACTCTGCCGTCCCATAATCTAACACAATCATGTTAGAAACTGATTCACCATTGATCCCTGGAGCTGCAGGATATGACTTACCTGATTTTGATCCTCTTAAAATAACCTCATCGTTAATTCCGTGATATGAACCACTGAATACAATAATCTTCTCTCTACCAGTTACTGTACGGGCAATTCTCATGGCCCCTAAAACTGCTTCTGAACCTGTATTACAAAATGCTGTTCTCTCATTTCCAGTCATTTCATTGATCATATTTGAAACTTCAGCAACAAGTGGGTGTTGAGGCCCAAGCTCAATACCATCTTCAATTTGCTTTAATACATGTTTTTTAATTCTTTCATTTCCATTACCAAAAAAGTTAGAACCAAAACCACATGTCATATCGATATATTTATTATCGTCAATATCCCATAGCGTTTGCAGGTATGATTTTTTTACAACGATTGGATAAACAATTTCTTTACTCTCTGGCTTGAATCCCGTTACAACACGCGGGTCTGCGTGATTCTTACGGTTATCCTGAGTGAATTTTTTTGATCCTTTCGTTTTTGTCGTATATTGCTCGAAAAAATCTTTGATCTGCTTATTTTGATCTGCAGTTAATTGAGATGTTTTTTCAGTTGAAATTCTGGCCTGTGCACCAAAAGCTTCTTTTACATTTGTTACATTAACCTTTGCTTTTTTCTCAGGAGCGACCATTGCTACTGGGGCACTTACCGTAGTAACTTGCGGGGCTGCGCTCATGGCCACTGGAACCTGGATTTGAGAGGCAAGTTCTGTTGATTGAGCTGGAGTTAATTGAGTTGAAACTTGGTTTCCACTTAAAAGCATGATCTGCTGAGACATTAATTCAAGCTGGCGATTAATAATCGACTCAAGACCATTTCCGCTCATTGCAGGTGCCATTGTCGGGATTGCTACTCTTGTTTGCATTACAGGCTGCGCTTGAACTGGAACCTCAACATTTTGCACTGGTACTGGAGCTGGTGAAACCGGTGCGGCCACGACCGGAGTAGCTGCTACTTTCACTTCAACTTTATCAATGAGGTAAGCTGCTAGAAGATTGATTGAAGCGTAATCTTCCATCAGCTGTCTGAATGTCACGGTTACTTTTAATTCTTTTTTGAGCAGAAGGGCAACCTGAGTAAGAAATAACGAATCCATTCCCATTTCCAGGAAACTTGTGTCGTTGTCAAAACTTCCTACTTCAATTCCTGAAGATCTTTCGAATAACTCGATTAGAGTATTTTGAAGAGAGATTAATTGATTATTCATAAGATGATCCCTATTAAGAGTTTGTACGATACTATTTTTTATTGATGCTTTATTTTTTGGTTCAAGCCATAATCTCGTTTCTTCAAACAAGTAAACGGGAGCAATGACTTTCTTTCTATCTGACTCAGAAAAAAGAATTCTTGGATCGGCCGGTTTAATTCCTGAAATCCAAAGATCTCCAAGTGCCTTTGTGAAGGCCATATTTTCCGAAGCTGCATTATTCGATAATAATGTGACAATCACGGTGCTTGATCCTGGAACTAAAGCCATTTCTTTTTTTGCTAGATTAGTAAGGATATTTTTTGTCCCAACTTCCAGTAAAAGAGTGTTTGGCAATGCCAGAATCTTAGCGATCGTACGAGAAAATTGTACAGTATCTAAAATATGGTTGGCCCAATAGTCAGCTGTTCCAAACAAATCTGATTCCAACTTCGTTGTGACTGTTGAGAACATTGGCTGATTTGGTTTTGAAATGGTCAGTGTTTTTAAAAATTCTTTAAATGTTTCAACCGCTGGTTTCATCATTCTTGAATGAAAAGCATGCGAAGTCTTTAATTCAATTGAAGCGATATCTTTATCACTTAACTCATTTTTGAAATTTTTAATATCATTGATATCACCAGCAATAACACATGACTGTGAACCATTCACAGCTGCAATATCCAGCGCTCTATTGCCTATTAAGTCTTTCAATCTTTCTTCATTCAAACTCACAGACAGCATCATCCCAGGAGGAAGCGTTCTCATCAATTCTGCTCTTTTTGCAATAGCACGAAGACCATCTTCTAAAGAAAAAACGCCATTAAGTGTTGCTGCTACGAATTCACCAATACTATGTCCAATGTAGGCCTTTGGATTAATCCCTAAAGACTTTAAAGTCATCGCTAGAGAGTACTCGATAATAAAAATGGCCGGCTGAGAATAAAATGTATTATTTAGATTTTCTTCAGAGCTCTCAGCAAAAATGATCTCTTTAATATCGTAAGAAATGTGTTTATTTAAAAGCGCACAACACTGATCAAAAATCTCTCTAAAGATTCCACTTGTAAGGTAAAGCTCAGATCCCATCTGTTTATAGTGACTGCCCTGACCTGGGAACATAAAATAAGCATTCGGAACTTTTGTAAACTCACCTTTTTTCGAGTTTAAAACAGTCAGTCGTTCTAAATCAGAAGGGACACTTGCTACGACAAAACTTCTATACCTATACTCTTTTCGTCCTGTCTCAAGTGTGTAGGCTATTTTCTTCCAACTTGAAGCTGGAGAACTTAACAGGAATTTAATTAGATTTTTTTGCATTAACTCTAACTGAGCTTCTGACTTTGCAGAAACCTTAAACACTGATGCCGTGAGATCTTGATTGATAATAACTTCTGATGGGCGTTTATATTCTTCAATGATCACGTGAGCATTAGTTCCACCCACTCCAAAAGAAGAAACACCTGCTCTTCTTGGATTTTGTGATTCCGGAAATTTTTCTGTTTTATTTGTAATAATAAAAGGAGAATTATTCAAATCAATTAACTTATTAACTGATTTGTAATGAGCTGTTCCCGGGATAATTCCTGTGTTAACAACTTTTACGGCCTTCATAAAACTTGCAACACCTGCTGCACCTGTAAGATGTCCCAGGTTTGATTTTAATGAGCTTAAATAACAGTAACTTTTTAGATCAGTTGATTTTCTAAAAGCTTTAGTTAAAGCTTCTACTTCAATCGGGTCTCCCACAGGAGTAGCCGTTCCGTGAGCTTCGATAAAGCCTACCGTATCAGCTGAAATCTGAGCGTCTTTTTGTGCTCTTAAAATGGCCTCTGCCTGACCATTTACACTTGGAGCAGTAAAACTCATTTTATTAGAACCATCGTTATTGATCCCAATACCTTTAATCACGGCTAAAATATTATCGCCGTCTTTTTCTGCATCACTTAAGCGTTTTAAAACGACAACTCCACCACCGTCAGTAAAAACGGTACCAGTGGCCTCATTATCAAATGAGCGGCACTCTCCATTTTGCGAAAGAATTCCACCTTCTTGAAATAAGTGTCCTGTGTTAGGTGCCCCTGAAATGGCAATTCCACCAGCTAGGGCCATGTCACAGTTTTTCAATCTTAGATTTTTTACAGCTTCAATAATCGCCACAAGTGATGTTGAACAAGCAGTATGAACACTTAAGGCCGGTCCTTTAAGATTTAATTTAAATGCCACTCTCGTTGCAATGTAGTCTTTTTCAAGCCCCAGCATCACATTGAAGTCTCCGATCATTTTTGCTTTTTCCGGGTATTGATCCACAAGGCGTGAGTATTTTGAATTCCCCATTCCTGCAAAAATCCCAATTGACCCTTTGTAGCTTTCTGGATTGTAACCAGCAAGCTCCAGCCCTTCATGTGTTAATTCTAAAAACTTTCTTTGCTGAGGATCCATTAACTCTGCTTCACGCGGAGTCATCCCAAAAAATTTATTATCAAAATTTTCCTGACCAGGATAATTCCCTTGAGCAAAAACATAATTGTTATCACTCGTAAGCTCACTATCCACGGCCGGGTTAACCAATGATGAATCAAAGATTTCAATACTGTTTTTTACTTCTACCAGATTGTTCCAGAATTGGTCGATATCCACGGCACCAGGAAAGCGTCCGCTCATTCCGATAACAGCAATGTCTCCTGTTACTACATCCTGACTTTCCGAAAGATGACCTAAAAATTCATCCAGCTCATCTTGATCATGGTCAATAAAATTGGCAATCTGCCTGATCGTTGCGTATTGGAAAAGGTGAACAATGGTTAATTTCTTTTCTGTCACCTGATTGATATCAATTAAGATTTTAATCGCCATGAGTGATGTTCCACCCAGGTCGAAGAAATTATCATCAATACCGATTTTTTGAACTCTTACGTATTTCTTCCAGCATCTTTCAATAAATAATTCAGTTGGTGATTCTGCCGGAACGAACTCGACTGAAAGTTCTGGGCGAGATGAATCAGGAACCGGAAGATTTTTGTAATCCACTTTTCCAGAAGGTGTAAGTGGGATTGAATCAATCTTAAAAAAATGCCCTGGAACCATATAATCAGGAAGCTCAGATCTAAGGGCCTCACGAAGTTTAGTTAAATCAGGCGAGCCTGTGACATATGCACAGATATAACTTCCACCTTCATCATCAATCACTTTAACAACGGCACGGTCAATATCAGATTGTTTCATGATAGCGATTTCAATTTCGCCCAACTCGATTCTGTAACCTCTAATTTTTACCTGGCCGTCTTTTCTGCCCAGAAAAACAATATTGTCGTCAGCATCTTCAAAGCCAATATCACCAGTTTTATAAATGCGGCCATACTCCTTCGTTTCTAAGAATCTCTCAGCTGTTAACTCAGGTGAGTGCAAATATCCATTGGCAAGACAAACTCCACCAAGATAAATATCCCCTTCGCTTCCTTTATCTACTGGATTCAAATTTTCATCAAGAATGTAAGTGATTACATTATTGATACTCTTTCCAATCGTTGGCAGATTAGGCCATAAATCAGCATTTCCCGTAAGAGTTAAACTTGTCACAACGTGAGTTTCACTTGGCCCATAATGATTGTATAAAACGGCCCCTGGGATTTTATTAAAGAATGATCTGATGTTAGGAGTAATTTTTAATTGCTCTCCTGCCGTTGTCACTTCTTTTAATGAGTCTGGGAACAATCCGTGCATCACTGCAATTTCTGACAAGTGATTAAGAGCAACGTAAGGTAGAAATAATCTATTAACATTATTTTCTGAAAGTGTTTTAAGTAGTGCATATGTATCCAGACGCAGTTCTTCTTTGATAAGAACCAACTTCCCGCCCAATGTTAGCGTCGAGAATATTTCCTGAAAGTGAACATCGAAACTAAGAGGTGTAAATTGAAGTGTAATACTATTCGTTTTAAAAATAGTTTGTTCATTTTGCCATTCAATCAAATTAACCAGTGCTTTATGCCCTAAAGAAACGCCTTTAGGATTTCCTGTCGATCCACTTGTATAAATGACATAAGCAAGATCAACCATAGACTCGTCAATCATGACCTGAGATGAACCAAATTGGTCTAAGTTAAGATTTTCGAAAGTCAGTACATCAGCTGATGCATGATTAAAAATTGAAATGAATTTTTCATGAGCAACAACTTTTTTTACACGTGAGTGTTCCACCATGTACTTTAAGCGATCACTTGGATATTCAGGATCTAATGGCAAATAAGCAGCACCAGATTTTAAAATACCTAAAACTGTGGCCACAAGTTCCGGTGATCGTCTTAAACAAACACCAACAATCTCTCCGGGTTTCACGCCGTGAGCGATTAATGCTTGAGAAATTTTATTGGATAGTTTTTCTAATTCGCTATAACTTAAAACACGGCCATCCATCGACAATGCAATATTGTCTTTCATATGTTCAGCAGTTTTTTCAAACAACCTATGGATGAACACTAGATGTCCTCTGTTTTTAACTGTGTCAGAAATATTCTATAAACATAACACCTCGCGACAGTATTCTTATCGGTAAAGTGTTGGAAATGTAAAATTTTCACAATTAAAAATCGAATCAAAGGCGGCTATCTAACTGAATTTATAGGTCTTTTTTTTAAGAGCAGAAAACCTAATTATTGTCAGTTTTAAAGTCCTTTTTAAAACGCTCTAGAAGTGTGAAACTTCTAAGACAGTTAAACAGTTTTTATTTCCAAGAGCAAGACGGCCAATGAAGGATTTATGTGATTTTGGGCCAAAATTGAGGCTGAGTTCAGTTAGCAATTCAATGGTAAACAGGCCGTTATCCAAATCAATTTCTAAAAGAGCAGCATCTTCAAAACCAAAGAATTTTTTAACGTTGGGATAGAGAGCTTTATAGAGAGACTCTTTACATGAAAAAATCACCGTCAGTAATTCTTCATCAGTAAGAGAGGGATGCGTTTTAATATCGCGCTCACTTCTAATCTGCTTTGCAAGTTCAAGTTTGGTTCTTCCCATTACTTCAAAATCCATTCCTACGCCAAGGAGTTCATCGGACTTTGCAACGGCCGCTCCTACCCAGTATTGATTGTGAGAAATAGTTCCAATGACATCTGCCGGCCATTCTGGAGAGCGGTCTTTATGTGCGGGAAGTGAAAGAAGCTCTTTTCCAGTTAATTTTTCATAGGCCTTATAAGCACAAACTCTACCCAGTAAAAATTCTGTTTTTCTATTAGGGTGAAAGCCATCAACGGCTGGTGAATATATCAATTTAGACTGGATTTGAGAGAGAGAAAGATCTAAATCCTCTTCTTTGTTGATAGCAAAGAATGAGGATTTAGAAAAAAGTTTTGCGTATTGTTCAATTGGATTCATAAACCTATAGAGCGATAATCAGAAGTGCTGCAGTCGAAATGATACCTGCAACCTGGCTAAAGCGTGAAAGCCACGTATCACCTTCTGTTTCAACTTTAGTGTTCATGTAAATTGTATCGTTAGGAAAAATAACTGGAATTGTTTTAGGTTCATCGAAAGAAAAGTTAATTCTCTTCACCCCTTCTTTAGTATTTCTGAAAATATAACATTCATTATAAGCAAGACCTTGAACTAACCCACCTGATTTTTCCAGGTAGTAATAGAGGCTGGCGTCTTTCTGGTGAAGAACTTTTCCAGGTTTTGTCACTCCACCAAGTAAAGTTACAAAAGGTATTTCTTTGCTGGCCCCTGCTAAACTATCAAGCTTTGAAATGAAGATACTATCCCCACCCAGCCATCTGATTTTATCTGCCGTTTCATTGGCTTCGAAGTAACGGTTTAATAAAACTTGGTACTCATATTTGTCTTGTTTTAGGGAAGCAGTGAAATAATCCACACTGATATCACCTTGGACACCGCCGGCAGCATCCACAACCAAATCCAGTGAATCTGATGGACGAACTAAGTAACGTCCTGGTTTTTTCACTAGACCGCGAACTTCAACCCAGACATCTCTCGAAGTAAGGTTGAAATTTACACTCTCAACTCCTTTCTGAAAAAATCGTCTATAAGAGTTAAGAACGATGTCTTTGACTTCGGCATAAGTCTTTTTAGAAACATCAACATTGACGTCGTATGGTAGTTGAAGAACTCCATTAAAATCCGCTCGGAATTTTCCACTTAATTTACTATCGCTTGGATGCGACATCGTAAAT
Source organism: Bacteriovorax sp. (assembly GCA_040376855.1). Lineage (GTDB taxonomy): Bacteria > Bdellovibrionota > Bacteriovoracia > Bacteriovoracales > Bacteriovoracaceae > Bacteriovorax. The sequence goes on from JBEIPV010000003.1 coordinate 54,202, forward strand.
AAATGCCCTGGAGTCATATAAACCGGAATTTTTGAAAGATCGGGTACTTCACCAATCATTTGGTTGACTGGATTTATGGTTTCCTGGTGCTCCATCATCTTGGCCACTTGCTCAGAATAACGGGGGTAATCCTTAACAGTACTGCTAGTTGAACAACCTGCTAAAAAAATGCTTGTCGCGCTTAAAAGAAAAAGTAAATATTTCACGTTCCGCTCTCCATTCGAAGTATATGATATATAAGTGGATGTTCGGAAATAAGAATAACATGAATTTTAACAAAGTCATACGCCTGACCAATAAAACATTATGAGAATAATCCATGTCGCTCAGTTTCTTGGAATTGGCGGATTAGAAAAAATCATTTACCACATCGCGCTCGAGCAACAGTCTCGTGGTCACCAAGTCGCGATCTATATTTATGACTATGAACGTACGTGGGTGGAATTCTTCAGAAAGAGTGGCCTCACAGTTATTACTCCTGAGCTAAAAAAAGATGGTTATGATTTTAAACTTCTGCAAAGAATGAGCGCCGACTTGTTTGATGCAGACATTATTCACAGCCACGACTTAAATCCATTAATGTATCTTGGCCCTCTGAATCTTTGGAAAAAATTAACTTTCCAAAAGAGCGTAAAACTTGTTCATACTACCCATGGGCTCGATCATGTTGAGAACTACCCTCGAGGTAAGTTATACCAACGAATTTTTTCGAGGCTCGCTGATAAGATGGTTGCGGTAAGTGAAAAAATTGGGAAGTTTTATCTTGATGAAATCGGCCTGGACGCTTCTAAAGTTATGGTGATTCAAAACGGTATCTCTACATTTAAGGGTCCAATTGATACTGAAATGAGATTAGAGAAAAAGAAGTGGATCGCCGCCACTCACAATCTTGATTCAAGACGCCCTATTATTTTATCGCTCTCGAGAGTTGTCCCACTTAAAGACCAAAAGTTTTTAATGGAGGCGATTAAACTTAGACCTCAACTCCAATTGATTATTGCGGGCCCTCCAAGTGATCAGGCCTATTACGATGAATTAAAAACTCTTGAAACTGAAAATATAAAATTAATAGGATCTCAAGAAATGGTCTTAGAATATAATATGGGATCAGATATGTATGTGAGTGCTTCAACTCATGAAGGAATTCCTGTAGCTGTTTTAGAAGCGATGGCGGTAGAAACTCCTTGCCTGATCAGTGATATTCCGGGACACATGACACTTTTAAAATATGGACACTATGTTCAGATCTATAAGATTGGCGATAGAGAAGATTTTTTAACTAAGCTGGATTCAATGTTTACTCTTTACGGTGAAACTATGAATACAGCAATACAGGCACGTTCTCTGGTTGAAACTCACTATTCAGTTAAAAATATGGTTAATCAATATTTCCAGGTATACGAATCATGAAAAGCCTCCTGAATAAATTAAGGCTTGGCCACTGGCCGGTTTTTCTAATCAGTATGACTTCAGCGATCAGCAATCTTTTTTTACCGGTGGTGTTGGTTCGTATTCTCGATCCTCATGATATTGGTATCTATAAAATCTTTTTTCTCTACGCTCAGTCGATCACATTTCTGTCCCTAACAGGTGGCCCTCTTTATAGTGTTTACTATTGGATTGGAAAAAAAGAAGAAGCTCTCAAATATGTTGAGCATGCATGGATATTAAGTTTTGGTCTTAGTACGATTTGTGCAGCCATAGGGCTAATCTTCTCTCCTCAACTTGCAAAACTCATTTCTATAACTGAAACACAAACCATTTTACTTCTTCTTTCTGCCATTACAGCTGCTCCGGCCTCTTTTTATGGTGAATTTCTTATCGCTAAAGGGCGCAGGATAAATGGAAGTCTTTTTAATAGCGGATTTGAAATCTTAAAAGGTTTGGTGATCATTTCATTGGTCTACTTCACTCGTCATATCGATGCCGCTTTCTGGGGATTTACAGCACTTTTTGTCATCAAATTATCTTTGGCCATTTCTTTAGGGAAAAAAGAAAAAATTCTACAGTACAAAATTGACCGCGAAAAACTAAAAGAAGTTTGGAAGTATTGTGCCCCTCTTTCTTTTGCCGGCGCTCTTAGCTTTTTTCTTGAAAAAGTTGATATGATTTTACTTTCATCACAACTCAACTCAGTGCAATTTGCCTTTTATTCAATGGGTTCTTTAATCATTCCTCCTCTTTATATTTTAGAAATGTCAGTTCAAAAAGTTCTGATTCCTGCTCTTTCAACTGCCTATCACGCAGCTGATCGATTAAGCATGGTTCAGCATTATAGAAAAGCACAAAGTGACATCGCTTATTTGATGATTCCGGCCGTGTTTGGACTGCTTATATTTAATCGTCCTATTATCGAAATTCTTTTTACTGATCAGTATTTGGAGTCAGCAACTTACCTAAAGATTTTTGCTTTTAACTATCTTGCCTACATTATTCCTCATGATGCGATCCCTAGAGCAACCGGGCAAACTCGCTGGGTACTCAAAATGTACCTGATTCTCACTCCACTTTCTATCCTGGTAGTTTATCTTTGTGCTGGACACTGGGGCCCTAAAGGAGCGCTAATCTCTTCAATCGTCTTCTTTTATATTCCAAAAATCCCGGGATTAATTTTTTCATCTCGTATAACAGAGCACCCGATTTCTAAATTGATTGCATGGCGTGCATTAGGCCTATTTATTGTCATCAATCTACCTCTGACTATGGCCTGCTATATTGCCAGACCTTATTTTGCCACTGAAAAAATGTGGTTTTTAGTTATAAGTCCTTTTTATGCTATCATTTACTTAGCAACGGTTAATATCATTAAGCACTACAAGGCCAAACATGAACTCGCAAACTAAAAACTATCGACCAGTTTTAGTCCTAGCACCAGGAGTTCTCGCTGGTGCAGAAAAAGTGGTACTCACTGGCCTTATTGGTTTACAGGAAGCTGGTCTCAATCCACTGATGATTATTATCAGAGAAACCAGAGCGCCTCAGTTTGCTGAAGCTTTTTATAAAGCACTTCCCGCTGGTGTTGAGTCTATGATTATTGATTCTACCAAGGCATTAGACCTGCAGCTACCAAAAAGACTAAAGGCCACACTTCTTAATCAGACTCTGCCAATTGTTCTTCATAGCCATGGTTTTAAGGCCCTCATTGCTTGTTATATGATGAAAGGAAATCGTCCTCATCTTCACACTCACCATGGAGATACCGGGCATACGTTTAAAGTTCGTATCTACGAAAAAATTGCTATGCTGACGATGAAATCGTGCAATCATGTAATCGCCGTTTCTCATAAAATGAAAATGGATCTTGATCAAAAGCTTGCGCCTTATAAAAACATCACGGTTGTAGAGAATATGCTCTCTCTTACTAATGCTATGAAAATCAGATCTGAAAGAACCAAAAAAGAAAATAACGAAAAAATAGAACTCCTTTTTGTTGGAAGATTGAGTTCAGAAAAAGGATTGTTGCCATTTTTAGAAGCACTTAAAAATAATGCATCCAGGGAGCAGTTTCATTTAACTGTTTTGGGTGACGGACCAGAAAGAGTCCTCATTGAAAAATTCCTTGAAGAGCACAAAATAAAGGCTCTTGTTACACTTCATGGTTTTGTCTCTGACCCATCGTCTTACTTTATTAAACCAAATGTCTTGATCATGCCAAGTTTGCGAGAAGGCCTGCCAATGACCTTGATTGAATCTCTTGCCTCTGGAATTCCGGTTCTGGCCAACAACGTAGGTGCAATTGCCAGCATGGTCACACATGATCATAATGGTTTTTTTGCAAAAGATTTTTCACTTCAAAGTTGGGATGAAGCTCTTAACTCTACCGTTTTGAATTATAAAGTCTGGGAAAAAAATGCGATTCAGGAAGCCTCATCTATTGAAGAGCGCTTTAGCTTAAAACACTGGACTAAAAAAACACAGAGTCTCTATGAGGCAGAAGTTGTTATTTGATTGAGTTGACGGCCTTGGCCCCGATCACTTCCGGAGAATACATCGCTGCCAGTTGAGTAAAGGCCTTTTGGGCCATCGCCTTTCCTTGTTCGGTATTGAGAGAATTAATCACGCTAATCCACTCATCACTGGTTTCTGCTCTAAAGTAATCAACAAGTCCACTTCCTTGAACTCCCATCTCTGTAGAAACAATAGGAATATTTTTAGAAATACTCTCTATAACTTTAATTCTCGTTCCCGATCCATAACGAATCGGAATAATACTAAAATCACATTCTGCATACACAGCTTCAAGATCTTTTACAAATCCAAAAAACTTAATACCAGGAGCTTTAAAAAGCTCAAGTCCCCAGGTAGAATCGCCACTTCCCACAATTTGTAATTCAAAGCGGGTTGTATCCACTTTGGGCCACACTTCTTCAAGAAACCATTTAAGACCATCTTTATTAGGTGCCCAATCCATCTTCCCAAGAAAAAGAAGTTTAATACGATCTGAACTTTGTCCATTTTTGATATGAGTTGCTTTTTTAAACTCTAAACCCACCGGAATGAGTTCTAGGTTATTTGTTGCTTGCAAGGAACTAAATCTTTTTAAATCTTCCTCTGCAATACACCAGACTTTTTTTGCACGGGCCACTAAGCTCATTTCAAGCTTTGTCATCTTACGGCCTTGCCATAATAAAAGTTTCTGAATGATGATATTTTTTGTTTTTGAAGCAGCAGTAAACCAAAGGTCCCCTTCCACGTTGTGAGCGCGATAAACTACCGGGATAATTTTAAACTCTTCCAGGTCCATAAACGTTGTATAAGGGTGTAGCCCATCAAAAACAATCACATCATATTGACGGTGTTTTAAAACTTCACGCACTTCATGTTTTTGTTTTTCAGTATGAAAATATCCTGTTGTAACAGGAAGTTCTGAGCGCAGGATAAAGCTTTTTGCCAGAAAAATGATTTTTTGAATGAAGTTAGAAAATGAAGCGCGTTTAAAAAAGTAAACATTTGTTGGATTAAACTCGCTATTATATAAATTTAGATGAAGTTCATCAGAGTCTTGCTCATTAAATAGCATAACATCCACTTCATTAAAATGAGGTCTTACAGATTTTAACAGGGCCTGATTGGCCACGCGTGCCCCATCTCTGACCGGAAATATTCCCTTAGGTACAACCCACAAACATCGCTTCATTTTTATCCCACTAATAAACGTTGGTTTCCCAGGTCGCTTCTAAATCTCTCGTCAGTGTCAAGTAAAGGGCCTTCAAGCTGGCAGCATTAATGATAAGAAAATATGTCGGGATTGAGAATAACTTCCCTGCGAATCCTTTCGGCTTCCACTTCAAACCGATAAGTGCGATTGAATAACACATCAACTGTGCCATCATTAGAAGGTTCCAAAGTTGACTCTGTCCAAAAGTAAGCATCATATTTGTTATAAATAATAGTATTAAAAAGATTGGCATTAGCCATCTTAAAACTTTATGCCCAAAAAGCTGAAATAAAACAAAACTATGTTTTTTGAAGCTCAATCGTCTAAAAGCGTAAAGAAATCCTTTCATCCCGCCGCGGATAACACGCACTCGCATATGAAATTCTTGTGATGGCCTCTCAGTCGTGCGCTCATATGACACAGCTTCTTCTTCGTACACAATGCGATAGTCCTGGGCCACAATCATAAGAGGTTCTGTAAAATCTTCGATAATATTAGGTGGAAGTACATGATAAAGATTTCTTCTAAAAGCATTAATACAACCAATAGCACCCGTTAGTGTATATAACTTACTCTGTGCTTTCTTAATGGATTTTTCATAATTCCAGTAAATCTTGGTTGCTAGTCCCATCGAGCTTTGCTCTTTATCAAAATAAGTCAGGTTTCCGCTTACCATTCCGACACTAGGATCAGAAAAATTACGGACTAGTTTTTTAATAACATCTTTCTCATAAACAGCAGTCGCATCCGAGAAAACAATAATCTCTTTTCTCATTGCTAACACAGCTTGATTTCTTGCTTCAGTTTTTCCAACACGCCCTTCAACTCTAAAAAGTCGTACGCCGCTAGATTCAAAACTTTTTACGATTTCATCTGTTTTATCGGTTGATCCATCTGAGACCACGACTATTTCAATTTTATCTTTAGGGTAATCCAGCTCAAGAGAGTTTTTAATTTTATCGCTAATAGTGGTCTCTTCGTTGTAGGCCGCAATAAGTAGTGAAACTTCCGGGTAATAAGCATCATCTTTTAAAACAGTATTACGTGAGAAAAGAGAAAGAAGAAACAAGGTTAATGGATAACCTAAATAGGAATAGAACATAATGAACAAAAGAATGTAAATGAAAGTTTCCATTGTCTTTATAATCCTTTTGCCAGGACTGCACCGGCAAGTCCTCTATCAGGAACAACCTCTTTGCTCTTTATGTAAAACTGCCCCGAAGCGACAGTTAGTCCTAATAAAATATAAGGGTAAAGCATATAGGTATGAGAAAGAAATGTAATCGCAGTTCCATATGAAAGTATGCCAAGAAGAAATTCCGGGTGCTCAACTCTCATGATCCATGCCGATCTCAAAGAACAAATCCAGATTCCGATATAACATATAAAACCAATGATACCCGTTTCTGCTAAAGCTAAAAGCCATGTTGAATGGGCCGTTTTATGTTTCCCTTCTGTTCCCACGTGCCCATCAGTGTATAAAGAAAGGTTCTTAGGAAACCCATCGTAGCCAACACCAAACAGAGGATTTTTAAGTCCCATATTGATCGCAGCACCCCAGTAAATTTTTCGATTAGATGTAGACCCTTCAACGTCTTCAGCATTTCTTTTAATCATCGACATAGCACCCAGACTTCCGAGCATCCCCAGAACAACAATCACGCTTGCTATTTTTTTGTTTGTGGCCTGTAACCAGAACCATGCTACACATAGAGTTCCGATTCCAAGAACAGCTCCGCGGGACTTCGATTGCCAAATTAGATAAGCATAAAAAGAGAAGATAATAAGTCCCAGTATATACCTGATAAATGTAATAGTAATTCCTTTTAGGAAAACAAATGTAAATGGCACAACCAAAATCATGATGGCGGCAATGTCATTTGAATTCTCAAAAATACCTACGCTCATTAGGCGCTCGCCGTCTGACACTTTCCCAAGGAAAATAGAATTATAAAAAGACATTAAAGCTTTTTCAGTAATCCCCAGAACTAATGCCGACTGAACAGGCAGAATGAATTCTTTTTTATCTACGACATTCACAATTAAGAAATAAACGATAATACCTTTAATGAAAATTTCTTCATAATCAATCATCGCGCCCGCAACTCTGCCCGAAGGGATGATAGAGAAAAAAGTCCAGACAGCAAAAAATAAAACAAAGGCACTGGCCATGTTCCATTGGAAATAGAATCGTTTTCTGATAATTTTATGACCGATGAAACTTAAAAAACATAAAATAAAAATGTCTCTCGGCATCCCCGACATCATCTGATCCTTAAATATTTCCCACGGTCTTGAAATAAGCAGGAAAATAAAAAAAGACACTGCGTATTTAGGGTCATAAATGGAAAGTGTGATTAGCAAGGCAAAAGCGAAAGAAATAATAATTCCAAGACTGCCCCATTCATATAGAAACAGTAAGAAGAGACCTATAAAGATTCCGATTAAAAGAGGAGCTATGAATTTAAGATTTACTTTTTCAAGGCGGTCAAAAGTATTGGCCGCCAGGTCTCTCCACGCAAAGTAAATGAAAAACAAGCACAACGTAGAGATGATAAACTGGTGTAGAGTAAATAAAAAATCATCGCCAGCTATCATAAAAACCTAATTAAGAATTCTCAATTTTCTGTAATGTAATTCGCGTCGATGGAGAATTATCTTCAATCAATAATTTCTCTTCCCATTCAATTACTTTATTTGTCATCAGAGCGTGCTCATCAATATGAGGCATTGTTCCGAAATACTCACCTTTTAAGTCTTTCGCCATTTTTCTGGCCTTTTCTGTCGGAGTTAACTGCATAATCTCATGATAGAAAACATAACCAAAACAACATACCAGACCGATCATAAATCCCAGACTCGCAAAAAGTCTTTTCTTTGGAAATAAAGGTGAAGAAGGAATTTGAGGAGCTTCAATAACTCCAATGTATCCTGGTAAGCTTTTTCTCTCAATATCTAAAGCAACGTTAATATCATTGAACTTAGTATAAAGTTTTGCAGCAATGTTTTGAGAGATCTCGCTATCACCGGCCATTAACAATGGAGCGTCTGAATATTCCTTAACACCTTCATTTGCTTTTGAATTGGCAGCAACAGAATCATCTTCCACTTCTTTTAGCCAGTTTTCGATAGTGTTTTTTCTCTGTTCAAGCTTTAAGATACGAGGGTGATGAGTATTAAATTGCATTTTTAGTGCACTTAAATCAGAGTTAATTTTTGAAATTTCTGATCTAAGAACGCTAGGGTTTTTTGATGCCAGAGCATTTGCTGAAATTGAATCATCAGTAATTTGTTTCGTTACATTCACTGATTCAAGCTTCTGTTGAATCGTTTTCTTGGCATTTTCAATTGTTTCAATTCTTGTATTGATAAAAGTCGCTCTAACTGCGGCCAGAACTTTCTTCGTTACTTCAAATGTCACCATTGGGTCACTGTATGAAAATGAAATATGATAAGACTGTCCACCTGTAGAGTACATTTCAAATTTATTACGTAGTTGTTCACGGGCCTTTGACAATTCCTTAGGAGACATATTTAAGGGATAAATCTTAAACTCTTTTCCAATTGAATCAATGAACTCATCGTTCAATGTTTCTTTTACCATTGAATCCGTCGTCTGAGTCATTTCGGCAATAGAGTTCATTCCTGGAATAACTTCACTGATCAAAGCGTTCTTAAAATACTTAGAGTAAATATTTAACTCGAACTCTGAGCGATAAGTTTTCGGAAGGATGAAGCTTAATTGAACCAGACATAAAACCGCTGCGGTCATAATAATCGCAAGAGGCTTTTTGTAAAAAACCAGTAAGCTAAAAAAATCTCTAATATAAATTTTTTCTTTCATATGTTTTACTTGTTAAAAATAACGCCAAGAACTTCCTTTCTATTGAGTTCCAGCTCAGTTTGTAATTTGCTTGTTTTTCTACCAAAAGATTTTTCAGAGCTCACAATAATATTTGAATGCGTACTCACTCTTAGTGCACTGTCATTAGGATTTTCAGAGTTCATTGTATCGACAATCACCATGTCGTATTCAGAAGAAAAAGATTGAATCAATTGATTTGCATATAGGCCATCATAAGCTGTTTTTAACCAGTTCATATCGATGTTTTTTAATCTAAAAATTGAGAAATCAAAAGGATGACCGACAGTGATACCATCTTGTGTTTTAACTGCCTCATATTTATTCAGGTATTGATTTAAAAGAGGATCTCCATCTGGATTCAAATCAATTAGAAGAATCTTAAAGCCATAAACTTCATTCAGGCCACGTGCAAGCAACATAGAAGCTGTCGTTTTACCTTCAGCGCGTTTCTCACTAAGGACACTGATTGAACGCAACCCTTTAGATACGTGCTTAAAATGAATACGCTGAATAAGTGAGCTGATAGGATCAACATCCCAAACTGTACTCGCTCGATTTCTATTTGGCATTGACGACACCCTTTTTATAAAACATACCTATAATTAATGGAACATACCAAAGCACATATTTTATTGATAGATCCACTGTAATTTTTGCAAGTTCTCAGGATTTACTTAAGTTTTTGCTCCCAATCCAGTGCTGATTTCACAATCAGGGCAAGGTCATCGTACTGAGGCTTCCAACCTAGTACATCCTTGATTTTCTCAGCTCTTGAGATCAATTCAACTGCGTCTCCAGCTCTTCTTGGTCCCATTTCTACATTAAGTTTTTCTTTAGTAATGGCCTCAACTGCGCCAATAACTTCTTTTACTGTAAAGCCATGGCCATAACCACAGTTTAAAACTTGTGACCTGTTTCCATTACTTAAGTATTTAAGTGCGTCCAGGTGGGCCTGAGCTAAGTCATCAACATGGATATAGTCACGGATGCATGTCCCGTCTTTTGTTTTGTAGTCAGTTCCAAAGATCGCCATCTTCTCTCTCTTCTTAGTCACAACTTCAGCAGCTGTTTTTAACAAGTGAGTCGCCTTAGGTGTGGACTGTCCGATTTTTCCGGTCTTACTTGCACCTGCTACGTTGAAATAGCGAAGGGCCACGTAATTAAAGTCGTGGGCAAAAGACGTGTCCTGAAGCATCCACTCAGTCATAAGTTTTGAGCGGCCATAAGGATTAATAGGATTTGTAGGAGTGTCTTCTGAGGCCACTCCGCTTTCTGGCATTCCGTAAACGGCTGCCGTTGATGAGAAAATGAACTTCTTAGTTTTATGCTTAATACAGGCCTTAATTAAATTCAGCGAGTTCTCTGTATTGTTTTGATAGTACCATGTTGGATTTTCCACACTTTCTGGAACAACGATACTGCCAGCAAAGTGTAAAACAGCATCAATTTTATGCTCAGTAAAAAGTTTGTCGATAGCATCTGTATCACTTAGATCGCCAACAACTAATTTTCCAAACAGGATGTTTTCTTTTTTTCCAGTAGTAAGATTATCGAAGATAATAATATCTTCACCTTGTTCTCCCAGGAGACTGACAACGTGTGATCCAATGTACCCTGCTCCACCTGTTACTAAAATACTCATAAAAACCTCAAGCAATAAAGATAACCCGTTGCGGATTTTAACACTAAAAAACAAACACAGAAGCTTTTTTTGTATAATTTATACAGTAGACAAGAGCGATACTAATCAGATCTGCGATATAAAAAAAAGGAATCCTTAAGTTTGCATTACTGATTGATGGCCTTGTGACGATAACCGAACAATGCTTGATTCACTATAAAGTTCGAAGCCACATTGAAGATAACCGCTTTTGTAAAAGAGACTTTTGCATTGTCTTGTCCCATACATAACATCCTGTATGTAATAAAATTTTGCACAATGCTTTTTGGGATCATGATAGCGTAAAACGCACTATTGTAAGTATAACGATCAAGACCAGCGTCCCCCGTGTCGATCCATTCACCTTTATTTTCATTATAAATCTGCATCATAGAAGCTGCTACTAAGACCTCTTGAACTTCGGGACGATCTAAGTCAGCGTGAGACAAGTTATTCCAGTCTACGTTATTTTCATCAACTGAATTCCCTTTGATACCAAGGCTGATACCTTCAGGAAGCTTCTTTAATGTTTCAATGATCTGTCCTTTAAGCTTACGATAAAGTCCACGCTTCTCGTAATCTTTCATCAGAGCATCTACTTCTTCTTTGTAATTCGGGTCATTTTTTAAAGCTTCAATTCTCGCTTCTGCCTTTTCTTGTTCTTTGCTGAAGACTGGGTCGTAGATCAAAATATCCACTGTCCCTAAAAGACGTCCACTAAAATACCCTTTGATAGATTTAACAATTTGAGTGTCTGTTGGATTGGTTTGAATTTTTCCACCAACATAAGAAAAGAAAATAGTTGTTCCCAGGTCATAACCCAGTTTTGCCCACCACTCAGTGTCCTTTTCTTTATCCATATTATAAAAGGCGTAACTCGCTCCCAGTGTCCCTAGATTAAGGGCAAGGTTAAAGCGCTTAAAATCTCTGGCGGCATTTTTATTAACCTCATTTGGAGAAAGGGCACGACAGCCGTAATAAAGTTCTTTATAACGGGCCTGTTCAACAGATGACATTTTTTTCGAAGCAAACTTTTCTTTAAGCTTCTTTTCATGGGCAGTAAACTTCTTCACGAATTTTGAATTCACTTCACGAGCATCAAGTTGTGCCAGATCCAGTAGTGCAATTTTTTTGTCTTTTGCACTTAGAGTAAGAGCGTAAGTTAAATAATTCTTCGCTCTTTCCGGTGTAACCGGATTTGTCTGCATATTTAAGCTATCAATAATCGTTTTCGTTTCTTCAGATGAGAGTTTCAGTTCTTCTAACTCTCTTAGGAATTTCTTTTGCTCACCAATTTTCCAATTGTTTTTGAATTGAGACAGATTTTCTTTCTTCTCCGCTTTAGCAAGAAAGTTTAACATCAGTGAGCGGCAATCATCTTTTTGACCAGCAAATGCCTGACCTGATATTAGCCCCAGAAGGATAATGAAAATAAGCTGTTTATTCATACCCACATTTTAGCGAAAATATGGATGCTCATGTTGAAACCGTGAAAAATATACCTTGAGAAAATCCGGT
>JBEIPV010000007.1:0-57838 GCA_040376855.1 Bacteriovorax sp.
CCGAGGCTCACAAGTTTAGTGAGGAATTTGAAGCGAGCTTTAAAAAGAAATACCCGGTGGATGCAGAATTAAAAATCCATCTGGATCCATGCCGAAGAGTGTATTGCGAGAATTGTGAATTGAAAGACTGTCCAATCAGGCAGAAAGACTTTATGAAGAGAATTCCTCTGAATAATTTAAAAGAGGTTTTATCGCCAACTGAAAGCCGATAGTAAAAAGAGATTTACCTACTTCTTAGTGCTAGCTACTTTCGTATTAATCGCCATCTCATATTGTTTTAAAATATCAGAATCTAATTCTGTCTTCTCAATTGATCTAATTGATTTCATCGAATTTTTCATTTCATCACAAGAGTGGATTCCACCATCACCATCGACCGGACGGTTTCTTCCGCCTTCTTTCATCCAAGTGATCTCTTTGCTACAAAATTTACAACGTGCCATAGTCAATTCCTTACGTTTTCCTATACAACAAACGCCAATTTTATGGCAGTATAAGAGTGAATATTATAACAAGGGACTGACATGCTAGATATCAAATTCATCAGAGAAAATTCTGACATCGTGAAGAACGCTTGCAAGCTGAAGAACATCAATCTTAATATTGATCAACTATTGGCACTAGATAAAGAGCTAGTAGGACTGAAAACTGAAGAACAGAACCTTTTAGCTCAGAAAAACGCACTAACAGCGAAGATTCCCAAGGCTTCTGCTGAGGAGCGCCCAACTCTTATTGCTGAGAGTAAAGCTCTGGATGAAAAGGCCAAAGCTATTAAGCCTCGCGCTGAAGAAGTTGAATTAGAGCTTAAAAATCTTCTGTGGATCACTCCACAAATTCCTTCACCAAAAGCACCAATTGGAAAAGATGATAACGATAACGTTGAAGTAAAAAAACACGGTGTTTTACCAAAGTTTGATTTCACTCCACTTGATCACGTGGCCCTTCTTGAAAAAAATAACTGGGCAGATTTTGAGCGTATCGCAAAAGTTTCTGGTTCACGTTCATATAGTCTTCGAAATGAAATGGTTTTAGTTGAAATGGCGATGCATAGAATGGCCATGGATAAACTAATGGCAAAAGGATTTAATCTTGTTTCAGTTCCAGCTTTCGCAAGAGAAGAAGCTCTTTACGGAACAGGACACTTTCCAGCAGGAAGAGACCAAGCTTATTTCATTCCAGAGCATAATCTCTACCTGGCAGGAACTGCTGAAGTTCAAATCAACTCTCTTCATGCAAATGAAATTTTAAAAGAGTCTGAGCTTCCAATTTTATACGCAGGATACTCACCATGTTTTAGATCAGAAGCTGGATCATACGGGCGTGACGTTCGTGGTTTAATCCGCGTTCACCAATTCATGAAAGTAGAGCAGTTTATTATTTGTAAAAATGATCCTGCTGAATCTGAAAAATGGCATCAAATCCTTCTTGAGACGTCAGAAGAAATTGTTCAGGATCTTGAACTTCCATACAGAATTGTAGAATGCTGTACGGGAGATATGGGAACTGGAAAAGTTCGTATGTACGATGTTGAGGCATGGGTACCATCCGAACAAAAATACAGAGAGACACACAGTTGTTCTGCTTTACACGATTGGCAAGCTCGTCGTACGCAAACAAGATACAGAGACGGAGAGAACAAAGTTCAATTCGTTCACACTTTAAATAACACTGCGATTGCGACTCCAAGAATCCTGGTACCATTTTTAGAAAACCACCAGCAAGCTGATGGATCAATCAAGATTCCGGCGAAACTTCAACCATATATGGATGGAAGAAAGTTTATTGGTAAAAAAGATTAATGATAAAAAATTGATATAAAAAAAGGCCCTTATGAGGGCCTTTTTTATACAAATGTTGAACCAAGCATGAATATTAACAGAGTAAAAAACTTCACGTAAAAGTCCTCATGATTGTCCTAGCGTTATTCGGGACGGCATTTATTGCAATCACCTCCATTCTTCAGAGGAATATTTTTTTTCACTATCTAATTAATTTCACTGATTAAATCAAATTAATTGTGAAGATTTCATCATATAAATAAGAATAGGCTATAAGTTTTATACCATTTGAGCCGATAATTTATTTATGAGTATCAAAATTATGATCGTTGATGACGATCAAATTACATCAAGAATATTATCTCAACGACTGACGAAGCGTGGTTTTACGGTTGTTTGCGTGGGATCGGGGAGAGAGTGTCTGGAGTCGCTTCAAAACGATATACCTGACTTAATCCTGCTGGATATTGTGATGCCTGAGATGAGTGGAATTGAGCTGCTGCAATCTATCCGCTCAGTATACTCTTCAATTGATATCCCTATAATTATGGAAACCGCAAAAAATGAAGCCGAAGACATTGTTGAGGCACTCAAGCTTGGGGCCAACGACTATATTCAAAAGCCAGTGAATATTGAAATTGCTGAGGCGAGAATCAACGCTCAAATCAATGCCGTTAGAAATTATAGAGATGCGGTTGAGAAAAAAGAAGTGGAAGCACTTAACACTTTAATTGCAACTTACAATCATGAAATTAATAATCCATTAACGATTGCTTACGGTCTATTAAGAAAGGCCAAAAAAGAGCAAAGCCTTGAGTATTTTGACAAAATAGCAGACTCACTACAAAGAGTGGCGAAGATCGTAAAAGAGATCGAGAGAATTACTGATAATAACAGATATACCGATCTAGAAGTTACTCAGAAAATGTACAAAATTCGCTAGGATCTAAGTAGGTCATTCCCAATTTTGATTTAGATTTAGTATTAGAGATGATGGTCTCTTTCATACTTTTTTCATCGTGAATATACTGCAGTGGCGTAAGGTTCAGTTTTTTGGCCATCATTGGGTAGTATTCATTTTTTCTATACTTCACATCATTAACGATATTAAAAGTTTCACCCCATATAGAATTTTTCATAACGGCCTTGATGGCCTTGATGCAATCATCGCGATGAACTAGATGAAGAAAAGCATGACCACCAGTGAGGCCAGTTTTGCCTTGAAGAAAGTAGACAGGGTGACGTTTGTCTCCATAGAGTCCACCAAGTCGTAGAATCGTAGCATGTGAGAATTTATTTTTAATATAGCTTTCAGTTTCAAGTAATAAGGGAGAACCCGTTGAAGAAGTGTGCTGTTCAAATTCTTCGTCCAGCGCTCCAAGATTTTTTCCATAAACTGAGATTGAGCTGATAAAGATAATTTTTTTATCAGAGGGGATTTGATCAAAAAAATGCTTTACCTGACTCACTTCTAAAGGGGGAACCATGTAAATTAATATATGGGAATTTTTAATACTTTCGGGAACTAGGTCTAAACCGACATCTAGCTGAATGTAAGGAACATCGCTCTGGGCAAATTCATCAGCTTTATCGTGGGTAGTTGTAGCGATAAGGTTGTGATTAGAGTGTTGTAGATCCAACGCCAGCGCTTTTCCTAACCATCCGCACCCAATTAACGATAAAACTTCTTTCTTCATTTGATAAGCTCCTGTCTTCATATTATCATTGAGCAAAAATAAAACCTATAGGAGTTTTTTGAATGAAAAATATTTTTGTGACAATGATGGTATCTCTTTTTATCGCTACAAATGCAAGTGCCTACACTGATCCAAAAGTAGGTGGTCTTGTCACTCTGAAAAAAGGTTTAGAAAGTAAAATCACAAAAAATGGTGTGCTGTTTGTTTTTGCTAAACAAGCTGGCCCTGACTCAGGTCCAAACGACAGAACTCCACCTGTGGCCGTTATCAGAATTCAAAACCCAACATTCCCACAGGCCTTCGTGATCACTCAAAAAAACGTGATGATCCCGGGAGCAGAATTTAAGGGACCTCTTCATGTGATCGCTCGTTATTCTCCAACTGGAGATGCACTTAATAAGTCTGGTGCTATCGAAGGTTTAGACCCAAAATTTCCTTCTGCTGATTTAGGAAATAAAAATCTAAAAATCGATCTTAACGTAGAATTAAAATAAGATGAGTATGGTTCCTGACTATTCACTATTTCCAAATAAAGAAGAGTGGGGAACCGGTGACGAGGCGATGGATAATAGATTATCTGTCGCCCTGAAAAAAGTTAAAGATGATTTAACTTTGGCGAATATTAAAGAGTTCTATCTTTACGGACTCTCTCTCAAACCCCGCGCTTACAATCCTGCTTTTCATACAACGATTGAACTTGTGACCAAAGCTTTTCTTTTTTGTTTTGATCCCGATGGATACAATGATCAGTTGATGCAGAAAATGAAAGGAGATTACGACAGTAAAAAGAAGATCTCTTTTGAACTTCCTGATGCTGCAAGTATTCTCGCTGAACTCAAAACCAACAAAGTTTACCGCTACAAAGGTCAGGTCGATTTTTATTTGAGTCGTATCGAAATAGCTGAGCGAAATCCTTTCGTAAGACAACCTCTTAAGCGTTCTCCAATAGATTTGCATACTAAGATCATCATGAAAGACTTTAAGGCCTACCTGAGTGGTGAAAAAGCAGGGCAGAGCTATGACGATGCTTTTTTCAATGCACTCAAAGAAGCCAACCAAATTCTTTTAATCGAAAATTTTGGCGAATTTTGGTATCATCAAGGTCAGATTTTCTCATTTCTAATTTTCGATATTTAAAAAGGAGACCTTCATGGATCTTAAAAGCATTTTAGATCATTTAGATCTAAAAAAATTCGCATGTCATTTTGTGGATGTGAGAATTGAGCGCACTCAATCAAGCCATTTTACATTCAGAAATGGAGAACTCGTTTCGGCAGCAGAAAAACCAGTTGTTGGTGCGTTTATTAGAGTTCATCACCATGGTTTATGGTTTTATGCTTCAACAACAGCAGTGACGAATCTGGAAGCTGAAATCAATAAGATTATTGATCAGGCAAATGCCGGGAAAAAATCATCTAACACTTATGTTGTTCCGGAAAATAATGGGATTCACCATTTAATTAATAAAGCAGCAGATGCTTTTTCAAAAATTCCATTAGAAACAAAAGTGAAACTGGGGGAGAGTTATCTTCCTTTAATTAAGAAGATTGATAACTTAAAAGAATCAGGAATTCATTACACGGATATTTATAAAGAAAAATTTTATAAGTCTTCAGTTGGAACCGAGTTTTCTTATGACTTTAACCAGGCCGGATTTGGTTTTAGTGCTGTCCTTAAAAAAGACGGTGATTTAGTGGATGACTGGTTTAGAGTTTATGTCACTGATTTTAAAAAATTAGATAATCTCGAAAAAGATATCCTAGATTTTTTTATTGAGTCTCAACGCTTTCTGGGAGCTGAGACGATCACTCCTGGTAAATATAAAGTTGTTCTTTCTCCTGAGATCACAGGAGTGTTTACTCATGAATCTTTCGGCCATAAGTCAGAAGCAGATTTTATGATGGGAGATCCGGAAGCCACGAAAGAGTGGAAGATTGGAAGTACAATTGGTGCTGCTTGTTTATCAATCGTTGATACAGGCGTGCATGATAATACTTCTGGGTATTGCCCGATTGATGACGAAGGAACACTCGCTAAAAAAACTTACCTGATTAAAGATGGTGTACTGACAGGCAGATTACATTCAACACATACAGCGAACGTGCTGGAAGAAAAAGCTACTGGAAATGCCAGAGCAATGAATTTCGAGTTTGAGCCAATCGTGCGTATGACATCAACTTATATTGAAGGTGGAAGTGTTCCTTTCAATGAATTGTTAAAGAGAGCAGAAGGTGGAATTTATTTCTACAACTTTAAACACGGTTCAGGTGGAAGTACTTTTACTATTGCCCCTAACAGAGCTTACCGAATTAAAGATGGGAAAATTGCAGAACCAGTAAGAGTTTCAGTTCTTTCCGGATCAGTTTTTGAAACATTAAAGATGATTGAGGCCTGTGGTGATGATTTTCACCTGGAGAGTTCAGCTTTCGGTGGATGCGGAAAAGGGGAGCAGTCTCCACTTCCGGTTGCTGATGGCGGACCTTCAATCCTAGTTAGTGAAATGCAAGTTAGTTAAAATCAAGGATGAAAAAATGAAATACGATATTTTAAAAACGACAGAAGAGTCCTTAAGTATTGAAGTGATCGCGGGGAAAATTAATTCTTCACGAAGTAAAAATATTACGAAAAAAGGTGTTCGCCTTTTTGAAGAGAATAAAATTTATACAACTTCGTTTGTGGGAGATATTAGTGACAGCGACCTGCTAAAAAAAGCACAGGGAGCAAAAACGGTAGGAATTCCTTATAACTATGAACTTCCATCTTTTCAAAAGATGAGTGTGATTGATGAAGAGAGTTTAAGTGCCCCACTAAGTAAAATTGCCGACGAAATTGAAAAAACTCAAGAGCGCCTTAGAGCTTTTTCAAACCAGTTTGTTTTTAATGGTAAGTTTAATCGTGAAATCCATTCAACGACATTAACGAATCATGATGGTGTGACTTTTGAAAAGAAATTCGCTGTTAATGAATGGCATTACATTTTCAAAAAAGTAGGGTCTCCCAATTTGATGGATGGGTATTTTCAAGGGCGCCCAAGAATTCTTGCTTTGAGTGATCTGGATGACGTTTTTAATAAAAACATTCCTTATCTGGAATCCTATAATAACGAAATTAAATTCCAGAATGGAAAGTACCCGGTGCTTTTACTGGACGGTGAGCTTACTTCAAAACTTTCAGAGTCATTCCTTGCTGACAAGTACTGCGAAGGCTCTGCTCTTTACAGTGGAAAATTAGGTCAGAAAATTTTCAGCAAAGACTTTTCTTTATACGACGTAAACTATTCACCAGAGCATGGGGTTTATCGCACGTTCGATGAGGAAGGAGTCGTTCGTAAAATGGCCAAACTTTCATTGATCGAAAATGGAGAAATGAAAAATGTGATTGCCGATCTTCGCAATGCTAAAAAGTATGGAGTAGAGGCAACTGGAAATGGAAGACGCTCTTTTGATTCTGCTACAACAATGAAATTTAACTCTCTTGTAGTTGGAGCAGGAAAGAGATCAACACAAGAAATTCTAAAATCTCTTGATAACTGTATTGTTGTTTTTATGGGACACGGTGGAGACTTCACTGATAAGGGTGATTACTCAACACCATTGCAATTATCTTATCTGGTTCAAAAAGGTGAGATTATCGGACGCCTTCCTCAGTTAACAGTTAATACAACAACGAATGATATGTTTAATAGTCGCCTGATCGAAATCGCCAGCGATGGATTTCAAAAAGACCATCAACAACCATCAATCTTTACTGAAATGGATGTCAGCGTAAACTAATGGAAATCATCAAATTAAAATCAGACAGTACATACGAAGAAACTCAAAAAATGAGGGCCAGTGTAGACTGTCTGATTTTCGATAAAAAGAAACTCACAACCACCAAAGACTCCTTCATGGTCGATGATGAAAACTTCGATATAAGACGCCAGCCTCTTCGCCTGGCCGTGATGAGTCTCCATGACCTAGACAGCACCTGGCACATCCTCACAGACCGTTTCAGACGCAATACCATGATCATCGCTCCAGATGATGAAGTGAGAGACAACCCGGAAATTGTGCAGTTTTTAGAGTCTCAGGGCGTATCACTTTTGATGACAAAAAGATTAGATAACGGACAACTCAGTTATGACGGGCTCATTAAAAGTTTAACGAGCCTGAGATTTAAATCATTATTGGTTGAAGATAAAATCGATATGATCGATGAACTGAATCATTAAGGTGCTGGTGGTGGACTCGCAATTTGTTTTTTTACTTCATTAGGATCAATCTTCGCAGCATTGACCAGTTCGAGTGCTTTATCAGGATCTTTCCTGATGACATCTATCGCAGTGTCGGTGATCGATTTGACTTGTGAGTCGCTAATTCCTGATAGTTCTTTTTTGGCCTTCTCGTAATCCGCTTCTGAAATCTTCCCCTGTTTTTTTAAAGTCTCCAGACTCTTTATAATATCCTCTTTAGAAATATTGATATTAGAAAGTGGATCTACATCAAGTTCATCATTGGCCGATAGAGGAGATTGGAATAAGAAGAACGCCATTAAAGTGATGAGAGTCTTTTTCATAGATCGATCTGTCCTTGGGATGGGGTTTAAACTTGGGCCAGAATATCATGGGTCTAAACAAAAGGAAGGAAAAGATCTAAGTAGCTAATAGCATATAGGGAATTCAGTAAAAGGGCAGGAAACAGGTGCCTCAAATCTATGGTGTTTGAGGCACCTGATAATCGTTATTTTAAGCTTCGGCGAAAGAGTCGTCGTATTTTACGTTGTGATAAACTTTCGTCACGTCATCGTCACTCTCAAGTAGATCAACCAGTTTTGTTACGATTTTAAATGTCTCTTTATCGATTTCTTTTAATGTAAGTGGAACTCTTTCAAGACCAGCTTCATCAGCAGTAATTTTTAATTCATCAAGTTTTGTCTGAATAGGTCCAAAAGCTTCCATTGGCCCGGTTACAGTGAAGAATCCATCTTCTAAAACAACATCGTCTGCACCAGCATCGATCATGTCCAGAGTGAAGTCGTCTTCAACTAAAGATCCTTGTGGGATTTCAAATACTGCTTTTCTTTCGAATACGAATTGAAGACAACCAGTTGTTCCTAGTGAGCCGCCGCACTTGTTGAAGAAGTTACGAACGTTGGCAACTGTTCTTGTTCCGTTGTTTGTTGAAGCTTCAACGAAGATCGCTACACCGTTAGGTCCGTATCCTTCGTAAGCAATATCAGCGTATCCTTCGTCTTCGTTTCCTAGACCTTTTTTAATCGCACGGTCGATGTTGTCCTTAGGAACGTTATATTTTCTAGATTTTTCTAATGCGATTCTTAACATGAAGTTACTTTCAACTTCTTCGCCACCTTGTTTTACAGCTTTCGTTACTTCACGAAGACACTTTGTATACATAAGAGAGCGAATCTTGTCCTGATCGCCTTTCTTCTCTTTGATGTTGTTCCACTTACGTCCCATTGGCCTTCCTATGATTGAAAATTAATTGATATATGCTTTTGTCAATTTTATCAGTTTTTTAACGGAGCTTCAAAATAAATAAATCCGTCGCCGGTATGTTTTAAAAACAAAGGTGCACGGGTCTTGGCAAATTTTTCCAGGAGTTTGGTCATCTTCATGTTACTGGTGTGGTACTCGCCGTAGATATGGGTGATTCCAACTTTTAGCCCTTGCTCAGCAATCGTATTAAACAACCTGATCCCAAGGCCCATTCCCTGATAACTATCAACGATGGTCACGCCGATTTCAGCGTAAGTCGGGCGTTCAATATTCTTAATGGCCCTGATAACTCCACCTGGTAGAAGCTTTCCATTAATGTGATGGACCGCCACATAGGCCAGGTGGTTAATCTGATCAACTTCTGTTAAAAACTTCAGTTCATTGTCGGTAAATTCTTTTTTGCTGGCAAAAAATCTCTGTCTGATAGATTCCGGAGAAAGCATCTGAAGCCCCACTTGAAGTGGGATTTTATCTTCAGGCATGATCTGCCTGATTTCAAAAAAGTCTTCTCTAGAATCTTTTTCCAATTATTGTAATCCTAAGTATTCATCAAAAGATTTTTCAACGTCGATGATCGATCCGTCAGGTTGGATATCAATAATTCTATTGGCAACCGTCTGAACGAACTCGTGGTCATGACAAGCAAAAATTAAAGTTGAGTCCCACTTCTTTAACCCTTCGTTCACTGACGTGATACTTTCAAGGTCAAGGTGGTTAGTTGGTCCATCCATGATTAAAACGTTCGGAGCTTCTAACATCATTTTAGAAAGCATCATACGAACTTTTTCACCACCGGATAATACGTTTGTTTTCTTCTGACTTTCTTCACCTGTAAAAAGCATGCGCCCTAAGAATCCTCTGACGAATGATTCGTCTTTGTCTTCTGAGAAGTCTCTTAACCAGTCTACCAGGTTGTATTTACCGTCAGCAAAGAACTCAGTGTTGTCTGCAGGGAAGTATGATTTCTGAGCTGTAACACCCCAGTTTACCTGGCCGGCATCAACTTTTGAAACTCCAGCAAGGACATCCATCAAGGCGCCACACTGTTGATCGGTTCCCAGTAGAACGATCTTATCTGATTTTCTGACCTGGAAAGAAATGTTTTTAAACATAACTTTTCCATCAACAGTTTTTGAAATTTTTTCAACAGTAAGAACGTCTTTTCCAATATCTTTTTTCGCTTTGAAGTGAACGAAAGGGTATTTTCTTGTCGACGGTTGAATGTCTTCAAGAGTGATTTTATCAAGAGTTTTTTGTCTTGATGTTGCTTGTTTTGATTTAGAAGCGTTGGCTGAAAAGCGTGCGATGAACTCTTTAAGTTCCTGCATTTTTTCTTCAATCTTTTTATTTTGGTTAGACTTTAATGTCATCGCAAGTTGAGAAGACTGGTACCAGAAGTCGTAGTTACCTGGGTAAATTTTAATTTTACCGAAGTCGATATCGGCCATGTGAGTACACACTTTATTTAAGAAGTGACGGTCATGGGATACAACGATAACCGTATTTTCAAATGTAGCTAAGAAGTTTTCTAACCAATGGATCGCTTTCATATCCAAGTGGTTGGTAGGCTCATCCAGAAGAAGAATGTCTGGTTTACCAAATAGAGCTGAAGCTAGTAGAACCTTAACTTTTTCTCCACCGTTAAGCTCTGCCATTTTTTTCGTCAGCATTTCTTCTTTGATTCCAAGACCAGAAAGAAGTGTTGCTGCTTCAGAGTCAGCTTCCCATCCGTTCATTTCACCAAATTGAGTTTCAAGATCAGCGGCACGAAGTCCGTCTTCATCAGAGAAATCTTCTTTGGCGTAAAGAGCGTCTTTTTCTTCCATGATTTCTAAAAGTTTTTTGTTACCCATGATAACAAGTTTTAGAACTTCAATATCTTCGTAAGCGTAGTGGTCCTGCTTTAGGATTGATAGACGTTGTCCTGGAGTGATGAACACGTGTCCTGATGAACTTGGGATCTCTCCAGATAAAATTTTAAGGAACGTAGATTTTCCTGCACCGTTGGCACCAATTAATCCGTAGCAGTTTCCTGGAGTAAACTTAATATCTACTTCTTCAAATAGTTTTCTAGCACCGTATCTCAGGCCGACGTTTTGGCAAATAATCATAATTCAATTCCTCATTTTAATTCGTAGCTTCTTGTAGCCTAAATGAGAGAAAAAGTCAGGGCTTATTCACTCCAAATAACACCTTGTTGGGGCAAAGCGCTATAAAATTGGTCAATCTTTCGTTTACGGATAGCGTTTTGGCAGAGTAAGAGTATTACACTACATTATTTTTATCGACTCGCCATGTTGAAAAACGGGCTTGAGAAAGGAGAAAAATGGAAAACGAAAATGTTACCTCACAGGACTTCCTGCCAAAATATGAAACTGCTAGAATCGCTGTAGAGCGCGCTCGCCAGATTGTTAAAGACAACAACGATATGATCTCGAAGCTTAAATCTGAATCAAATATCGACGAAGATTCTGAATTTGACCCTTTTGTTGAAGCGGAGAATTTCTCTCATAACGACTCATATGCTTTTGACCTATATAAAATAAAATCGTCTAATGGAGTTAAGGATTTTATTAAGAATATTTTCGGAGTTCATTAGGCCATGAGCAAAAAAAGCGCACGTAGAAAATCACTTACCCCAGAAGAAGTTGCCCTAGGTAAAAAACGTATTTACATCATTGTAGGTATGATTATCATTGGACTTGCAGTAGCTATCTACAGCATGCAATAAAGAAAGTTTACAAAAAGGACATTAATGAAGACTCTCGTTCCCGGCCAGCGTTTCATGAGTGAAACTGAGCCAGAATTAGGGCTTGGTATTCTCGTCAACGTAGAATCCAAGACCATCAAAATATCATTCCTAGCAAGCAAGACAGAAAGAGTTTATGGATCAAAGGGTGCACCGATTAAGCGTGTGGTTTTTTCTGCAGGTGACGAAGTCACTTTAAGATCAGGACAAAAGCTTACGATCGATGACGTGATTGATAACGAAGGTCTTGCTGCTTATAGAAGTCAGGACCAGGTTTTTGATGAACGTGAGCTTTCTGATTCACTAAGTTTTAATAAACCTGAAGACCGCTTGTTTAACGGCAGCGTGGATTCGCCGGGGTTATTTGAACTTCGTTTTAAAACACTATGGAACAAAAATCGTCTGACTCAATCACCAGTGCGTGGTTTTGTCGGCGGAAGAATGAATTTAATCCCTCACCAGTTTTATGTAGCAGAACAAATCGTGGATCGTCCGATTCCAAGAGTTCTTTTAGCTGATGAAGTAGGGTTGGGAAAAACGATTGAAGCGGGACTTGCACTTCATCAATTGATTTTATCTGAGAGAGTAAAGCGCGCGCTGATCCTCGTTCCGGACTCATTAGTCTATCAATGGTTTATTGAAATGCTGAGAAAGTTCAATCTTTCTTTCGTGACGATGAATCAGGAAACTCATCTTGAACCAGGGACAAATCCATTTACAGAAAATGACTTTGTCATTGTGAATATTGGTCTCCTCAAGGGAGCTGAGATGGCCAGAAGCCTTATGAAGGAAGCCATTTGGGATATTATGGTGGTCGATGAGGCCCATCAGTTAAAGTGGAGTCAGGAGCACGTTTCAACTGAATATAAAATTGTTCAGATGATTGCCAAGAGATCAAAAGGTTTATTATTGCTAACAGCAACACCAGAACAGTTGGGAATGGAAGGGCATTTTGCACGTTTAAAGCTTCTTGATCCGGATCGCTTTTTTGATTATCCAAAATTTTTAGAAGAGACGACTCATTACGAAGAAGTCGCGGCCCAAGCGCGCGAGCTCTTGAAAAAGGGTGGAGCAGAAAGTGAAGCAAAACTTGCTGAGCTTCAAGATCTTCATGGGCCGGGAAGAATTTTCTTTAGAAATACCAGAAACAGAATGAGCAAACACTTTTCTTTTTTCCCAAAAAGAATTCTGCACGCTTATCCGTTAGAAAGTAAAAAGACACTGCATTTAGGACTGGAAGACGAAGAAACGATCGGGCCAAGTTTTGATATGAAACTGGACTGGTTGACGGAATTTTTAGGTCGTCACATTGGAGAAAAAGTTCTCCTGATTACAAAATCAAAAACAAAAGTTATGTGCCTTGAAACCCTGATGAAGGATCGTTTTCCAGGTATGAACGTAGCAGCTTTTCACTCGGGGCTTTCATTTGTGGCCAGAGATCGTCAGGCCGCTTATTTTGCTGATCCGGAAGGGGCCGACATTCTGCTTTGTACGGAAGTAGGAAGTGAGGGAAGAAACTTTGAGTTCGCTCATCACCTTGTCTTATTTGACCTGCCACTTTATCCCGATTTATTAGAGCAACGTATTGGACGTTTAGATCGTATCGGACAGGAAAGTGACATTCACATTCATGTTCCTTACATCATGAGTTCATATGATGAAATTTTATACCAATGGTTCAACACTGGACTAGACGCTTTTGTTCACTCTGCAAAAGGAGCGAGCATTGTTCACCAGCAGCTGCAGGGCCTTTTAGAAGAGTATTTAAATAAACCTGAGTTGTGTTTTAAAGATCCAAAAGTGCTTCAGGAGTTTTTGGAAACAACGGCCAGCGAATTTAAAACTGTGACTCATAAACTGGAAGAAGGGCGCGACATCCTGGTTGAATTAAATTCATTCAAGGAAGACGTTGCTAAAAAACTCGTCGATGAAGTTAGAAAATTTGATGAAGAAACCAACCTGATTAATTACATGAACAATGTGTTTCAGGAGTTGGGAGTTGATATTGAAGACCTGGATGATGAAGTGTATTTCATCAAACCAAGTGACAATATGTACGTGCCGTATTTCCCAAATCTTCCGGTGGATGGTGTGAGAATTACTTACGATAGAAAGACGGCCCTAAGACGTGAAGACGTGGAGTTTTTAACCTGGGATCACCCGATGGTAGTCGGCGTTATTGATTTAGTTTTAAGTAACACTTTTGGAAACATGAGTGTCATGATGAGAAAAAAATCAGGTCAGGCAAAAACCTATATTGAGACATTTTTTAAATTACAAGTTGTCGCTCCGAAGAGTTTAAGCCCAGAGAGGTTTTTTCCTCCGACGCCGATTCGTATTTTAGTTGATAGCTCAGGGGAAAACCTGAGTGCGAAATTTGATAAATCAGATATTGACGAAAGAATTACCGGAGCAGACCCAGACACTGTTAGAAAGGCCAAGGGTCTTCCGAAAGCAGCTGTTCAGAAAGTTCTTCAGGCCGCTCATCAGCACGCTTTAGTTGAAGCAGGTGAGTTAAAGAAAAAATATAAACAAAACATGATTGAACATCTTGATCGTGAAAAAACTCGTCTTCTAAAACTTAAGGCCGTAAACCCCGTGGTTCGTCCTGAAGAAATTGAATCAATTACTGAGCAGATCGAAGTTCTGTCGAAGTGCTATGAAGAAGCAGAAGTGGTCATGGATTCAATGAGAGTGATTTTCTAAAAAATTAAAAACCTATTCAAGAAGTCCTTCACTTTGGAGGACTTTTTTGAATTCATTCAACAGTTTTAATTCATAGTTACCAAGTTCATCAATCATCATGTCTTTTAGAGTCTGAGCAGGTGATGTTTTATTGGTAATAGTTCGTTTATCGTAGTTGTTCACCAGCGATAAAATTTCTTCAGAAAGAGAGAGCTTTTTCTTTTTATTTGGGCCTAATCCACTTTGAACTTCTTCATGGTTCATAACTAGTTCAAGGATCGCAGGAGTGACGTAGGCCTTGTCTTTTAGAAGAGCAGCGGCGTCTTTTGTATGCATGTAATAAACACGTTTATCATCATTGCTTAAAAGTTTTTTAGGCTTATGGAAAAGCTCCATGTCCTTTTTGTTCATGTTCGTCATACCGATATCGTGAATCAGAGCGGCCGTACCGATATCATCCATTTCCTGGTCTGAGCATTTTAAGATTTCAGCAAGTTTTACCGAGAGAGCACAAACATTCAAAGAGTGCTTGATGACTTCTTCATTTTTTTCAGCTTTTTTCCCAAAGATTTTTTTCAAAGCATCCGGGTTGTTTAAAATCACCTGACGTAAACTTTTTGCGGCCTTTTCAGTCGCTCTGTAGGCACTTTCACTTCCCGGGTCTTTTTGCATGCGCTCGATAGCTGATTCAGCAGCACCTTCGGCCATGGTCACTTTAGAATCCACGTCCACTTTAGGATTAGATAATGTTTCGTCTAAAAGGGCGTCCAGGAATTTTTGGTAGTTGGATTCATCACTTTCAGTGATAAAAAACTTGGCTATTTTTTGCGCCTTAAGTTTTAAAAATTTATCTTCGCTGAGCTGTTCCCCACGTTTAGCATAACAAAGGTATTGCTCTTTAAAGTGGATATAAAGATCGAAGGTAAGATCTCTAAGTGGTTTAACTGTCGTAATGCGAAGGGGAGTGAATTCCATATGTGACTATTTTAGAGAAAAAGGGAAAAATTACAATTTGGATTTTTGAGTATTTTTAAAAATTACCGGAGTATTCTAGTTATTACTTCTGAGACGAGCGTCATTCACTGATATGGCCCATATTAAGTGATGCCAATGCCCATACTTTGGGGTAAAGTGAGTCAAATTTTTTAGAGGAAAGAGCACGATTATGATCAGTTTCAATAACGTTTCAAAGCACTATGGCGGACAAATTCTTTATGAAAACGCTTCATTCATTTTACGCCCAGGAGATAAAGTTGGTTTAGTTGGCCCTAACGGTGCCGGTAAAACGACGGTCTTTCGCGTTTTGATGAAAGAAGAAGGTTTTGATGGCGGATCAATCACCGTTCCGGAAAAAGTGCGTGTCGCTTATTTCTCTCAGAATATTGGAGAGATGAAAGGACGCACAGTTATTGAAGAAGTCATGAGCGGAAGTGCTAAAGCTTCTGAGCTTGCTCAAAAGATGAGAGCGATTGAAACAAAACTTGAAAACGATCTTGATCCGGATGAAATGGAAAAGGTGTTAATCGAGTTAGGAGACTATCAAACTGAGTTCGAAAAACTTGGTGGATACGATCTCGATGTAAGAGCAAAAGAAATTATCACAGGTCTTGGGGTTATGCCTTACGACCACGATAGAGATGTTGGATTGTTCTCTGGTGGATGGAGAATGAGAATTGCGCTGGCAAAAGTTCTTATTCAACAACCAGACGTTATGCTAATGGATGAACCTACCAACTACCTTGACCTTGAAAGTATCGTCTGGCTTGAGCAGTGGTTAAAAGATTATAAGGGCGCTGTCCTTATGACTTCCCATGACCGTGACTTCATGAACGGTATTGTTAACAGAATTATCGAAGTCGCTAATAAGCAAATTACTACTTATACAGGTGACTACGACTACTACGAAAAAGAAAAAGAGATCAGAAAAGTTCAACAGATCGCCCAGTATGAATCTCAACAGGCCATGCTACAAAAAGAAGAGGAATTTATTGCGAAGTTCGCTGCACGTGCCAGCCACGCTGCTCAGGTACAGTCTCGCGTAAAGAAAATTGATAAGATTGAAAGAGTTGAGCTTCCACCAGAAGACGTCGTTATGGACTTCTCGTTTCCAACGCCACCACGTGGAAGTAACGATGTTGTTATGATGAAAGACCTGGCAAAAAACTGGACTCGTGATGATGGAACTCTTCACAAGATTTTCTCAGGACTAACAGCAACTGTTAACCGTCAGGATAAAATCTCCGTTGTCGGAGTGAACGGTGCCGGTAAGTCGACACTCCTAAAAGTTATTTGCAATTTAACTGAAGCCAGTGGAGGCGAGTGCTCAATCGGACCATCGATTCAGGTTGGATACTTCTCGCAGTTCTCTCTTGATCTCTTAAATCCAGAAAACACTGTCCTTGAAGAAATCTCAAATAGACTTCCTCATGCTTCAAACGGATACATCAGAAACCTGCTTGCTGCGTTTTTATTCCGCGGTGATGACGTTGAAAAGAAAATTAAAGTTTTATCAGGTGGAGAGAAGTCTAGAGTTGTTTTAGCGACGTTAATGTCTTCTAACAACAACCTTTTAGTTCTCGATGAACCTACCAACCATTTGGACTTAAAGTCGCGCGACGTTCTCCTTAAAGCTCTTAAAGACTTTGATGGAACAGTTATGTTCGTATCCCATGATAGACACTTCCTTCATGGATTATCGAACCGCGTTTTCGAAGTTGATAAAGGTGGTATCAGAGTTTTTGATACGAACTTCCAATATTATTTAGATAAGAAAAAATCAGAGGAATAAGACGATGAAGAAAATTGAATTTTACTTTGATTTTCTCTCTCCTTACTCATACCTGGCATGGACCTGGGTAAGATCGACTCCATATGAGTTTGAGTTTTACCCGGTCAGTATGGCCACGATTATTGCTTCCTATGATACAAAAGGTCCGGCGCAAATTGAGCCGAAAAGAAATTATCTTTTTAAAGACCTGCTTCGTGCAACGAAGATGAACAATATTCCTTTTACGACTCCAAAACATTTACCTTTTAACTCTCTGTATGCCCTTCGACTGGCCCTGATCGGGACAGCTGGTGATAAGCAGAAAGAAATCATCGACGCCATTTACAGAGCGGGATGGGAGAAAGGATTAGATATTGGTAGTGACGATGTCTTAAAAGAGATCTTAAAAGAAAAGAATCTCTACAGTGATAATCTTATAGAAAAGATGGAAAGCAAAAATGCCCGCATTGAGTTGAAGGCCAATGTTGAGCGTGCTCTTCAAAGGGAGCTCTTCGGTGTTCCAAGTTTCGTCGTCGACGGAGAAATGTTCTGGGGTTATGATTCGACAAAGTATTTAGAAATGTATTTAAATGGAACGGATCCGTTAGATAGAGAAATGTACCAACAATTTATCGCTAAATTTACACCGAGGTAAAAAATGAAAACGTTACTAGTATCTCTAATGTTACTTTCATCAGTCACTGCAATGGCAGCTAACCCAAAAGTTACAATTAAGACAAACAAGGGAAACATTGATGTTGAGCTTTTCGAAGACAAAGCACCAATCACTGTAAAAAACTTCCTAGCTTACGTTTCAAAAGGTCACTACAAAGGGACTATTTTTCACCGCGTGATCAATAACTTTATGATTCAGGGCGGGGGATTTGATAAAGACATGAAAGAGAAGTCGACAGGCGCTCAGATTAAAAACGAAGCGACTAACGGTCTGAAAAATGAAACAGGGACACTTGCTATGGCCAGAACTAACGTGGTTGATAGCGCGACAGCTCAATTTTTCATCAACGTAAATGATAACGCATTCCTTGATCACCGCGACACTTCAGACCAAGGGTTTGGATACGCAGTATTCGGGAAAGTAACGAGCGGGATGCCGGTTGTGAACAAGATTAAGATGGTAAAAACTGGAACTCGTGGAATGTATGAAGATGTTCCGACAGAACCGGTAGTAATTTTAGACATCGTAAAAAAGTAGTGATAGGTTAGTCGCAATAAAAAATAGACGGGGATTTTATGCAAGTTCAAAAAAACAAAGTCGTTGCAATCGACTATAAACTAACAGACGCTAAAGGCGCTATGATCGATTCATCGGCAGACCACGGACCACTTACTTATATCCAAGGGATTGGTAACTTGATTCCAGGTCTTGAAAAAGAACTTGAAGGTAAAAAAGCTGGCGACAATCTTAAAGTAACAATCGCTGCTAAAGACGGATACGGAGAAAGAAACGATTCTCTTTGCCAAGTTGTTCCTCGTTCACAATTCGAGTCAACTGAAGGCCTTGAAGTTGGAATGCAATTCGAAGTAGAAACTGAGCAAGGTGAACTTGTTGTTTCTGTAACGAAAATCGAAGGTGACAATGTTACTGTAGACGGGAACCACCCGCTTGCAGGTGTTGAACTTCACTTTGACGTGACTATTAAGTCAATCAGAGATGCTTCAGCTGAAGAAATCGCTCATGGACACGTTCACGGAGAAGGTGGACACCACCATTAAGGTCAAATAACCGGCGGATTACGTCGTTAAAGCTTTGCTACTTCTTGGTCACATACTGACGTATGCTCCCGCGAATCCGCAAAACTTTGCCTAGTACTCCTTGGTTCTTTAACCTTAATAACTGGACTTGCAATTTATATGAATTATCTAAAGACTTTCCTGCCATATCTCTTCGGAAATAAAGTAGGAAAGTCTTTTGTTTTTCCGGCCGATATTGATTGGGACAAACTCAACTTTGAAGAATCGTTGATCATGTACAGTCTCAATAATGACATTGACTCCTTCATTAACACTCTCGATATAACATCACTTCTTCCCTCACAAATTTTTCATTTATTTGGCTATAAAGATCAACTAGATCATTATTTTTTTACGAACCTTACGAGCTTTTACCCGGAAGAGTATGAACTTTTCTTGAAAGCAAAAAAAGGTGAAGTACTAAATCAAAGTGAAGTGCAGGAAATACTCGATTATAAAAATTATGAACTATCGATGTTCGCCATCTTTAGTTCTGATAGACATAAACCTGGAAGGATTTTTGTAAAAGACTCTTACGGGCGTTTCGTTCATAATTCAAATGGAAGTGTATGGTCGATTCCTATCTTAGGTGTCTCAAGCCGTGCGCTGCCGTTTAACCACTCTAATGGAACAACTCCTTGTGGAGTCTTCACGGTGGACTCGGTCATGCCAGAGGCCAACAACCACCCTGAGTTTGGGAAGTTCAGACGTTTGATCGTCAATTTCATGGCCCAGTCCGCGGGCGAAGAAAAGATTAAACAAATGCTACCGATGTCTCATTACAAAAGGCCATGGTGGCTGCAATCGGTGGTGGCCCGTGAACTGGGGCGCAGTTTACTGCGAATCCACGGAACGGGGACTATCAACAAAAATCCTTTTACGCCGTATTTTCCAATGATTCCAAGCTCGGGTTGCCTGACAACAACTGAGACTCATTTAATGGGTCTGGTTCAAATCAATCACCAAAGGAAACTTCTTGATACCTTGATGAAGGCGCAGGGACTAGATTCTACCTATGAAAACGAGTCGAAAATTCATGGTGTCTTGTATGTCATCGACTTCGATGGTACATATCAAACACTTGAATTTAAAAGCTAGTTACAAGGTTTCAACCAATGTACATCTCAACTAAAAAATTTACGGGCTATCCCTGTACTCACCGCCAATGGAGAGACACGGGACACTGTCGTTTTGTTCACGGGTACTCACGCGAGTTTATGTTCTGGTTTAAAGCAGAATCATTAGACGATAAAGGCTGGGTTATGGACTTTGGTGGATTCAAAGAATTCAAAAAATTCTTAGAGGATCATTTCGACCATACTTTCTTGGCCAATCAAGATGATCCTGAATTGGATCTCTTCAGAGAGATGGATAAAAAAGGAATCGTGAAGTTAGTGGTTCTTCCGAGTGTAGGTATGGAAGGGACTTCAAAGTTTTTACATGAAAAAATGAACGAATATTTACAGAAAAAAACTCAAGGGCGCGTTTACTGCTTTAGAGTTGAAACCAGAGAAAACGAAAAGAATTCTGGGATTTATGAAGAAGATAAAAACGGCTTCACAGCTGTATAGGAATTTTTATGACAATGATTGACCCAAAGGCAGTATTAAAAAAAGTAACACCGACTCCGCAAGTTGAGACGGGATTAACCAACGAACAAAAGAAAGAAAAGATCACAGCACTTTTTACTGAGATCATGAATACACTTGGTCTTGACCTAAAAGACGACTCTCTTGCTGAAACTCCTCACAGAGTAGCGAAGATGTACGTTGATGAAATTTTCTACGGTCTTGAGACTGAGAAGTTTCCAAAAATTACGATCGTTGAAAACAAGTTTGATTATGACCACGCCGTCATCGAAGTGAACATCGTAACGAACTCTCACTGCGAGCACCACTTTGTTCCGATCATCGGGAAAACGCACATTGCTTACATCCCTAAGAATAAAGTTTTAGGTCTTTCGAAACTTAACCGTATCGTAGACTACTTCGCGAAGAGACCACAAATTCAGGAGCGCTTAACACTCCAGATTCACCAGGCCCTGGTTAATATCCTTGAGACTGAAGATGTCGCAGTTGTGACCGATGCTATGCACGCTTGTGTGAAGACTCGCGGGATTAAAGATGTGACGTCTATGACGAGAACATCGAAGCTTTCAGGGGCCTTTAAGCAGGATACATGCCACCGTGCTGAATTTTTAAATACCATTCCGAGAGCTCAGGAAGTTATCTACTAGCCGTTTAGCACGTTTATCCTTTGTCTAAGAAGTGAATGGGCCGTCTAAGCTGAATCAATTTGTCCTAAGACCTACCTAAACCTATACTATTTTGAGTTTAGGAGGTCTTAAAATGAATGAATTACTCGTTAAAAATTTTATCAAAGTTTTAGAAAATGGTTACATGCCAGATCCAATCACCAGAGTGGGGATTAGATCGCTGGTTAAGCAGCGCCTTAATGAGAGTTCAAGAAATACGGCCAACGACCCTCAGTACCTTAAAAATTACGCTCAGAAATTAAAACAATCACCACTGGCCATTATGACCGACACTGCCAATAAGCAGCACTATGAAGTGCCGACAGGCTTTTATGATTTGAGCTTAGGCCGTCATAAAAAATACAGTTCATGTTACTGGGATACTAATACCAAAACGCTGGAAGAGGCCGAACAAAAGGCCCTGGACCTCTCGATTGAACACGCAGGTGTGGTCGATGGAATGCGCGTGCTGGAGCTTGGTTGTGGGTGGGGTTCACTATCACTAGAGCTTGCCAGACGTTTTCCAAACTCTTCCATCACAGCAGTTTCAAATTCTAAAACTCAAAAGGCCTATATTGATCATCAGGCCTCAGTTCGTGGACTGACTAATTTGACGGTCTTAACTCGCGACCTGGGAGTAGAGTCTAATTATGAATTCGGCACAGAGAAGTTTGACCGCGTGATGAGCATTGAAATGATGGAGCACTTAAGAAACTATGAGTTGTTCTTTAAAAAAATAGCTCCTTCAATCAAAGATGATGGTAAGTTTTTTATTCATATTTTCACTCACAAAAATGCCCCTTACTTTTTTGAAACAGAAGGTGAAGACAACTGGATGGGGAAATATTTTTTCTCAGGAGGCCAGATGCCGGCCCGCGATTTATTTGATGAATTTAACAATGATTTAATCGTAGAAAAAAAGTGGGACTGGAATGGAGATCATTACAGTAAAACACTAGAGGCCTGGCTGGATAATACAGATCAGGAAAAAGACCGAGTTCTCTCGATGTTTAAAAAGACTTACGGAGAAGGATCGGAAGTCGTTTGGTACAATCGTTGGAGAGTGTTTTTTATGTCTTGTTCGGAGCTGTTTAAATACAATAACGGTGAAGAGTGGGGAGTGACTCATTACTTAATGAGCAAGAAAAAGTAATGTTAAAAAAAATCACTTCAGTCATTATTGAACAGATAAAAATGGGAGTCACTCCTGAAAAACTCACTCAAAGTGTAATCGCGGGAGTGATCATCGGAATAATCCCTTACCTGGGAACGGCGACGGTGCTTGCCGCCCTGGTGGCCACTAAGATGAGGCTTAATCATGTTGTCACTCAAACAGTGAACTACCTGATGTATCCAGTGCAAATTATCATGATACCGATTTATATCAAAGTCGTAGGCTTAATCTTTGATGTTGGGGACACTCCGATAAGACCTGATCTTATCTATGATCAGTTCAAAGAGTCGCCCTCTGTTTTTATGATGAAATATGGAATGATTGGTTTTTATGCTTTTTTTGTGTGGGCCACTTTAGGTTTGATCATCTATTTCGTTTTTTATCCAATGATTTTAAAAGCAATCGAAAAATTTAAAGGGAGACGTGCTGTATGGAATGGTTAACTCTTTTTGGAGTGGCACTAGTCATCACCATCATCATTATGTACATCAGCTGGGTATGGGCCGTGAAGGTTAATAACTTTGGTTTGGTGGATGCCGTATGGGCGTTTTGTTTTTTAGTTCAGGGAATTGTTTTTTATGTTTTTTCGGAAGGGTATGAAACTCGAAAGAATCTGCTACTGGCCATGATTGGATTATGGAGTTTAAGACTAGGATACTTTTTGGCCAGAAGGATTTCAGGCCATCATCCCGAAGAAGATACGCGCTACAAACATTTAAGATCTGAGTATAAAGAAAATTTTAAAATGCGCTTTCTGCTTTTTTATTTTTATCAGGCCGTAAGTGTTTCTGTTTTAACCTTGCCATTTATTTTTGTTTTTCAGAATCAATCAGAAACGATCAGTCCTTTTGAGATCGCGGGTGCTGTGTATTGGTTAGTTGCAGTATGCGGAGAGGCCATCGCTGATCATCAGATGAGTGAGTTTAAAAAACTCTCTAAGCTAAATCCTAAAATGGGAAAGACGTGTAATATCGGTTTGTGGAAATATTCAAGACATCCCAATTATTTTTTTGAAAGTAATATCTGGTGGGGCTTTTTCATTTTTATGATTGGTTCCGGTATTTATTGGGGAGCTTATTCTGCAGTCATCATATTGCTTCTTCTGCTTAAAGTAACAGGAGTGCCACCATCAGAAGAGCAGTCTTTGAAAACCAGAGGTGAAGAGTACCGTGCTTATCAGAGAAAAACGTCGGTGTTTATTCCATGGTTTCCTAAAGAAAATTCATAATAGCGATTAGACCTATTTACAGCTTTTATCTTAAGGCCCACTCCTAGAGAGCGGGCCTTTTTGTTTAAGCATTCCTGTAAAAGTTATAGAGGCCCTTGAGCCAAATTCAATACCTGCCATACTTGGTCAGTACATATTAAAAATGGAAAAATTATGAAAAATCTAGCTATTACATTGGCGGTATTAACGTCTTTGACGACCTATCAGGCAAAAGCAATTGAGACAGTTGCTGTCACGAATATCGTTACATATGCCGGTCTTTCGTTAGGGTTTGCCACAGTCGTTGGATTGACTTCTTCAGGTGAGGCCTGTGAGATTATGTCTTGCAAGGATGAAGCTAAACAAGTCGTAGAAGATTCATATGAATATTTCGCCAGTGGTGAATTGTCCGTTTTAATGGCCCAGAAAATTGAACATATTCAGGAAGTTCAAGATATGTCTGACGATGATGCTGTAGATTTCTTAATGACGAAAGCACAAGAATACTTAAATAAATAACTCTAACCAAGGAAAATCAAAATGAAAAAATTATCAGTTATGCTAGCAATGGCCCTATCTATTACATCATTCAGCGCGAACGCTCTTCAAGTGACGGGAGCTATTTGGCTTACAGGTTCAATGGGGATGACGACGATGGGTGGATTAACATCATCTGGAAAAGAGTGCGGGACAATTATGGTTTGTAAGCTTGCTGACCAAATCGCTATTGATGCTCAAGAGTATTTTGCTACAGGTGTAATGTCAGAACTTCTTATTGTTAAAGTTGCGGAGTTAAAAGAAACTGCAGGTGATATTTCTGATGAAGAAGCTGTTGGGATTCTTGCTGATTTCGCTGATCGTACTTTAAATTTATACTAGTAATCATACGATGGTCTCGAGAGTTGTTCTAAATAATAGATCTGCTCTCGAAGATCATTGATCTGTCCTTCCCAGTAAGAAGGAGACTCAAAGAATGGAAAGGCGTTTTTAAAAGCAGGGTCGTCAAAACGTTTTGCAATCCACGCTGAATAATTAATCATTCGAAGAGTTCTTAAAACTTCCGTTAGACGTAGTTCTTCATAATTAAAATCTCTCATTGAAGTGTAACCTTCCAAAAGAGTATTCCTTAAATTGTCTGCGTATTCATCACGCCCAGGAAGCAGTAGCCACATGTCCTGAACTGCAGGCCCCATCACCATATCGTCAAAGTCAATCAGGTTAAAAACATCACCACGCTTTAGTATATTTCCAAGATGGCAGTCTCCGTGAATGCGGATGTTGGTTACATTTTTAAATGAATCTTTAGTTAATCCATAAATCGTTTCTAAAACAGTTTTATAGCTTAGCTCATAGTGAGCAGGAACGATCTTTTGTCCTACTAGGTAATCAAGGTTTGATTTTAAATAAACTTCAGGATTAATCGTCAATCTATGAGGCGCAGTCTTCATTGAACCAACGTTGTGAAGGCGGGCAAGCAGTCGTCCTACTTGTTCCATTTCTTCTGTCGTGAATTCATCTGGAGCGCGTCCACCTTGTTTAGGGAAGACAGTATAATAAAGCTCTGGATCGGGGAGAGTGAAGAGAGTTTTCTCTTCAAATTGAATCGGAGCGATCACAGGAACTTCGAACTCAGTCAGATCCAGTAAGAAGTCGTGCTCCTCTTGGATTTGCTGCTTAGTCCATCTGCCTGGACGATAAAATTTGATGATTTTTGAATGGTCGCTGGGATTGTCTGAATCGCTTTCAATTTCGACTTCGTAAACTCGATTTTCCATCGAGTTCATGGCCATAACTCGACCTGTGGTTCTAAAGCCTAATTTTTCAACTGTATCTAAAACCAGATCCGGGTTTAGTTCGAAGAAAAATTGAGTGGCGTTTGTTCCCCACAGGTTTTTTGTCATAAGGTCCTATTAGTGAATCATGTGGTAAACTTCAAGCATCTCGTTTCTTAGAAGTTCCATCTTCGCTGGAACGTCCGGGTGGTTAACATCTTCAGGGTGTAGAAGGTAGTTTTCCGTTGGAAGTTGTTTCACCATAAATTTCGACTGCCAAATGTTTGATTGTGGCATGTTGATATCTGAAGCAAATTGGAATTGCTCTTTAATTTCTGGCTTAATGAATTCCTGAATTGAGTTGAACTTTTGGTCGTTGTAAATCTTCTTCCCATTTTCAAGACGAGTGTATCCACGAACAACGTAGTCAACGTATACAACGTCGCATTCAAATGCTTCGAAAAGATAGTTGATAGCGTTTAGAGGAATGATCTCTCCACAAGTTGCTACGTCAAGGTCAACGCGGAATGTGCAGATCCCGTTAGGGTCTGAAGCGTCCGGGTATGTGTGTGATGTGATATGTGATTTATCCAAGTGTGCTTTTACAGACACAGGAATAGGCTCTCCGCCACCCTTAATGTCAGACATTAGAGTCATTGTTGAAGCTCCAACTGGATCGTAGTCCTGGATTGAAACAGCAAGAATGTTAGCTTCGATAATTTCAACAATTCTCTCGGCGATTTTTTCGATTTTTTTAGCGCTGTATTTGTCGTGAATATACTTAACGTATTCAGCTCTTTGCTCTTCATTAAGAGCTATGCAGAAATCATAAAGATTAAAGCTTAAGATTTTTGTTAAATTGTTAAACCCAGATAATTTTACTCTTTGATCCGGAGCTAATTTTGATTCAAACATTGCCTTAATTTCCTTTGAAAAAAAGTATTGCGTAATTAAATTTCACGAACTATCTATGTGTCACAGAATACACGGTGTGACAATGCTTATCAGCAGAGTCTAAACACTATTTCACCAAGAATTGGAGACTTATGACAACTGAAATCAACGAAAAGAACCCAAATGGATTGTTAATCGAAAAAGATTGGTATTCTGAGCGCTATTTTCACAAGAATGTGGCCACTTCTTTCAAAATAAAATCCGTTTTGCACTCAGAGAAAAGCCAATATCAGAAAATCGACGTTCTTGACACATACGGTGTAGGGCGCTTGTTACTTCTAGACGGAAAGACAATGGTTTCTGACCACGACGAATTCGTATACCACGAAGTTATGGGACATATTCCTTCAATGGTTCACCCTGGGATTAAAAATGTTTTAATCATCGGTGGTGGTGACGGTGGGATCGTTCGTGAATTCGTAAAGCACCCAGAGATCCAAAGAATCGACCTTGTTGAAATCGACGAGAGAGTTATCGAGGTTTCTAAGAAATATTTCCCTGACTGTACTTCAGGTCTATCAGACAAGCGTGTAAACGTTCTTCCGCAAGACGGCGTTGAGTACATTAAAAATCATAAAAACTTTTTCGATGTTATCATCATCGATTCAACAGACCCTGAGGATTTCGCAGCTGGATTGTTTACTCAAGAGTTTTACAATCACGTGAATGAAGCTTTAACTGAAAACGGAATCATGATGGCACAGACTGAAAACCCATTCTATGATGAGTACGGAATTAAGTCGTTCTACGATAATCTTCGCGCTGTATACCCGGTTGTTAAGTCTTTCACAGGTCCAATGCTTATTTACCCAGGAGTATTCTGGACTTTTGCATACGCTTCTAAAGGACTTATTCCTACAACTCTTAACGAGTCTAAGATGCCTTTCATGAAGGAGCTTGAGAAGTCGCTTAAGTGGTACAATATGGACTGGCATAAAGGTGCCTTCAATATTTCAAACATTCATAAAAAAGTTACTGGTTGTTAATAGATGGGGCCCTTTGGGGCCCTTTTTTATTTTAAGAATCAACAAAACTTAAAATTTCAATTTTCCTTTTCATCGTGTCTTCATATCCCAGTTCGACCACTTCTTTTGTGTAAGAAGAATCAAAAGCTAAATAACTTAATAAGTCTAATCCATACTTGCCCGAGATACCGACACTCTTTAAAAAGTAGCGCAAAAAGGTAGGCATTGTTTCTTCTAACTTTTCTGTCATGGCGCCCAGGTCTCTGGAAGGATTTAAAGAAAGAGTAGGGATATACTTTTTAGGCGAGCGATCTCCCATTATCCTTACCAAAATATTCATTTTCTCCACTCTTTCAAGGTCTGCATCCATTGAATCAAGAAAAATAGCATCCATCATAACTCCACTAATCTGACTTAATTGAGGTACCGGATTAGAATGTAACGTTAACTCTATTGTCTGTTTGGTTTGGCGGGCATCCTTTATACCTATGGCGATTATTTTGCTTGCCCCTAAATGTATTGCGGGTGAAAGGGGAGTATTCTGACGAATGCATCCATCACCATAATAACTTTGCTTGATTTGTGCTGGAGGAAAAAAAAGAGGAATTGCGGATGAGGCCATGACATGATCTATAGTAATTTGCTCTCTTTTGGAAAAGCGCTCAGGTTTGGCCCATTCCTTAATATCTTTGTCCCCATCAAAAAAGACAACACTAGCACCAGAATAGTAATTAGTTGCGGATAGAGCAATTGATGAAAGTAATTTTGATTGAATGAGTAGTCTAATTTCGGGAAAGTCTATTTCGCGAATCAATAGCTTTTTTAATGGGGCCGTATTCAAAATACTGTTAAACATTGTATCACGCGAAGGAGCATTAAAGAGAGAGTCTTTTAACCAATTGGTTCCAATTTTTTTCACTGTAAAATGTCCCATGTCGAAAACATTCTCAGGATAAATTCTCTTCCAGAAATCAG
Organism: Bacteriovorax sp.; assembly: GCA_040376855.1. GTDB lineage: Bacteria > Bdellovibrionota > Bacteriovoracia > Bacteriovoracales > Bacteriovoracaceae > Bacteriovorax. Next base: position 28,227 of record JBEIPV010000007.1, read on the forward strand.
ATAGGTATTGAGTGGCAGTTCCCCAGTCGCGAGCACTACTTGCAAGAAAAGAAGCATTGATAGCTCCGGCAGAATTGCCGGTGATTATATCAAAGAGGTTTTGATCTTTTTTTATAATTTCGTAGAGTGCCCGTAGAGCTCCTGCTTGATAACAGGCACGGGCACCTCCTCCATTTAAGACAACGGCTAATTTATTGTGCATGAGGTGTTACCATCAGCTCCACAATGTTTGCAGATCGCACCCATGAGTGCATTAAGATTGATCGGTTTGGCAATATAGCCGTCATTTTTAGGTGACTTTTTAGCATCACCAATAGCAGTCACAACCACAATAGGAATTGAAGAAAGCATAATATCTTTATTAATCTCTTCAACAAACTCCCAACCATTCATGACTGGCATCATGAGATCCAGGAGTATCACACAAGGAGTAGGGATTTTACCTAATTGATCAATGGCCTCTCTCCCGTTGTCGGCGGTGAAAACAGAAAAACCCTCATTTTCTAATGTTGTCTTCAGGTTTTCCTGTATGTCGATATTATCTTCTACCACCAGGATGTTTTTGTGTTTTATATTTAACGCAATATTATTGTTTTGCTCCATAAAATTCTCACTTCCCTAATTAAGGTTAAGTTCAGATGCTTTTTTCATGATCGGAAATTCGAGGATGAAACGAGTACGAAAATCTGATTCGTCGAAAGAAAACTTACCAAAATTTTCTTCAATAATTCCTTGAGAAACTAAAAAAAGTTTGGGGTCGATCCCTTTAGATTTTGTTGCACTATTGGAGATGAAGATTTCTATAACATCATCATGTGCATGAGCAACTAATTGAACCCAACTATCTCTCATTGTGTGAACCTCATCATAAGCACTATTGAGCAAAGTAATAAAAACTTGAGTGAGTTGTGTTTCTCTGCATCTGATGGTTGTGTCTTGTGAAAGCTGAATATCTAATTTTACACCATGAACTCTAAATCTCTCTTTACACAGCCCTATAGTATTATCGAGAATTTTGCTGAGAGCAGTGTCTAAGAAAGGCTCATTTTCAGTATTGCGGGCAAATAGGGTCAGACCTTTTGTTGTTTTAGTTAACCTTTTGATAGATTCTTCTACGTGCAGAATTTTTTTCTTCATTTCCTCTGGTTCTACTACATCTTTATCTAAATGATCTTGTATGTTTGAAATATGTCCGGCCATGACTGCGAGCTCACCATGAATAGCGTAAGCAATACCGCTTGTTAATTCTCCAATAGAATAAACTTTAGATGAATGGATTAGGTCTAACTCTTCAGCACGATAATCAGTAATATCTCTTGCTGTAAAATAAATAAGGTTTGTCTCCTTATCTGGAACCACGATCCAGTCAAAGACCCTGTAGTCTCCATTTTTTGCTTGATACCGGTTAATAAAGTGAACAGATTCTTTTGTCTCTAAAGATTTTTTCATCTGTATCATCGTTGGATCAACATCTTCAGGATGGACAAAATCAATAAATTTCAGAGAGACGATTTCCAAAAAGGTATGGCCTAGAGTTTCATTAAAACGCGGATTGATTTTTTTAAAATAACCTTCTTTATTGGTAATGATAGTCAGGTCGTGGGAGATGTTAAAAAGTAATTGGACTTGTTTGAGATCATTTAAATTTTTTTTAGTTTCAGTGATATCTGTAAAAGTATTGAGTAATTGGTTTGCTTTATTTTTGCTGTTATTAAAAATAGGAACCGAGTTTAAGGAAATCCATCTCATTTCCCCATCAAGTCTGAAGATGTTTAAAATAATGTTCCGTTGAGTGACTCCTGTTTGTAGAGACTTCATCCCCACATGATTTTTACCTGGAAAAATTTTATCAGGAATGTGAGCGTATAAATTGTCCTGGGCCTGCAAATCATCCACAGTTGTTCCTAGAATAAGAACAGCGGCCTGGTTGAATTGAAGAATTTTTCCTTCACTATCTTGAAGGATCATTCCTTCGGCCATACTTTGCAGCAAGAGAGCATTGAGATTAGTGCTGGCCTCGATATTTGGTTGATTGTCAGATTCTGGCATTAAAGCTCCTAGGTAAACAAATACAAGGACACTCTAAAATTAGTTCAACATGATGGTCGGGAGCTGTCAATTAGCACTGCTAGTCGAGAATACTGTATAAAAACATGTAGTTATTATAAGAGTCTTGTATCTCTCATGAGGGGCTTTACTCTTATAAAATTTATAAAGATCTTGGTTCGCTTGGTGACGAATCAGGGCATTTAGCTTAATAAGGTACTATATTTTTTTCTTAAAAAGGGGTTCTATTCGTGTCGCTACCATTAGTTAATGTTGATGAAGTTAAAATTCCAGATATTCAACTTATTCGCGACGTGAATAAACATTTACTACGTGGGCACCGCTGGATTTTTGCAGATTGTTTTGATGGAAAAACTCCTACAGGTCTTGCTGTTTTAAAATCGAGAAATGACTCTATTGCCATCGGATTGGTTCAGGCCGACACACAAATGCGCTTTCGTGTTTTATGTTTGATGGAAGAGCCTTATGTTCGCGCGAACAATATTCCTCTGACTTTAAGAGTGTGGAGTGAGACTCAATTAAGCAGGGCCATCGCTCTTAGAATTAATTTTAGAAGTGAAATGACAAATAGCTTTCGTCTGGTGAATGGTGAAGGTGATGGAATGCCTGGTTTAACGATCGACGTTTATGACAACACTGCTGTTATCAAGCACGATCATCCGGTGTGTGAGAGGTTTTATAACCATCATGGAATCGCTGCCTATATTCAAAAAGAAATGCCTTATATTGAGAATGTTTATTACAAAAGAAGAAATGATGAAGAAGTAAAAGGGATTGATATTGTCGGAACTTTGCCTGCTGAAGTGATCTTCAAAGAAAATGGAAGTTTTTTTGCCAGCAATATCAGAGATGCTGCCAAGACTGGCTTCTTCCTGGACCAACGAGATAATAGAAAACTCATTGGACAATTTTCTAAAAATAAAACAGTTTTAAATCTTTTTAGCTATACTGCTGGGTTTTCAATTTTTGCAGCCCATGGTGGGGCAAGCGAAGTAACAAGTGTGGATATCGCCAAGGCCGCGATCATTGCAGCTGAAAGAAACTTTGAAGTGAACAACCTTCAAACAAAACATAATGCGATTGCAGATGATGCTTTTGCTTATATTGACGAACAAATTAAAAATAAAGTGAAGTGGGATTTGGTTATCACAGATCCACCGAGCTTTGCTCCTAATCAAAAGGCCGTAGAGACGGCCACAGCTGCTTATACAAAGGTTTTTTCTAATTCATTGAAGCTGGTTAAAGGTAATGGTTTATTTGCGGCCAGCTCGTGCTCAAGCCATATTAGTACGGACATGTTTTTAAATATTTGTCGTGAAGCTTTTTCTAAAACCAGAAAGAAGGGGACACTGGTCTATCTTGGTGGACAGCCATTCGACCACCCGTATCCATTGGCCATGGATGAACTTCGTTACTTAAAATTTGCTTTATTTAGAGTGGATTAACGAAATTTAAAATTGTTTTTTGAACCTTCAACTTCCAGAGCTTGCATGTCTCTTCTTATTTTATCTAGTTCTCTTTGGAGTTTGGTGTAGTCATCTAATTGAGTGGCGCTCTCGTTGATGTGAGGTTTGACTTCATCCATCTTTTCGATGATGTCGCTTTCAACATCTTTGAGTTCAGCATGGTGTTTACCAATCAGGTATTTTTCTCTGAAAGAAGCTTCTCTTTCAGGGGGACAGAAGCTGAAATAGCGGTCTGATTTTTTACCTAACTCAAACGCTTTGTTGGGAAGGCAATACTCCATCCATCCTTGATAAAAACCTTTCTCATAGGCCTCTAGATCAATAACTGGAACATGGTTAGAGCATGCATTTCTTAATTCATCTGTATATTTTTTGGGAGATCCTGCACGTCCCTGAGAAAGTCCCAGCGCATTCATGTCTTTGTCACAGTCTTTTTTAGTAATTGTTGAACATGAAGAGGCCAGTATGACGATAGATAATAAAGTGAGTAAGCGAAAAGACATGATCATCCTTCTTAAGAGAAAAACTAGTTTACGGCAGAACTATTATCGGTCAAAACCGATAATAGTCCAGCTTTTATCATGAGATTTTTACTGCAGTTAAATTTGTTTACTTGTGTTTTAAGATGGTATCGAAGTCCATGAAACTATTTTGCGAGCCAAAGAAACAAGTTGATGTGTTTTCCCATTTATCTTTGATTTTCACCTGAAGAAAACGTGGACGTCCGCCAACGTTATAACATTGAACGAAAGCAGGAGAGCCTACTTCACCGCCAGGGTGTTGGAGTTTATTGTTTTTCCCACGCGATAAGCAACTCTTAGGATCTTTTTTGCAATCAGAACTGATTAAAAAAGTTGTGCTGGCTTGCCAGCAACCAGCAACTTTAAATTCTGTTCCCTTTTCAGTAGGGTCCTCAACAAATTTTAAATTTAATTTTTCACAATTCCATTTTAGCTCATTGGCATAAGAAAAATTTGAGAAAATAACAACGGCCAGTGCTATTAAAAACTTCATATGAACCCCTAGTACTTGAAAGCGTTTGATAATGATTTCCAGATAGAGCTCACTGCTTCAGCGAGACCCGCGGCCACTTTTTTAGCTGTTTCAGCAACCTCAACGGCTACTTTTGAAGCAGTTTCAGAAGCTTTTGCCAGGAATGTATCAACATTCTGTCCGAAAGAGGGTTTTGAATTTGAATCGTTATTCTTGTTGGTATCGATATTGTTATTATTGTTATCGATATTGTTACTATTATTTTCGGAAATTTTATTCTCGTCGGAAATTTTATTCTCAGAACCATTATTCAAAATTGGAGCTTTTTGTTCTTCTTGTTTTTTTGCAAAACTTTTACTCTTGTCATTTTTGACGATGACCATGCTGCTTACGCCAGCTTGAAGTCGATCTTCATCCATCCAAAATGCCCCTTTGGCCGGATCACACTTGGCAGCGATGGCCGGTTGATAAAAACTACAACCTTTTCCCCAAGAGTTTCTAATTTGATATTCACATTTTCCATTGTCACCCATTCTTCTTGCGACAACCATCAGTGCATGCTCGCCATGACCACCAGGAAGTGATGCAAGATTAGCAAAGTGAGATGTGTTCATAACAAAATTTGGCATAGAATCGTTATCTAGGGCCTTGTCGATTTCATTAGGGATCATTCTATTAATCGAGTTGTTCTTATAAAACATCCTGGTTTCAGGGCTTACTACAACTCTTCTTCCTTCACATAACTTATTAAGAAGATCTTTGAAGGCGCTTAAACTATCACTTTGGTTTTTTTGAAGAACGTCTCTAATGACATCTGAAGTGGCACCAGGAAGAGTCGGTTTAATAACTCTTTCGTACCCCTCAATACAATTGACACAATAATCAGCAGGCTTTCCTCTTGCTACATAATCGTCGTGTATCTTTTGAAAAGTTTCCATCAATTTTAAAAGGGCAGATTGACCTAAATTTGAAGATGATGTTTGATTGGAAGGAATAACGGATTCAGGACAATATCCATCTTTTTTTGCCAGATCTGTGGCTGCGAGTGTACCAACTCCAGACAGATTTTGTAATCTGGTTCCTTGTCTGTTCGTACTAGTATAATAATTTATGGAAACATCCATAGGTGACACTGCTTCACCAACAGCAAAAGATAATGAGTCTGCAGGAGCAAAGGCCCCACACCAACCAACGCTATCTTGATCTCGTGGAGTTTTGAAAAGTTCGATGAGATTTTCTTTTCCCATCGACTTCAAGTATTCCGGATCTGTTAAATCCTTTGGAGTACAATCAGCGTTTGCTTGAGACATAACAATAAACATAAGTGGTATTAGTTTTTTCATGGTTCATTTATCGGAAAGTTGACCAAATAACTTTAGTACGACCTAAGTGATCGAATTCCTGTTTAAGAGATTCTTGGTTCTTGATTCAAGTTTTCATGGAAGTGGACCTGTTTTGTTTCATTGGAGGCCCATTGGAGAAATAGGGCTAGGCAAATTTTGCTTAGAACATTTTGCCCTTTTTCAAAATATTGGAATTATTTATTGGGATCTCCGACAATGAATTATGGGAAATACAAAATTAAAAGACTCTAGGCCATCAAAAGAATCTAATCCTTATTCGAAGTTCAGGGAGATCGACGGTAGTCACCCCTTGAAAAAAAATGTACCCGAAGCGGTCGTCGAATATCAGGTGCGAACAAGACATGGAGGGCAGGTAGCATTTTTTAATTTTGACCTCGCTCGAGAAATTGGACTTATCCCGGAAAATCACCCAGACGAATTCACCAAAGAACTTAAAGAAGAAATCCTCAATACATTCAGCATCGTGATCATTAACGAATACGATATGATGAATAATTTCAATTATCCTAAAGACGAAATTAGACCTAACACTTATATGGCGACAAGATATCTTCAGCTGCAGCACCCGTGCAAGAAAGGGACGACGTCAGGTGATGGAAGAAGCATCTGGAATGGTCAGATCTCAAAAGGCGGAAAGACTTGGGACGTTTCAAGTTGTGGGACGGGAGCAACAAAATTAAGCCCGGCATGCAATATCAATAAAAAGTTTTATCAAACGGGAGACCCGACGGTTTCTTACGGTTGTGGATACTCGGAAAAAGATGAAGGATTGAGTTCACTGTTTTTCAGTGAAGTTCTGGCAAAAAACGGTTTAGTGACAGAAAGAGTTTTAGGAATTATTGAATTTGCTAAAGGTCTTTCAATCAATATCCGTGTTCACGACAATCTTATTCGTCCATCGCACATGTTTAATCACTTAAAACAAAATAACCTCCCAACTCTTAAGCGAGTGGTGGATTACTACATTGATCGTCAGGTGAAGAATAAGGCCTGGAAGAATGCTCCTACTGAGCCAAAATCTCTTTATGATTTTTTCCTGAATCAGGTTGTTGAGACATTTGCAGAAATGTCGGCCAACTTTGAAGATCAGTATATCTTTTGCTGGTTAGACTGGGACGGTGACAACATTCTAATGGATGGCGGGATTATCGATTACGGATCGGTTCGTCAGTTTGGATTGTACCATCACGAGTATCGTTACGATGATGTTCAGCGCTGGTCTACTTCGATCAAAGAACAAAAGCAAAAAGCACGCTACATTGTTCAGACTTTTGCCCAGATCGTCGACTATATTAAAAATGAGAAAAAGAAATCAATCGAAGATTTTAAGAATCATCATTCGATGACGTTTTTTGATAAACGATTTAATGATTATAAAAACAGAAATATCCTGACGAAAATCGGATTTACCTCAAAGTATGCGGACTTTCTTCTGGAAAACTGTAAAAAAGAAGTAGAAGAGTTCAGAAGTGATTTCACTTATTTTGAAATGGCGAAATCAGTAAAAGGAATTCAGAAAGTACCAGATGGGATTAACTGGAATGCGATTTACTGTATGCGTGACATTTTAAGAGAGTTACCACAGATGTTATTGTCACGCGGGATGAATGCACCTTTAACAAGCTCAGAGTTTGTAGACATCATCAAGTCTAGTTACGCAACGAAGGCCGATCTTAAAAAATCTATTCGTCGTGATATGAAAATTAGAAGTTACCAGAAAAACTATGTGAGACTTTTAAACAAAGTGGCACTGAAATTTAAAGTAGCGCCTGAAAAAGTTCTACTTGATGTTTCAATGCGCTCAAGTGTGATTAATAAGTACGATAGAGTGACAGGGGATTCAATCACAACAATCGTAAGAAAGATCATGAATCAAAAACCAAAGCTTTCAGCAGAAGATATCAATACAACTCTAAAAGAGTTTACTGCTTATCAGAACCTGAATCCGGATAAGGACAGAAAACCGTCTAACTTTGAAACTGAAAAAGAGCAGTCGCGCCTGGTTAAAGGCATGCTGCAGATCGTGCGTGAGTATAGAGACGGGATATGAAAATAGTTCTCTATTCGGGGGGAAGCGAGAAAGAAAATCGCTTCCTGAATAAGCGCGCCCTAGAGTTAACTGGGGCAGATGTACCTAAGCTCACTTTCATTCCTTCCAGTTCATACGATGCAGAAGAAGACTTTAAGTTTTTTGTCGATGAATTCTCAAGACTGGGAGTTCAGCGTTTTATGCATTTTTGCGTCGATACACCATTTACTAAAACGATGTTGAATGAAGTTTTAAAAAGTGACCTGATCTTTTTAGGTGGCGGCAATACTTTTTACTTCTTGAAGCATTTGAAAAAACACAAGATGTTTGACCATTTTAAGAAATTTTTAAAAAGGGGTGGAGTGCTTTGCGGCCTATCGGCCGGAGCGATTGTACTGACTCCGCACGTGCATACTGCTAGTTTTCCTCACTTTGACCGTGATGAAAATCCATGGGATATGAAGAATCTTTCAGCGATGAGATTGGTCAATTTTGAGTTTTTTCCTCATTACAAGAACTCGCAAAGATACGATGCCGAATTAAAGCACCATTCAAAGAAATCAAATTTACCTCTCTATGCCTGTGCGGATGGAGGCGGTATCATTATTGAGAAGGAAGGGCTGACTTTCTGTGGGAAAGCTCATGTTTTCTATCAGGGCAAGAAGTTCACTATTTCACATTATCTGGGCTGATTAACAGGGTTTCTTAATGAGAAAAATTTACGCTCTAATCTTCGTCATTAGTTATATTGCAGTGACGGTAAGTGTCCATGCGGCCACATCAAATTTTGACTTTGATGGTGTTAAGCTTCAGTGTGAAAAGAGAAATGATTTAAGCCTTAGATGCAAAGATGGAAAAAAAGATTATTTTGTTTTAGTGCATGGTGATCAATACATCGTCTACGATAAAATAAATCCTCCCAGCGTAAAATTCCCCAAAAGAGTTTTTGAAAATGGGAAAATAAGATTTCTTAGTAATGAAGATAGAGTTTCAGCGGATACGCAGGAACAGCGTAGGTTGCTTGCCGGAGCCGTTCTTGATGGAACATATGGACTAGATGATGACTATAGCAAAGCGGTTTTGGCCGAGGCAAGAAGTTATCTTGCAAAAACTCCAGAGTTTTTAGACAAAGTTAAAGTTGTTTTAAATGCTAATGAAACTCTTAGTTGCACCAGAAGTACGACTAAACCAACACAAGAAAGCGGTGGACTGCAGACAGTCTGTAGTCATTTTTCATGCACAGGGAATGATCCAAAAGAGAAAGTTCTATTTTACATGCCTCCGATTGGTTCAACTTTTGTCGGTCCTTCTGTCCTGGCAATGAAAGATGGTCAGGCAAGATTCTATGATGACAATTTCAAAATTTTAGATGAATCAAATTCAGTCGTCAGCATGGTTCGCAAAGGGGCCTATTACGGACATGACTATACTCCTATGGAATCAAAGATTCCTGTTGATGCAGATCTTCTGATTCCTTCTAAATATAATGACAGTAAAACGAGTTATGAATATCTTCAGCAATTTGCGGCCAATAGCGGAAATGATGCTTTTGGGACAAGGTCTTTATGTTCAGGTGCTGAAGTTAATAAGTTATTTGATCAGCAAAAAAAGATCGCAGAAGAAATGAAAGAGTATCGTGCCTATGCCGATATCGTTGCTTATTTATCTTCTGTTAATGGAGATGTGCGATCGATATATGTCGATAAAGAAAAGGCCATGAATATTGGCTGCTCATTCCAGGATAAAATTCTTGATTACAACGTCCTCCCAGAACTGCAAAGACTTGAAAAACTGGCCGACTCAAAACCGCAGGATAAGTACCCTTCAGAAAAAGACGTGCAGAAGATTTTTAAAAAGGCCCAGAGTATGTCAGATATCCCTTTCGGGTATAAGTATGATGGCTGTTATGCCAGAGCTCACATTATGGCGCGACGATTTGAAAAGATGGGAATGAAAGTTAAAAAAGCCTGGATCAAAGGGGAGTTGCATGTTCCTGGAACAGACATTACGTGGGGCTATCACGTAGCACCTCTAATTGAAGCTAAAGATAAAAAAGGAAATATTGTACAATATGTTCTTGATCCTTCTCTTACTGATAAGGCCGTTACGCTGGATGAGTGGGTTGCAACCATGGAGAAAAAATCTTCAAAGTCAGTGATGAAGACAACCTATCCAATTGCTGAAAATGGTTTAGATTTCCAGCGTACAGTTGTCGCTGTTTCTTCGAGTGATCCATATGCGCCAGTGGATATGAAAGGCTTAACTGAAGAAGATAAAATGCAAAATGCTAAAGAGGTTCTGGCAGAGTACACAGAAGTTCTTAAAAGTTTAAAAAAGTAAGGTAGAAAATGAAATTAATCTTAATAGCACTGGCCTTAATTGTTTCAACAAATAGTTGGGCGATGAATCTCACTAAAAAATTGCAAGTGACAAAAATTCGTTTTAATGAAGAAAAGAAAAATTATGATGTTTCTTTTCAGATTCGATCGGGGATCTATCATGCTGATGAGTCACACTTGAAATGTTTACAATCATCTATTGAGAAAAAGGTGGAAGTGAGTGTGGAATTTGAAGCGATGGGATTAAAAATTGTTAAGTGCACTTCACTTTAAGGTGCTTTTGAAGGTCTGGTACAGACAAAAATAAGAACTGCAAAAAGCACACTGGAAGCGATAACCTTCACCGGCATTCCCACATCCAACTTTGGAATTCTCCAGCTAATAATTAAAATAATCATCGTCGCAGCAAGAATCTTGGCCTTCATTCCAATCACGCCATTTTGTTGCCAGTCTTTTAAAGGTGGACCCAGGTATTTATGTTTTAACATCCACTGATGAATTTTGCTGCTGGATTTAGAATAGAAATAAGCTGCCAAAAGTAAAAATGGAGTAGTCGGTAAAATCGGAAGAAAAGCACCGATAATTCCCAGAGCAAGGAATAGATGGCCCAATGTGAGCAGAACGATTTTTTTCATTTTTCGATATCGGCAAAGTAATGATTAATATTAGTTTTAAGTTCATTGTAAAAAGGATTAAAAATATCCAACTGAGCAATGGTTTTTCTAGTGACGAGAGAGATAGGTCTGGTCACTTTTAGCTTTCTATAATTTTTCTTTTTAATATGCAGCTCTTTACATAAACCCAAAGGGATCAACCCATTTCCTAAACCAACTTTCGTCATTTGGTAAACGGCGAGAAAAGACTCGACGTAGATAACTGAGTTGGCAAAAAGTTGTGGGTATTCTTTTTTTATCGCAGGTCCGATACTTTTCCAAGTCGCAGAGTTCTCTTCAATGGTGATGAGTGGAAGGTTGCGATTGGGTTTATCTTTATTTTCTGCATACAGTAAGGCCAAAGGTTCATCTACCAAGTGGTATGAGGCAAGGTCTTTCCTAGAATCATTAGATGTGCAGATTCCTAATTGATATTTCCCAAGTGTAACATTTTCTAAAAGCATGAGGCTTCTGTGAACGTGAATATCTAATTTCAAGTTTTTAAAAGAACGCAAGGTCTTATCAATAACAAAAGGGCCAAACGATCCGGCAATAGAGTCGGAGAGGGCCAGGGAAAAATGCGATACATGCGATGATTTGGTGGCCGTATTAATGGATAAATTTTTTAATTCCAACAGGAGTGGTTTAGCTTTATTTAAAAACTGCAGTGCTTCAGGAGTAAGTTTGAGACGTCTACCATCTGGTTCGACCAACTTCATATCTAATTCATTCTGTAGTGCTTGTAACCTTTTACTGACTGCAGATTGTGTCAATCTCAAGCTAAGGGCCGCTTGGCTGACTGTTTCGTGTTTTTCAAGTGCCATTAGGGCTTCAATTCCGTCTAACATATTCCTCATTCTACTACATTTTATTCAAATTATTCAATTTTTTCGTAGATTGACTTACCTTACAATGGTTTCAGGGGAAAAAGCCCGGGAAAAATTAATGAAGGTTAGATTTTCCACAGTGACGTTGCTTTTAATAAGATTTATAATGTGCTTACAAAACATTCAGATACTGCAAGTTAATCTCAAATAAAGGAGTCCCTTCATGAGCAAGGTTAAAAAAACGCTAAAAGTTGGTTCTAAGAACTACACTTACTACAGCTTGAACGAAGCTAAGAATCTAGGTCTTACAGACATCGACAAACTTCCAAAATCTCTAAAAGTTTTAATGGAGAATTTACTTCGCCATGAAAATGGAAAAGACGTAACTTTCGAAGACGCTAAAGCTGTTAACGAATGGGTAAAGACTGCAACTTCTGAAAGAGAAATCGCTTACTATCCAGCTCGCGTTCTTATGCAAGACTTCACAGGTGTTCCGGCAGTTGTAGATTTAGCAGCGATGAGAGAAGCGATGAGAACAATCGGTGGAGATCCAAAAAAGATCAACCCACTTATTCCAGTTGACCTGGTTATCGATCACTCGGTAGCAGTAGATTATTTCGGTCACTCAGATTCATTCGAAAAAAACGTTGATCTTGAATACGAAAGAAACAGAGAAAGATACACGTTCCTTAAATGGGGACAAAAAGCATTTAAAAACTTCCGCGTAGTTCCTCCGGGAACAGGGATCTGTCATCAAGTTAACCTTGAGTATTTAGCACAAACTGTTTGGACTAAAACTGAAAATGGTGAAACGACAGCATACCCAGATACATGTGTTGGTACAGATTCACACACAACTATGGTTAACGGACTTTCTGTTCTAGGATGGGGTGTTGGTGGTATCGAAGCTGAAGCAGCAATGCTTGGCCAAGCGGTAACTATGACTGTTCCAGAAGTTGTTGGTTTCAAAATGACTGGAAAAATTAAAGAAGGAATCACGGCTACAGATATCGTATTAACTGTAACTCAAATGTTACGTAAGCATGGTGTAGTAGAGAAGTTCGTTGAATTCTACGGGCCGGGAGTAAAAGCACTTTCTCTTGCAGACAGAGCGACGGTTGCTAACATGGCACCTGAGTACGGAGCGACTTGTGGATTCTTCCCAACTGATGAAAAGACAATTGAATACTTAAAGTTCACAGGAAGATCTGATGAGCAAGTAGCTCTTGTTGAAGCATACTCTAAAGAGCAAGGTCTTTGGTTAAGTGAAGGGGATGCTGATCCAGTATTTACTTCAACTCTTGAACTTGATCTTTCAACTGTTGTTCCATCTCTATCAGGACCAAAACGTCCTCAAGATAAGATCGAGCTTACAGCAGCTGCAGACGCATTCGGAAAAGAACTTGTGGGAGCTTTCAAAGTTAATCCAGAAGAAGTAAACAAAGAATACGCTGTTGATGGTGAAACATATAAACTTAAGCACGGAGCTGTAGCTATCGCTACAATCACTTCTTGTACAAACACTTCGAACCCATCAGTTATGATAGCTGCTGGTCTTGTTGCTAAAAAAGCAAGAGCTCTTGGATTAAAGTCTCAGCCATGGGTTAAGACTGCACTTTCTCCTGGGTCTAAAGTTGTAACAGACTACCTAGTAGAATCAGGTCTGCAACAATCTCTGGATGAATTAGGATTCAACCTTACTGGATACGGATGTATGTCATGTATCGGTAACTCAGGACCACTTCCAGAAAACATTTCTAAATCAGTTAATACAAACAACCTTGTTGTAACTTCAGTTCTATCTGGTAACAGAAACTTTGAAGGTCGTATCAACCCGGACGTTAAAGCAAACTACCTGGCTTCTCCACCACTAGTTATCGCTTACGCGCTTGCTGGTAACATCAACATCAACATTACAAAAGATGCGATTGGAAAAGATCAATCTGGTAAAGATGTTTTCTTAAAAGACATCTGGCCAAGTCACGAAGAAATCCAAAGTGTTCTTATGTCAAAACTGACAAGTGCAATGTTTAAACAACGTTACGCTAACGTATTTGATGGAGACGCTCACTGGCAGTCAATTAAGATTACAGAAGGTGAGTTCTACGCTTGGGAACCAGATTCAACTTACATCAGAAATCCAACTTTCTTCCAAAACATTGCTGATGGAAAAATTGATTCAATCAAAGTTGATGGCGCAAGAATCTTAGCTCTATTTGCTGACTCAATCACAACTGACCATATTTCTCCTGCTGGATCAATTAAGAAAACTTCTCCTGCTGGAGCTTACCTACAAGAAAAAGGTGTAGCAGTTGCTGACTTTAACTCTTATGGATCACGTCGTGGTAACCATGAAGTTATGATGAGAGGAACTTTTGCTAACATCCGTATTAAAAACGAAAATGCTCCAGGAACTGAAGGTGGTGTAACGAAATACATCCCAACTGGTGAAATTCTTCCAATCTACGATGCAGCTATGAAGTACATCTACAACCAAACTCCACTTGTGGTTATCGCAGGTAAAGAGTATGGAACTGGATCATCTCGTGACTGGGCAGCGAAAGGAACTTTCCTACAAGGCGTAAAAGCAGTTATCACTGAATCATTTGAACGTATCCATAGATCAAACCTGATCGGTATGGGTGTTCTTCCTCTGGTATTCCCAGAAGGTACTGATAGAAAAACTCTAGGGTTAGTAGGGGACGAAGTGATCGCTCTTCACCCACAAGGGGATTTCAGACCAGGAATGAAATACGATATGATCATTACACGTGCAAACGGTGAAACTGTAAAAACGGTTCTAACGTCGAGAGTAGATACTGTGGATGAGTTAAACTACATCACAAACGGTGGGATCCTTCAGTACGTTTTAAGAAATTTAAAATAAGATTAATTGAGTCTTATCTAGCGAGGGGGGGATTGAAAAATCCCCCTTTTTTTTAGCCGATGTTTTATCTCATAGTTGGGCTTCCTCATTGTAAAAATAGTGTCTAAAAATTAGACACTCTCAAATGCTCCTTGTAATTAATTCCACTTTTCCCAAGGTCAAGGCCCAAAAGGCTAAAATCAGTTATTCACTTTGATTGGGAGAATACTATGATCAAGACATCGATTCTATCTGCTGTACTTATGACTTCTGTGCTTTTTAATACACAAGCAGAAGCAGGTCTTTTTAACTTTTTTAATAAAGACGTAAAGATTCAGTCTGAAGCGGTTAAAGATGTTTATGCAGGATTAAAATTTAATTACCTGGATAAAGAAGATCGTTTATTAATTCTTAGAGATTTCCTAAAAACAGTTGAACTTGAATACGCTCTTCTTCCATTAAAGAAAGAACTTATTGGTCTTGATTATAAAAAAATGAAAGCTGAGGCGATTGCCGCTGAAGAAGCGATTGAAGATGTTTTATTAGACGCTAAAGATAGAAAAAATGAAGAAGCAAGAGAGAAGGTAGCTTTTCTTCAAGCAAGCAGCAACATGGAATTCTTAGACCGTATGGTTGTTCTGGTTGCAAAGTTTAAGGATACTCACTTTGGTATTTACGAAAAAATCTCAAGACCATTTATCTACACAGGTGTACGTCTGTTTAGAATTGACGGAAAAGTTGTTGTAGGGTCTCTTGAAAATAAATTCCTTGCGATGGCAAGTAAACTTTCTGGAGCTGACCTTTCAGTTATCAAGATTGGTGACGAAGTCATCTCTATCGATGGTGTGGCCGTAGAAGAAAAAGTTAAAGAACTAAAACCATACATCTCAGGTAGTACTGAAGAGTTTATTGACTCACAGGCCGTGCGTTCTTTAATGCTGAGAAATGTAAAGTACGAAAAGAAAAACTATATGAGAGTGGTGTTTAAGAATGCCGGAGCGATTAAGCTTCCAATCTTTGCTAACAACTCAAGCTCAGTGACTCCAAGACTTGACGTGATCACATACTTAAATAAGTACAATATTCAGTCTGATGCAACGTCGATCGGTTTAACGTTTGATCAGACAACGAAGAAGTGGAATGACAGTGATATGTCTTTTGCAGGATACGGGACAAAAAACCTTGCAAAAAACCTAAAAGGTTCAGTGGACTATATTGGAGACAGTGGAACGCCTGCCATCCGTACAGGTTATTACATGAATAAAGGGAAAACTTACGCAGTAATGCAAATCATGACTTTTTCAACGGCAAACGTAACGAAAGGAAATGATAAACTAACGTTCATCGATGCTCTTAGAAACTTCATCCTTGAAGTAAAAGAAAGTGAGCTTCCATTAATCCTGGATCTTCGTGTAAATAACGGTGGAAACGGTTCATACCCGGCAAAACTTTTAAGTATGCTTGCTAAAGAAAAAGATGTGTACGCACCATCGACTACGGCGATGAGAATGACTCAATATATCCGCGGATTGTATGAAGGTGAGTTGACTCAAAAAGTTGTAGCTGAAAATGAAAATGAAGGTATGACAATTGATATGCTTCAAAACTTAATTGATACAGCACTTGAAACAAATTCTGATTATACACCAATGTACGCTTACGGAACTCCTGTAACGGCCGATCCAAGAGTTGGTGGATTTAATAATAAAGTGGTAGCGCTTGTAACTGCTGATTGTATCAGTGCATGTGATAAAACAGCTTTCTTAATTAAAGATTCAAAGAGAGCGACAATTATCGGAACACACAGTAATGGTACTGGGGCCGGTTTTACATCGACGAGTGACTTGAACACAAACTGGGAAGACCGTCTAAAAGTATTCTCTTCAACTGTTCCCAATTACCTTTTTGGTAAACCAGGTTCGGATGTAAAGACTTTAGTGTACGGAGATACTTCAGTATCTGAGCTGTGTAGCGAAAATAAACCTACCGTTGCAGATATTCAGTACAATTCGAAAATGCTGGACCTAACAAGAGACAATCTTGGATGGTTACAAAAAGCTGCTCAGGTACTTGACTCACAAGAATAATAGACATTAAAGATCGGATACTCTGCTCAGTGGCGCCTTAGGGCCCACTGAGCAATTTTTTCTTTTGACTCCTACTCCTCATATTGGGGTATCATTGATTGATAGTATTTTGTGCCATCAATCTTTGGAGAAAAAATGAAACGTCTCTGCCTCGTATTGGTATTCCTGCTTTCTTTTAATGCTTATTCACAGGCGAAAGATCCCAAAGATCCAAGACGTGAAAAATTAATCGGAAACATTTTAAAGAATGCCCTTGAAACATATCACTATCGTGGAATGAAAATTAACGATGAAGTGTCTCAAAAAGCTTTTCAGCAATACCTAAAAAAGATTGATGGATCAAAACAATTTTTAACGAAGTCGGATATTAAAGAGCTGGAAGCTTTCCAGTTTAAAATGGACGATGAGATGGTTGATGGTGATTACGTTCTTATTGAAAAAGGACTGGCCATCATTAAGAAGAGAATTGCTTTAGCAGAAAATCTTCGCAAAGAACTTTTCAAAAAACAATTTGATTTCAACAGTAACGAAACCCTTGAACTTGATCCTGAGAAAAGAGACTGGGTAGCAGACGACGCAAAGTTAAAAGCTAATTGGGAAGTTGTTTTCAAGCAAGCAACATTAAATAAGTACCTTTCATTAATTGACGAACAAACTGAAAAACCAGTGGCAAAAGGAGCAAAAGCTTCAACTAAGCCAGTTAAGAAAATGAAAGCTGAAAAGAAACTGACAGATGCAGAGTTGAGAGCAAAAGCTCATGAGTCTGTTTCTAAAAGATTTCAAAAAATCTTCGAGCGTCTTGCTAGTCAAGACAGAGAAGACCAAATGGATAACTTCTATAATTCAGTAACAGCGGTATTTGACCCACACACAAACTACCTTCCTTCTAAGAAGAAAGAAGATTTTGATATTGATATTACGGGTAAGCTTGAAGGGATCGGTGCTGTATTACAAGAAGACGGATCATTCATTAAGGTTGTACAAATCGTTCCGGGAGGACCTGCTTGGAGAGGAAAAGAACTTGAAACTGATGATGTGATTTTATCAGTTGCTCAAGGGGCAAAAGAAGCAGTAGACCTTACAGATATGAAAGTGGACGATGCTGTTCGCTATATCCGTGGTAAAAAAGGAACTGAAGTTCGTCTGACAATTAAAAAAGTTGATGGATCGAGAAAAATTATTTCAATCATCCGTGATGAAATCGAAGTGGCAGCATCTTTTGCTAAATCTTCTGTGCTTCAATACAAAGACTCAAGTGTAAAAGTTGGATACATCCAACTTCCAAAATTCTACCGTGATTTTGAGAACTCAAAAATTAATTGTACTGATGATGTAAGAAAAGAAATTGAAAGACTTAAAAAAGCAAAAGTAGATGCTATCATTTTAGATTTAAGAAACAACGGTGGGGGAGCTCTTGAAGATGCTCGCTTGATGTCAGGACTTTTCATTGAAAAAGGGCCGATCGTTCAAGTTAAAAACCACATGGGACAAATTGAAGTTCTAGAAGATGACGATACAAGTGTTTCATACGATGGACCGCTAGTTGTCCTTCAAAACCGTTTCTCAGCATCAGCATCTGAAATTTTAGCAGGAGCTATGCAAGACTACGGGCGTGCGGTTGTTGTAGGTGGAGATTTCTCTCACGGAAAAGGAACAGTTCAAGCAGTACTTGATTTAAACCGTGGACCATTAGTTTCAATTTTCGGAGAAACAATGGGGGCCTTAAAAGTTACCATTCAAAAATTTTACCGTGTAACTGGTGCTTCAACTCAGTACAAAGGGATCACTCCCGATTTAATTTTACCGGATATCTATAGTTACGTTGAAAGCCGCGAAAAAGACCTGGAGTACTCACTTCCATGGGATCAGATAGCAGCGAAGCCATTCACAAAATGGAACAAGTTTTCTTACAATATTCCAGATTTAAGAGCAAAAAGTGTAGCAAGAGTAAAAGTGAACCCTCGTTTTGCTAAAATTAACCGCAACGTTGATTACTTAAACAAGAAGAAAAAAGAAACAGTTGTTTCTCTAAATCTTAAAAAAGTACAAGAAGAAGAAGCGGCCACTAAAAAAATGGCAGAAGAGTTAAAGCTTGAAGACGAAGACAAAAATGTCATGGTTACAAATTTTGAAGATTCGCTAAAGGCCCACGAAAATATTCGTCCAGCTGATATGAAAAAATGGGCAAAAGATTTCGAGCAAAGAAAAGAAGAATGGATTAAGACTTTAAGACAAGATGCTGTGCTAGGAGAGTCAATGATGATCGCTGGCGATATCGTAAAGTCACTTAAAACTAAAAATACGGCTTCAGCAAAGTAAGAGTTATGTTAGACAATCAAGAAATAAACGATATATTAGAGATATTAGAAAATTTAGAAGATGAAGAACTGGCAGTTGAACTCCTTAAGGAGTTCAACTCTGCTTCTAAAGATCTGGGGAAACTGTTACTTAACCTGGATAAAACCCTGGCCCACGATGAGTGGAAAAGACAGTGTGATGTGGCCCAGAAAAGGCTGGATAAAGTAGTTTCACGTATTCATGATTTATAAAGTAGGATGCTTTTAAATGACTGATAAGAAAGATTCCACAAACACAAGAGTTAACTCTATGGCCATGCCAGATAATTCTGGGGCCGATGATTACCGAGAAAAAGTTGATACTAAACCTAAAAAGTTAAAACTTGACAGCAATTCTTATAAACCAGCTAAAACCAGACAGCAGCTTTACAACGAACTGAAGCAGGAAGAAGAAATTCTTGATCAGGATGTTTTTCAATACGCTTCGTATGTAGAAAGAGGGATTGCTCTGGCACTGGATATCCTTTTTGTTTTTCTTCTTTATAAAATCGTCATCTTTATTACTCCCTATGAATTTAAACTGGTCCAGTATTGTATGGATAAATACAGTGTTGAATTTATGTTAGGAAATGGATTTTTATTAAGAATGATCCTAGTCCTAACGGCCATCGTCGCCGCCTTTGTTGGTGTGATCATGCCATTGGCCTTTTTTAACAATAGCTTCGGAAAAAAGTTTCTTAACTTAAAAGTCAGAGGGGATGAAAAATACACTTTGTCTATTAATGAAGCTATCACACGCGAGTTTATCGCGAAGCCCGTTAGTATTGCTTGTATCGCAGGATTTATTCTTCCTTTTTATAATAAAGAAAGAAAATCACTTCACGATAGAATCATGAAGACGTTTGTGATCAAGGGCTAATTTTCGCCTCTTATTCAACAATTAATTTTTGAATGAAATCTGATTGAGAAGATACCGCATCAAGTGCGACTTCTTTCTCGATAAATCCTTTTTGGTACAGGTACATGATGTGCTGGTCGAAAGTCTGCCCACCATTAGTCGACTTACCTTGCCCCTGAGAAATAATACTTGGGATTCTATTTAGATCATCTTTCCCACTAATACAGTCGCGGATACCGGCCGAAGTTACCATGATTTCCTGAGCGATCACGACTCTGCCATTTTTCCCGGCAAGCATTCTTTGTCCGATAATAGCGTGAAGATTTTCAGCTAGTCTTTTTCTCACTTCCGGCTGCTCGTGAGCAGGGTACATTGAAATAAGACGGCCGATAGTTGTCACAGTATTTGTTGTATGGAGAGTAGAAAAAACAACGTGTCCGGTTTCAGCAGCTTTAAGGGCGGTGTTCGCTGTTACCTGATCACGCATCTCTCCGATAGAGATGACATCCGGATCCTGTCTCAAGGCAGCTCTAAGGCCGCTGGTGAAGTCATCTGTGTCTCTTCCAACTTCTCTTTGAGAGATGCGGGATTTTTTCTGAGTGTACATATACTCAATCGGGTCTTCAATCGTGACGATGTGTGAGGCCCTGTTGTCATTAATATGGTCAATCATGGCCGCAAGAGTTGTACTTTTACCAGATCCCGTTGCACCAGTTACTAAAATCAGTCCGCGTTTTTGTAAAGCAATTTTGCCTAAAACTTTAGGCATATCAAGTTCGGCGAGATTGGGAACGTGAGTGTTGATAATTCTCAGAACGATTCCAAGCTGTCCAAAATAACTAAAAACGTTGTAACGAATTCTGCAGAGATCAGGAATCGAGAAAGCACCGTCGATTTCGTCTTTGATACTCATTCTCGGTCCACCTGGAGCATCAGATGTTAAAATTTTAACGATATCGTGAAGGTCGTCAGAGTTAAAAATTTTGGTTTGAACAGGGACCAGATCACCCGAGATGCGCAAGCAAGGTGTTTCATTAGTACGAATATGGATGTCACTTGCCTTATGTTGAATGGCAACAGTGACTAAAGAAGAAAGATTTTTTAAAGTAAATGCCATGCCTTAATACCCAATTCAATTTCAATATGGATTGATCTAGTTTATTATCGTAGGAGAATGAAAATAAAGAAAGTTCTAATTATTCGCTTTTCCAGCTTCGGTGACATTGTTCAGTGTTCATCAGTTGTTGAACTAATTCGTCAGAAATATCCCGAAGCGGTTATTGACTGGGTTACGAGGAGTGAATTCGATTATTTGGTTAAGCTCAACCATGATGTAAATACTGTTTGGTCTTTCAATAAGAAACTGGGTTTCAAAGGGTTAATAGACCTGGGCCTAAAACTTCGTGCGCTTGATTATGACCATGTTTACGATGCCCATAATAATTTGCGCTCATCACTGCTTTCTTTGATGATGCGTTCAAAAATCTTTAACAGGCCGAACTGGTTGACTAGACCCAAAGACCGTTTAAAAAGAGTTTTACTCTTCACATTTAGAGTGAACACTTTTCCAAAGCCATTTAAAGGCATTCATTCATACCGTGCTCCTTTAATGAAATGGGGGATAACTCCTAATCAAGACGCCAAACTTGTGACCTGGGATTTTAACCCTCAGGCCTTGGAGAAAGTCGATCCATTTTTAAATGATAAAAAAACCATCATCCTGGTGCCGTCAGCGGCATGGGAAATGAAGCGCTGGCCTCTGCCTTTATGGAAAAAACTTATCTCCATTATGCCGGACTACAAGTTTGTTGTTCTGGGTGGAAAAGAAGATCATTTTTGTGAAGAGCTAAAAGAGATTGATCCAGCTCGAGTAGAAAATCTGGCCGGAAAGCTTTCACTGGTTGAAAGCTGTGCGATGATTTCTAAATCTGAACTTGTTATCTCTGCTGATACCGGACTGCTCCATGTGGCCGATGTCATGGGTGTAAAAGCACTATCTCTTATGGGACCTACTGCTTTTGGATTTACGACTGGAAAACAAATTATCACCATGGAAGTCGATCTTCCTTGCAGGCCATGCACTAAAGATGGCCGTGGAAGTTGTTCTCAGGATGTTTATCAAAAATGTATGGTGGACATTACTCCTGAGAAAGTCGCTCTTGAGGCCCAACGCTTGCTCCACGGGTAGTCTTTCGCATTTCCCACAATAAATGACTGATGTAAGGTCTGCGATTTTCTTTCGTAGCGACCATCAATAATTTTGTAATTTTTAAGCTGTTTGGATTTGAGTAAAGAAGAATCAAAAGCTCCTGAATATAATTAGTGCTCAGAGTGATGTAATTGTCAGTCCCAATTCCTAGCTGAACACCCTTTTTCTCCCACCATGAAAATGGATGGTCTTTATAATCAGGGAATGCTCCTGTGAGTTTTAAATTAGAAGAGGGAAGAGCAACCAGTGATACCTTTTTATTAATCATACGATTTAAAACATCGTGCTGATAATGTTCAATTTCTCGGGCCGTATGAAATTTTGTTTTTAAGAATTTCACCATTTCTTTTTGATTTAGAGGCTCACCGTTGACGAGTTTGTCTCTGACTTCTTCATCATGCCACTCCATATCCATAATTTCGTCGTATTCAAAGCTTTTTGGATTAAGCGGTTTTTTAAGCTGATTCATTTCCATAATACGTTGGTATAAACGGTGGAAATAAAAGTTTGGATTAATTCCTAAACTAAGCCCGTGTTCAAGTGTATCAATATGCCAGATGTTTAAAGCGTTATCGACGGCCTGAACTCCCAAACGAAGGATCTTCCAGGTTTCACCGTGGTGACTTCTGATCCTGAAACCCTGATACTGTAGTCTTCTAAGTCCTGATTTCATCTCCAGAAAATGTTTTTTTCTGTAAACTTCTTTTTCATCACCAACTGTATCGACTTCACTTAGTACTTCTTTTAAGAATGGATACTTCTTTAAAATTTCCAAAATGCTCATAACTTGATCTTCGAAATGCTCTTTTTTTGAAGGGTAAGCACTTTGATCAAAGAAGTTAGACTCTTTTCTAAAACTTGGAGACAGGATGAAATTGAAAAAAGGTTTTTCCTTTTTAAATCTCATAAAACCGTCATAGAGTCCTAAAACAACATCGTCTTCTGTTAAATTCTCCAGACCGGGAATTTGTTCATCACTGATTCCCGTACTGCGAGAAAGGGTGAACTTTAATCTGATTTTTCCAACGTTATATTTTTCATAGAGCTCACTCGCCATATGATAGGCCGCTGCTTCGTGGGCCTCTTTAGTTGTCAGGATGAGCTTTGAAAGATAGAGAATTTTTAAGTAAGTTTTAAATTGTTCGCCTTCTTTTAAACGGATAAGACGGTCGACATCTGCCACCGAATGAACGGGAATGGCATCATCACCATAGACCTGTTTAATTTTATCTTCGTAAAGTTTTTTGTCAGGGCCTTCAAGCAGGAGTTTTAATCTTGGAAAAATAAATTCTGCAGAAAGAGAGCCTGTTAAATGAATGTGTTCCTCATGGTAAGACAGAGGGAATTCTTTAAAGAAACCAAAAAAGGCCTCTGAAAAGGGATGATTGAGAACAGTAGAGATATCGACATCATTATTGTGAAATCCGATGATGAGTTTTCTGAACTCCGCCAATGACTTTTCCACCAGCGGATTACATTTCAATTCCGGGTGATGCCCTAAAAGTTCCAGCGTATCATTGATGGTGATACCATTTGTTTCACTGATGACTTCAATCAGTGCATCTTTAATATCTTGAATAACTTTTTCTTTTTTTAGTGACATTACTTTTTCCTTTCAGCATTGATGATATCGTAGGCTTCCTGGATATGGTTAAACTGCATTAACGCTTTTTTTTCCAGTGCCTTTGGTAAATTCATCTGGCCGATTTTATCGGGATGCTTAAGCATCGCCATTTTTTTATATATTTTTTTGATCTCTTCAAGATCCATGTCTGCCGTTGCATTTAAAATTGTATAGGCCGTCGCAATGTCTTTTTTGTTCTGCACTTTAGGTGTCGGGACTAAAACAGAAGCGTAAGCTAAATGTAGAGACAACTCTTCAATAAACAGGGAATGACCTTTGGCCCAGAGATTGGCCTCTTTCCTTAAGATTAAATCCAATGCTTCTTTCATTGTATCTTCAGAGTACTGATGAAGAGTTAAGACGTGCTCAAAAAGGCGCTCTTCTTTAATTTCTCTTTTGCTAGATAAGGCGTAGAGAATTTTAAGTTGCAAGGCCAGGGCAAATTCCATTGGGTTTACGTGGCATTTTTTTGCCACTCTCTCCAACAGGTTAAACTCTCTGTTTCTCATTTCTTCAATCAAGATAAGAAATAACATCACTAAACTTAAGTAGCGCTTGATGGCCTCTGGAGACTTCTGGTTATCGACACTCAGGTAATTTAGAAAATGTCTTTTTTCAGATAATAAAATGAAGGCATTCACTTTGGTTTCAGTCAGAGTGTAGGAGTAATTTTTAGTGATCTCCAACTGAATGCCTTTGGCAAAATCCCCACCGCCCCAGCGGGATTCTTTGTAGAGAGTTTCAATTTCTTTAGTCGCTGCTCGTGGAGGAATCGGGTCGGGACTTTCACTTTCTTTTGAAAGAGCAGGTGTGGGGTCGTGACCGACAAGACCATACTGAGCACGCAGCCTTTCTTTCTGTCGTCTGATCATACTGTCGATGTCGTTGTCAGGTTGGTAGGCACCAGGGATTTTTCTTTTTAGGAGTTCAAAGATGACTGGTCCCACCACTTTGGCGAACATGACAAATATGAACAGGCCTAAAACCACACGGATGATAATATCTTTATTAACAGGCATAAATTATAGTATCATTGTTTTGTTATCCAATTTAATAAAAATTACTAATGCGAGAGTGGCGAAATGTTTACCTGGTCAATAAAAGAAATAGAACTTCCTTTAAAGTTTACCTGGAATATTTCACGAAATAGCTCAGATACTAAAAAGAACTTTATCGTAAAAGTTAAAAATGGATCTATTGAAGCTTATGGCGAAGTTGCTTTCAATGTCAGATACGGCGAGAGCCGTGAGCTGATTATTGAAAAATTTGAAGAATTTAGAAACAATGCACCTCAGGATTTTAATGGAGTGGAAAGTGTTGTGGCCTATCTGGAAACAACGGATCTGCCGCAATCTTTAAAGTTTGGGATTGAGTCGTGCTTCGTTCATTATGTAGCAATTTTGTCAGGTAAGACTGTCCCGCAATTAATGGGAACTAATACAGTGGCAAGTGTTAAAACTTCTTTTTCAATTCCTATTATGGAAATCGGAAAAATTGAAAGTTTTATCAAAGAGAACAATCTACAAAGATTTTCAGTTTTAAAAGTAAAAGTGAATCGCGAGATTGCTCAGGATTTTTGTGCAGAAGTTTTAAGACTGACCAATGTTCCGTTAAGAATTGATGCCAATGAATCTTTTGAATCGGCCCGCGAGACCTTACAATTTTTAGAAAAATTCCCACAGGTCAACCGCATTGAATTTTTAGAGCAACCGCTCCCAAGTGGACTTCATGATGAAGCGCTGGAATTAAAAAAGCACGCTAACGTTATGTTGATGGCCGATGAATCAGTGACTAAAGAAGAGGTGAACTCTTATCACGTTGAGAGATTTCATGCCGTGAATGTAAAGATGATGAAGGCCGGAGGTTATCTTCGTGCCATTAAGCAATTGAGACAGGCAAAAGCTCTTGGATTAAAAACGATGCTTGGGTGTATGGTTGAAACAAGTCTGGGAATATCCAGCGCACTTAACATCGCTGGCGGTGTTGATTATTTCGATCTCGATGGATGCCTCTTAATTAAGGATGATCCTTATAAATTAGTCAGCGAAGAGAATGGGAAGATTTTTTATTCTTATATACAGTAGTCTGGCGAAAAAATGCGAAGCATTTTTACTTATTAATTAAGAGTTCTCCAGACAAAAAAACTAAAAATACAATCTAAAATCTAAATCAATACGGTCATAGCTGGCCGTATTTTTTGCATTAAGCAGGCGTTGAGCTGAAATACCAATATCAACTGGAACATCAAATTTCTTTCTCTTGTAAGCTTCAACTGTAGAAAAACCAATTCCAATTTTAAGCCACTGACTACTTGAACTCGTATCGGCCTCCAGGGCCTTCTTAACATCCGGATCTGTGATGTCGTAATAGTTAGTCTGTCCAGTTGAACCCATCATGTATGAAGAGCTTAAATTCATCCAGTAAGTAGGGTAGTAAGTTGCTGTTAAACTCGCATCGATTTTATCGCCAAGCTTTTGGTTAACCGTGCGCTTAGTTTTTGCTAAAGGTAGATTGGCATCTTCAATCCATCTCACTTCTTTTTGAGATTCGAATTGATATGTGTAGCGGCCTTTAACATCAAATTGTAATGAACTATCTAAGAATGAAATCCCAGAGGCAACTTCAACGAAGCCATCATACTGACCGTCACCAGTCGAAACGTCTTGAAGAGAGTCCGGATCATCAGCAGAACCTGTCGGAAGAACGGCCCCGGCAGAAACAGCAACACCACGATCAGAAAAATCTGTCAGGCGGTAAATGAATCCAATTTCAGCGTCCCCTAAAGCGTCCTTTTCCCACTTACCAATAGGCTTATATCCATAGTAGTTTGTCACTAGAGACTGAAGCAGTTCTTCATTAGTATTTGGCAGCTGCAAAGTTAAGTCTTTAACGAATTTACCAAGGGCCGAATCCGGGCTGGCATTTCTAATTGTTGCCTGAACTGATGCCAGGTTAGAGGCCTTCGTCTGGCGGAACTTGATCTCAGTCTGGATATGATAAATAGGAAGGGATCCATAAACCGTCAGGCGGTCTGTGATTCCAAAACCATAACCTATCCCTTGGGCATTTACGTCCGCGGCCACATTGGCCGAAAACTCCCCTAAAGAGAAGTTTTTATAAGCGTCTGGAGAAATGGCACGCAATTCCTCGAAATAAGTCTTAATAACAGAGCTGATATCTTCCAGGCGGCTGGAAGTGAATTCTTCTTTTAAATTCAGGGTCTCATTTTCACCAGTTTCATTGAACTCAGACTGGATTTTAGACGCTATAACTTGCTTAAACACCAGTGTGTTAACGTGTTTTGGGAGGGTGTCGTAAGACGCCGCCATCAGGCCTCCAATAGGAAGCATGCCCAAGGCAAGAATGGTAAGCAGTTTTGTTTTCATTTGTAAGGGATTCTATCGGAATTCAAAAAACCTTGTTAAAGATAATGAATTTAGTGAAAAAACTACAGGCCCACCCCACAAAAAGTTTACACATGCTATAAATTGGTCAATGAAAAAAACAGTTTCAATAATCCTCATTCTTTTGGGCGCACTGGCCTTCACATCTTGTGGGAAAGAGAAACTGACTCCAATGGTGACAGCAAAAACCGTCAATGAACTAAGAAACGATCAACCTATTAACTTTTCTTATAAAGTCGATGCCACTCAGATTGATGAGTTTGCCAGAAACACAGGAAAATTCCCGGTTTTTGGAAAGCTTTTTCAATCGATAGCCTTTGTTCTCGCTAATACAACAATTTCGACTAAAGGTGGGATGGAGTTGGACGTTGATCCTATTGAAGTGGATCTTAACAGCAGCATGAGTGAAGTGGATTTTACTTTTATTGACTGGCTTCGTTTAGATTCATTAATTCTGCATATTGATAATGCTAAAAAGAAAGACTCTTTAGGCTTCATTGAAAAGATTGAAGTGTACGCCATTATAGATGACAGTAAACCAAACCTTCCTTTTACTGAAACGACCATCATCAAGCTTGTGTCATTTGATAAAAAGCTAAATGACTTAGAGTGTGAAGGTAGATGCTTAAATCTCAACATTGAGAACATAAACTGGAAAGAATTGATAAAAAATAATCCAAAACTTAAGCTTCAGCCGAAGATTGTCATTAATTCCGTCCCAAAGAGCACGATGGCCCTAGCAGGTTCAGTTAGTTTTAGTATAAAATTCAACCTGGGATTTTAAACTAAATGACTTTCGTAGGATTCTCTCATGCGCCTTGGTTTCGACGGTAAAAGAGCTACTCAAAATTTTCGTGGTCTAGGAAATTACTCTCGTGGATTAATTGAGGGACTGCTTGATTATTCATCTGAAGAAGTTTTTCTTTATTCACCACCTGTAAAAGATGCCAGAGCTCTTCGCTGGTTAGAAAAAAATAAAAACCCGCGCCTGAATCTTCGTGAACCACAAAATATCATCGAACAAAAAATTCCTTCTCTTTGGAGATCTTTTTCAATTGTTAATGATCTCAAGAAAGATAACCTCGATTTGTACCATGGGCTTTCTCATGAAATCCCGGTAGGAATTGAGGGAGTGAAGTGCAAGTCTGTTGTGACGATTCACGATTTAATTTTTTTAAGATACCCAGAGTTTTTTCCTTTTATTGACCGCATTACTTATAAAAAGAAATTTAGTTATGCATGTAAAAATGCAGATATGGTTATTGCTATCTGTGAGCAGACGAAAAGAGACTTAATTGAGTTTCTTGGAGTCGATGAAAAGAAAATCCTGGTTCACTATCAGAGTTGTGATCCGGTTTTTTATGACTTAAAAGAGTTCTCTCACCAAAAAGCATTAATGGCAAAGTATGGATTTGACCGTCCGTTTATTTTAACTGTCGGTGCTTTTGAAGAAAGAAAAAATCAACTCGCTTTAATTGAGGCCTTCGCTAAAATTGCTAATCATGTAGAGCAGAACCTTATTTTGATCGGGAACGGGAAAAAGTACCTGGAGAGTTGTAAGCAAAAAGTTTTAGATTTAGGACTAAGTAATCGTGTCTTTTTTCTTTCAAATATTCCTTTTGATGAGCTGCCACTCTTTTATCAGACTGCAGATCTCTTTTGTTTTCCCTCACACTTTGAAGGATTCGGTCTTCCGATTGTTGAGGCACTATTTTCTAAAACTCCGGTCATCACAAGTTATGGATCATGTTTTCCAGAGAGCGCGGGGCCTGATTCCGCCTATATTGATCCACTATCAGTGGATGATATCTCGAAGAAAATGTTAAGTGTTTTAAGCGATGTGAGCTTACAAGAAACAATGATTACTAAGGGATATGACTTCGTTCAAAAATTTCATCGCAAAAATGTAAACGATAAACTTCTTGAGTGCTACGCTCAGCTATTTAAATAAATAGGCAAATTATTCAGTTATAGAAATTCTTGCCGATAAGTTACTGAGGTTTCACGGTTGAAACCTTAGTAATGTGTCTTCAAGGATGATTTAACGTGCGAGTATCAACGAATTTAAATTCGATGACAGCTCAAAGGTATGTGCAACAACATACTGAAGAGGTGGCAACAGAGGATAGTAAACTATCTTCTGGTGATCGTATTGTTAGATCTGCTATTGATCCTGCAGGGCTTGCGATTTCAGAAACGATGCGATCAAAAATTCGCAGTAACTATCAGGCCGAAAGAAATTCCAACGATTCAATCTCTCTTATGCAAGTTGCAGAAGGCTCTTTAGGAGTTATGCAAGGAATGGGGATTCGTTTACGTGAACTTGCTATGCAGGCCGCTAACGACACTCTGGGATCTGAAGAACGAAATGTTATTGATGCTGAATTTCAACAATTAAAAAATGAAGTTGAAAGAGTGACAGCATCAACGAGCTTTAATGGAAACAACATCATTAAAGGAAAAGAAAGTGTTTACGATCTTCAGGTAGG